>JBAUWJ010000311.1:0-2255 GCA_049583715.1 Arenicellales bacterium | reverse complement strand
CCGCATGACAGGCCATCCTCTTCGAACATCGTACGGACACACTCGCTTCTTCAGCCGGGCCTTGCCGGCGCTGATCGTCGCCGGGGTACTCGCCGCGTTCCTCGGCGGTTGCTCGCAGGGCCCCTCGTGGAAGCTGAAGAACGTCTCGCACCTCGTGCATTCGCTCGAGTTCCACCTGACCAGCGATCAAGGCAAGCCAGTCGATGCGGGCGACTATCGCGGTGACATCGTAATGCTGTATTTCGGCTACACCAACTGTCCCGATACCTGCCCGCTCACCCTGGCCAAACTGGGACGGGCGGTTCGCGCCCTGGAGCCCGGTGTCGCCAGGCAGGTCAGGATATTGTTCGTCACCGTCGATCCCAGGCGTGACACGCTGGCCCGGCTCGCCGCCTACACCCGGGCCTTCGGTCCCGAGTTCACGGGCCTGAGGCCGACGCCTTCCGAGTTGAGCACCGTGACCCAGCGCTACAGGGTGACCTACAGCTACGGCAAGCCGGACGCCAACGGCGACTACGCCGTCACCCACAGCTCGGGGGTGTTCATCTTCGACCGCCGGGGCAAGGCGCGCCTGCTGGCGACCTTCAAAACCAAGGCCCCCGCGATCACGCACGACTTGAAAGCCCTGGCGTCATTGAACAGCTGACTTCACATACGAGGACTATGCCATGCGTTCATTCATTGGGCCCTTGAGCTCTTACCTGCTGTTTGCGGCGGTGGGCCTCGCAACGGCGGGCATCGCCTGGGCGCAGCCGCTGACGGTGACCGGCGGCTGGGTACGCCTGCTGCCCGGGAACCTGCCCCAGGGCGGCTATTTCACTCTGCAGAACAGCGGCGACAAGACGGTGACCCTGGTTGGCGCCTCCGCGCCGGGCTACGGCAAGGTCATGCTGCACAAGACGATTCACGAAAACGGCGTCGACAGGATGGTGCATGTCGAATCCATCGATGTGAAGCCCGGCGACAGCCTGACATTCGCGCCGGGCGGCTATCACATCATGCTGATGCAACCGCACAACGACCTCAAGCCCGGAGACAAGCTGCCGGTGACCCTGCTCTTCGGCGACGGCGACAAGCTCACCGTGGACTTCGACGTACGCAGCGCCACCGGCGAGTGACCCCGCTTCGCTCGCTCCTGCCGGTCGCCGTGCTGACGGCGGGACTGGCCGCCTGCGGCGGTGAGCCGCAGCACTTCAACATGAACGACGTCTCGGTCCCGGAAGGACCCAACCGGTGACCCGCTTTACGAGACAGACCGGGCAGAGGGTCTGCCATCAAGAGAAATTACCTCATCAATACCCCATATCTACCTAATTTTCCTGCCTTTTTCTATTGAATTTCCTGAAATGTAGTGCATACTCCGAAGCCGGGTAATCGGGATACTGTATCGGAGCTGACGAAAATGTGCGTTTGCCGCCGGTCCGACCTGCGACGGTCATTTCTGACTCGTGCGCTCGAGGCGATCGGCGCGATCGGCGTCGCCACCATCCTCCCGGGCGCCACCTTCGCTTCCGAGACTGCACTCATCAGCGCCATCCGCGGCTCGACGCAGGGGGGCGTTTCCCATGTCGACATCGTCCTGAGCGGTCCGGTCGACCACCACGTGTTCACCCTGAAAAACCCGGACCGTGTGGTGATCGACCTCGAGCCGTCGACCGTCGCCCGTCCGCTCGGGCTTCAAGGCGCCGCGGGGTCCGTGGTGGAACGTCTCCGATACGCAACGCACCCGTCGGGGAGGGTACGGCTGGTCCTCGATCTGCGCGGCACCGTCCATCCCGTTGCTACGCTCCTACCACCTGCTGCGGGTCATCCGGACTACCGGCTGCTCGTGACCTTGAACGCTCCGGGTGCCGGGGCACAGCCGCAGAAGACGGTGCTGAGGGACGTGGTCGTGGTGATCGATCCCGGCCACGGCGGGCACGATCCCGGCGCCATCGGCCGGCGGGGCACCCGCGAGAAGGACGTGGTCCTGCCGATCTCCCTGCGTTTGGCGGACCTGCTTTCCGGCGAGAAGGGGTTCAGGACCGTGCTGACGCGGGACCGGGACGTCTTTTTGCCCCTGCGCGAACGCATCCGCATCGCCGGTGAGCACAAGGCGGATCTCTTCGTTTCCATCCACGCGGATGCCTCCACTGACCGCGCTGCAAGCGGGTCCACGGTGTACATCCTTTCCAAGCACGGCGCCAGCAGCGAGCGGGCGCGGCGCGTGGCGGAACGGGAGAACATGGCGGGCTCCGGACGGGAAGTGAAGCTCG
>JBAUWJ010000310.1:0-3817 GCA_049583715.1 Arenicellales bacterium | reverse complement strand
CCACGCGTTCGCATATTGCCGGGCGCCGTTATCGGGGCCCGCCTTCGACTCGTTGACGCTCATGTCGGTATTTTACAGTAATGCCGATGGAGTTGGCGCCGCGATGGCTCCCGGCTCCGCGGTGGGAGAGGGGGAACTCTGGCAAACAGAGGGACCTTTCGAGTGGCGACGGGTCAGAGCCTACACGGATCTTCCCGGGACGCGGCGGTCGTGATGCTCCCGCGGCACCGATTCGCGACGGAAGGACTCCTTCAATGCGCTTGATCGAGGTCTCCGATGCAGCCGAAGACTATCGCGGCTTTCGTCAGTTCTCCAAGGGCGGTGGTGATCACATAGCGGCATTGGGCGGCGACCGCATCGTCTGGGATTTTGCCACTTACTGCCAGGAGATCGTGGATGGTTATTTCGAGGGCCACCGTTTCCGGGACATACCGGCAGAGAAATACTACGGGATTCAGTGCTTCGCCCTGTGCGCGGACGCGGCGCTGTCGTTTGCCGAATTCGTGGGCTTCTCCCAACGACGAGGCTTGCGGGGATTCGCCGATGTCCTGGTGGCGCATTGGCTGAAGGAGGCCTATGGGATCGATAAGATCCCGTGCGCCATCCCTTCGCTCGCCCAGCACAAGGGAACCGAGTCGAACCACGGGCACGCATATTTCGTGGTGCCTGGATTTGCCGATGATTTGGAGGACCTGGTCGGCGACACAGACGTCCTGGTGAGAACGAACCTCTACCGCGTTGAAATCGCCCGCTCGGACGGCGGGTTCGTGCAATGGGAAGACGGCGGGGCGATGAAGATCAGTCTTCGGGAGCTTGAGACGCTTGATCTATGCGATGTATCAGGCGGGTCTGCGATATCGCAGACTCGATCACGGACGCTCATCCCGAAGAAAGGCATGACATCCTCGGTCGCGTTCGAAATGAGGGTGCGGCAATTGAGGTGTCGAGGGTATAGATACCAATTGACGCATAACCAGCATCCATGCTAATTCATATGCCCGCACCCGCAGCAGGCCTCAGCAGGCCCGTTTTTCAACTCAGAAAGTAATCAAGGGGGAACCTGTTCAATGACGGCAAAACAACCGCAGTCCGACGAACGCCCTGCCACGAGCAAACGTCGCCTGGTCAAGGCTCTGACCGCCAGCGCTGGCGCACTGGCGGCCGCCAATATGCTGCCGAGCCAGTGGATCAAGCCCGTCGTAGACACCACCATGCTGCCCGCCCACGCGCAGACCTCTGACCGCTGTCCGGAGTTCGAGTTCGTTAGTTGTTCGATCGACGGTAATTCGGGGATTGGAACATTAACAAACATGGATGGGGGTAGCCTTGCCCTGAACGCCGTCATTACCTCGGGCATGATGGCCATGTTGAGCAACGCTTTTGCGCAGATCCAGGCGGTCAACGGCGCCAGCATAGAAATGGTTAGAGTCATGCTCATGATATCAGGCGGCGACGATGGGCCAACTAGCGAATCAGATATGACGGATAGCTCCGGCATCGCGAACGATTTCATGATCATGTACAACATAACGGTCGGACAAATGGTGACTCTTACCTACTCCTTCGATCCTGACGGCGTGTGCAACCCGGATATCTGCGAGCTGGTGCTCAACGTCGTGGCGGAAGAGAACTAAGGAGACCGGTTGGCTTCAAACGAGTACGCCGCCACTGGCGTACAGACGATCAGCGAAGGGCCCGTGCAAGCGGGCCTTTCGTGTTATTGTTGTCCGTAAACCAGCGTTCAGCGTCCCTCGATCAGTCCATGAATCCAGCCAGCCTCGAACTCGACGACGCCGTCGGTGAGCTGCGGTCCTCCTACGACGAAATTCCCTATTACCTGCACGCCCATGCGTCCAGCCACCCGGACCGGCTGTACGCACTGGCGCGATTGCGCGGCATCCCTGCGGCGCGCCCGAATCGCTGCCGGGTACTGGAGCTGGCCTGCGGCCGCGGCGGCGGCCTGGTGGCGCTGGCCCAGGATTCACCGGATTCGCAGTTCCTGGGGATCGACCTCTCACCGCGGCACATTGAGGAAGCCCGGAAGCTGGCTGAGCAGACCGGGACCGACAACGTGGAGTTCCGGCAGGGCGACCTTCTCGAGCTGCCCGACCGCTTGGGCGAGTTCGACTATATCCTGGCCCAAGGCGTGTTCACCTGGGTACCGGTCCCGGTCCGCGAGAAGATCCTGGCCATCTGCACGGCCTCACTCAGCCCCCACGGCCTCGCCTGCATCGCCTACGCCAGCCGGCCGGGCTACTACGTGGACCTCGCCGTCCGCGACATGGTGCTGTTCCACGTCGCCCATATCGAGGACCGGGACGAGCGGTTGGAGCAGGCGAAGCAGTTCATCGAGTTGATGGCCAATGTCCTCGCGGACAGCACTCACCCGCACCGGCACTACCTGGCCTACCTGCACGGGTCGATGAAGGAGTATTCGGCGAACTTCTACCATGAGATCCTCAACGTCGAGACCTTGCCGCTGTATTTCTACGAGTTCTCGAAGTTGGCGGGCGCGCACGGGTTGAAGTACGTGTGCGACACGGCGCCGGACGCCCACCAGCACCGGACATTGCTGGAGCGGGCGCGAAAGGAGCTGGGCAGCGTATCCGACCCCCTGCGACGGGAGCAGTACAAAGATTTCCTGATGAATCGGCGCGGCCGTGAGAGCGTGTTATGCCTTAAGACCCAGAAACTGCGGCTCCCGCATGACCCGGCGTCGTTGTACGACATGCACATAGCCTCTGCCGTCAAGCCCAAATCGAAGACACCGAAGCTGGAGGACGATACACGCGAAGGTTTCGAGCTGGCCGACGGTGCTATCACTTTCAGCACCAACCCAGCCACCAAGTTGGCGCTGGCGGAGCTCGGCCGGCGCTGGCCCTGCACGATCTCTTTCGACGCACTCGTGGAGCATGTATTGTCACAGCTTCCTCAGGCGGGCGATGCTGACAACCGACGCTGGGTCCTGGCCAGGGACCTGCTGGCTTGTCAGGCATCGGGTCTGCTCGATCTCCGTGCCCGAGCGTTGAACTGCGTCACGGAGGTCAGCGCCAAACCTTTGGCCAGCGTGCTGGCACGCTACTATGCCGAACACGGCGATCGTGGAGGGGTCGTGAATCAGCGGCGCGACACGCTCGCGCTGGACACATTCTCCCGCGAAGTCCTGCAGTTGCTCGACGGCACCCGCACTCGGGACGAGCTGGTGACGGCGATGACAAAAAAGGTCGTCGACCGCAAGCTGCACTTCCAGGAGGGGGGCGAAGATGTGGACCCGAATGTACTTCCTCACTACATCGCCGTCGCGTTGGACAAGACCCTGCGCAAGCTGGCCCGGACCGCCTATCTCATTGGTTAGTCGTTCATCGGAGCGGCCTCGAAGAGTACGAGGCCGGCCACCTGCCCGGCTTCTTCCCTGTCCCTGGCGGCCGGCTCGTGCAGGAGACGGAGATGGTCGCGCCGGTGCGGGGGGCCGGGTGGTGCTGGTGGACGACGACGGCCTGCTGGCCCGGTTCACCACGCCCGAGCCCGGCGATCTGGTCGAAGGGGAAGTCTACGTCCTCGCCGGCGGCCCCCGCGCCTGGTCGCAGGCGGGATACGGTCTGGAAGAGGGCGAAGTCCGCTTGGCCTCAGAGCCGATCGACCTTGGACATCTTTGGCCCCAAACCCTCGACCGCGCGAATCATAGCAACGTTCCCGCATGAGGGCAGGACCACCGACGCTGGACAGCGGAACGTCGGGCAAGACCCTCCATCCTGCTCCATGAGCAACGCGGCCCCGTTCCATGGGGCCGTCTTGCTTGTTTGCGGTTATACAGTGG
>JBAUWJ010000309.1:0-26631 GCA_049583715.1 Arenicellales bacterium | reverse complement strand
GCGGCGCGCCGCAACGGCCAGGGTCTTCCAGGCCGCGGCCATGTCCGCCTCCTGCTCGTCCTCCGGTACCTCGATCGACCTCAACCGATCCAACAACTGCTCGTCCGGCACCCGGGCCAACAGATTTCCCAACAGCCTGTAGGTGTCGGCCCGGAACTCGTCTTCCTCGGAGACTGCCGGTGCGTCAATCGTCACACCCGGATCTCCGTTCACCTGTAGGCTCCTGCATAAGACCTGCCAGTTTGAAAGAAAAAAGAATGACACATAGTTCAGTATAGCCTACCTTTCATGCATCAAAGCGCGCTTTCACGATACAAAATGGTTAAATTCGAACCATGTGGGTCAAAATTTACCATCCTCAGTGCTTGGGAGGCTCGCCGAAAGGGTCAAGGGATCCGCCCTCGAGGAACAGATCTTCGACGCGGCAGTCTTCGCACATCTCCAGTCGCTTTTGTTGCATCGGGTCCTGGTACATCCAATGGCCGGCGAGCTTGCTGCGGATCCGTTGCATCATATTTTCCGTGGTGAACGGCTTGCCGCAACGGATGCACAGGAAGGGCTTCTCTTCGTTCAGGGTTCGTTTGCTGGACCGCTTGCCGCTGTCATAAGTATAAAGGGGCCGCAGGGTGATGGCGTCTTCCGGACATGCACGCTCGCAAATCCCGCATTGAACGCAGTTGTCCTCTATGAACTGAAGCTTCGGGAGATCGTCACCGTCGTGCAGAGCGGAAGCGGGACAGACCGATACGCAGGCCATACACAAGGTGCACTTGCCTGCATCGACGTCGATCTCTCCGAAGGGCGACCCCGCCGGCAAGGCCACCCGTTGGGGGCTCTTGGACGCGTTCTCGTAGAGATGATCCAGAGCCAGACGCAGCGTGGTCCGCTTTTCCTCCACCGCTGCGAACCCCGTCGGCGTGACCACTTGCTCCTTGGTGCCGGCGGGAAGTTCACTCCACCAGCCCGTGCCCGCCGCGATTTCGAGCGTCCTGATTCGATCTGCGGGGAGCCCGAGCGCGTTCAGCAGCGTATTCGCGATCTCGATCTGGTGGCCGATCTCCTTGCGCACCGGCTGGGTGAGCGCCGGCGTGCAGGCAATGCTGAGGCCGTGAGCCCCGTAGCATAAAGCAGCCAGCCAGGCGTCCATGCCCAGCGACCCGACTTCCTCGACGAACAAGGGAAGGACGGACTCCGGAATCCGGTCGACCACGGGCGCCGCGATCTCCCGCCCGAGGGCGTCATCCAGGATCAACAGCCAGGGACCCCGCCCGTCTTCGTCGTGAAAGCGGCGCAGCGCCCGGCGCAGCTTCTCGAGCAGGTCACTGACACGGGGATACTGGTACGTGATGGCTCCAGTGGGACAGGCCGTGGCGCAGATGCCACCGCCCTGACACAGGAAAGGATTGACGTCTATGCGATCCGGGAGCGAACGGATCGCAACCGTCGGACAGGCATCCAGGCACCGGGTGCAGCCCGTGATCTGGCTCGAGGCGTGCGCGCAGATGTCCGGGTCGTAATTGAAGTACTTGGGCTTGTCGAACTCCCCCACCATCTCGGGCAGGCTCGAAAGCGCTTCGGCCAATGCTGCCTCCGATTGGGGCGAGAAATACCCCGGTGGAGGAATCGAGGCCGTATTCAGGGCGCTGGCGCCCAGATCCAGAACCAGATCGAAATCCTCGCGGTCATGGCCGGCAATGCGGGCGAGGTTACGCGTCTCACCGTCTTCCGCGACTCTCAGCAGGAATTTTCCGAGGTAGCCTTCGAAATGGGCTACCCGGC
Organism: Arenicellales bacterium; assembly: GCA_049583715.1. GTDB lineage: Bacteria > Pseudomonadota > Gammaproteobacteria > Arenicellales > JAANXG01 > JAANXG01. The sequence continues at coordinate 24,852 of JBAUWJ010000309.1, read as the reverse complement.
CCTCGACGACATCGAATCCGCCCAGCTCGCTGAGACGGATCCGCTCCCGCTCCGGCTCGGACACGAGGAAGGTGCAGTGAAGCGCGTCGCGAGGCAGGGCGTCCAGCAGCGATTCGGCCCTTGCCCTGTTGTCCACCAGAATCAACAGGGAACTTCTTGCCTCGTAAGTCACCACCGCGGTCGGTGTGCGTGGTTTCGCGTTCAGGACCTCCAGCGCGGCGGCCCGGGCGATCCCATCCGCCGTGGTGGCGGGCCAGGACAGCTCCGACTCGACCGTCGCTCGCTCGTCCACGACCAAAGTCATGAGGGCACCCCGGGTGTCGATTCGTCCTCGCCGGAAGCGCCGGCTCCCTCCGCCGATGACGACTGCTCCTCCGGCTGGTCCTCGGCAGGCCCCGCGGCCTGGATCTCCTCTGGTTCCGGATCTCGCCTGTGCGCGTCTTCACGGGCCGGAGCGTGGCTCTCGCCCCTCCTGCCGAGCCTCTCCCGCACATCGGAGACGACCGTCTCCACCAGCGGCGCGAAGCTGCGATAGTCCTCGTTGTAATCATCCAGCCCGTCGGTGACATTGAACTTGGGAAGCCGGAACAGGCGGCGCAGGGCCTGGCTTCTCAGCGTCTCGCTGACCCCCGGCGAGAAGAACCCACTCATGTCGGTGGTGTCATCGATGGAATCGAGGTCGGGCATGTCCGCGTCGGTCTCGACCCGTTCATCCTCCGACACCTTCCCGCCGCCCGCGGTGACGTTCTCCTCGCCCGGCCGGATCGGTTCCGGCGCGTCCTCCACCGGCGCCGGGTCCGCGGACGCTGGTTCCCCCGACCCCGCCTTGCGCCGGGACCAGCGCTTCAGAAAACCGTCAGTGTCGTCGGGTGCTTGTGGGTGCCTGGACATGACCCGATTCACTCCAGTCGGTACGTCTTCTCTTCTTCTTCACTTCCGGGACGTAGTTGTTGACCACGTACCGCTCCAGCCACTGGTAAATGTCGGGCGGGAGCGGAAGACTGTACACGTCGGTATCCACCTCCTGGTAGCCGATAATGTCATCGTAGTTGACCGTGACGAGAAAGGGCTCAGGTTCCGCATCGCTCTCGTCGCGGTGGCAGACTATGAACAGGGAAGGATACTCCGCCATCAGATTGGCCCAGTAACTCTCGGCGCCGTCCTTGAGCAGCCTGATCGAGAAGCCGGTCCACATGATCCGCTGACGGCCCTCTTCTTCGTGAATCACCAGCCGCTTCGAAGCGGCGCTGAGATGCGGGTCGCCGGTCAACACGCCGGCGGCGGACCATTCGACGAATCGCCACCGGTCGCGCCGCTTCTCGGTGCGTTCCATGACGATGGAAACCGGGAACTCCACTTCTGAAACCGAATGTGCCATCTGGACGGTCAATGTAACCTACGCCACGGATTCAATACTACACCCGATATTTCACTTCGTGATACCGGGGAAAGAAGCGGAGCCCGCGGGAATCCGGCGCTTCAGACGCATTGACGGGCGATCCGCGGAGAGGAGTATACTTTTGGCGCTGTCGAACCGAATCATTGACACCCAGATTGAAATGACCCGGCTCACAAGGGGCACGCGGCGTTCAGCCTATGGCGACAAGGCGGCCGAGATGAACGGAACAGGGTGCGCCCGGTGATACGAGATCCGGCTGCCTCCTCGATTGCGAGTCCCACCAGGCCCTCGCCGTTCATGACCGTCAAGGAAGTCGCCGAGTATCTTCATCTCAATACCAAGAAGATCTACACGCTGGTCAGCGAGGGCCAGATACCGGCCACCAAGGTGACCGGGAAATGGCTGTTCCCCCGCAAGCTGGTGGATCAGTGGCTGATGGAGACCAGCCACGGCGGCCTGCTTGCCGATCGCCTCGTCATCACGGGCAGCGATGATCCACTGCTGCGCAAGGCGGTAACGAAGCTGGTCAACGAACTGGATGGCCATGCCGTGATCGGTTACGCCGTCACCGGGACCCAGCTTGGACTCGGGCTGCTCGCCCGGCACCGCGTGGATGTCTGCGGCGTGCGCTGGGGCCCCGCCGGCGAGAGCCGCCATCGCCACGCCGCCCTGGTGCAGCAGTATCCACCGCACAAGTCCTGGGTGCTGGTCAGAGCATTCGCACGGGAAAGAGGCCTGATCGTCGGCGCGGACTTCGCCTACATGGGCGACTTGTCCTCCCTGTTTCAACCCGGCATCCGCTGGGTGATGCGTCCCGACACCGCCAGCGCCGACCGCCACTTGAAGGAGCTGTGCCTGAAGCATGATTTCGATCCGGCCAAGCTGCGGGTGAGCCGCACCGTTGAATCGGAGCGGGAGGCAGCCTCGATGCTGGCCCGGCAACAGGCCGACATAGCGCCGGGAGGACGGTCCATCGCCCGTGAATTCGGCCTGGACTTCATCCCTCTCGACTGGGAGGCCTATGATTTCGCCCTGGATCGGGGCGTATACTTCCGCACTCTGTTTCAACGTTTCATCGAGACCCTGAAAAGCGATGACTGCCAAAGGTTCGCACAGTCGCTGGGTGGGTACGATTTCCAACAGTGCGGTCAGATCATCTGGTCGGATTGAACCGTCTCCCACGGGACGCACTGCAAGCTCAACAGTAGATCCACCTGAGGTGGGCAAATGAACGAAGACAAATTCAATATGGAGCTCCGGAAGTTTCTGAAGAAGCTCGGAATCACTTCGCAAAGAGAGATCGAGGCCGCCGTACGCGACGCCGTCGAGAACGGCAGGCTCAAAGGCAGCGAATCCCTGCCCGTGAAGGCGAATGTCACCATCGAAGCCATCGGCATGGACATCGTGGTGGACGGTGATATCCGGCTGGAATAGAGGACGTCGATGACCGGCGGACACACCCGCAGGATGTTGCGCAGCGCGCGCCTGGACGAGAGCGACGAGGAGATCTTCGAGCTCGCGGCGCAGCCCGGAGAGTGGGCGATCCCCGGGAGCTTCGAGTTTCTGGACGACGACGATGCCAGCCTGGCCGGTAAGCGGATGCAGGCATTCCGCGCCGGCTTCCTCGGCCTCGGCAGCTTCGGGCGCAGTACCATCGTCTCCATCTCTCCCGCCACCGAAGAGGAGGTCCGGGGAGCCATCGAGCAGCTCACCCGGCACCTCGTGGATGAGTACGGCGCACCGGACCACGCCGCCGCCCGCGAGGCGGCGCGCTCGGAAATCGAGTACGCCCAGTCCCTGTGCCAGTACGAGGTGGGGACCCTGATTGCGATGGAGCGCACGCTCACCGCCGAGGGCATAGAGGAGAGTTTCAAGCGTTTCGTCCCGAACCTCGGCGCCGACTGGGAGAACGCCAGACCTTTATCCCTCGCCGACCTCGTGAAACAGGACGACCTGTAGCGGTCGGCCCTCCGGCCGGCGCGCGGCCTCAACGCGCAACGATCTCCACCACGGGATTCTCGCAGGCCATGCGGGTCAACACCACGCGCTCGATCCGCGCCGACCTGTCCAGTACCTGGCCGGCAATCAGCCGCGCCGTATACCGCTGCTCGTCGGTGTCCACCATGTTGATCACGGGCACAACGTGGTCGGCGCGCTCGTGCTCCTTCATTCCACCCCTGACATCACAGAGCATGCGTGCCACATGCTCCGGGGTAATCCTGTCACCCGGCTGAGCACCGAGCAGCTCCGCGAGCGCGCCCGGGCGGTGGGCCACGGTGCGGTCCAGGGGCTGCCCGACCGCCCGCATCGATACGATCGGGATGAGGGTCGAGAACCGCTTCGGGAGCGCCGGTTCGTGGGGTCCCGGCGCCTTGATCCACCGCAGTCTCGCGCCGTCGGCTTTCACCAGCGTCAAGTCGAAGCCGCCGGATTCGTGCAGATCGCTCACGAGATCCGGGCTCACCCCGGCCAGCCGGGCCCGCTTGTCGCTGGGGCAGGCATAGGCCACTGTCGCGCTGTCCGCAGCACCGGCCACCAGAGTCCTGAGCTCGTCTTCGGGCGCGACCAGAACCTGTGCCGACAGGCGCTTGCGGAAGGGCGGAGTGTGGACGGTCGAGGTAATCCCCACCCGGCCGTGGAACCGTGACGCCAGGTGGTAGATAGTGCTCTTCTTGCCGCCGGCACCGACGAGACATACGATCCCGCCGTCGGCTTCGAGAATCTCGATCAGGTCCGCGTACCGCCCGGAAATGCTCGGCGCCATCGGGAATTGTCGGGATGGGTGGAGTAGGAGGAGGCTAGGAAACGAGCCGCTGCTCCATGCCGCCCGGGTATTGCTCCCAGCGCTGCAGCTTGCGCTCCAGCGTCTTCCTGGAAATCCCGAGGCGCCGCGCCGCTTCCGATTTGTTGCCGCCGGCGGTATCGAGAACCGACAGGATATGAGCGCGCTCCACCGCTTCCAGCGACCAGTCCTTCGGGAACCCGGCGGAAGCTCTCGCCGGAGAGCGGTCGCGGTTGAAGATGTCGTCGGGGAAGGCACCGAACAGCACGAACCGTTCCATCATATTCTTGAGCTCTCGAATGTTTCCCGGCCAATCGTAGTCCAGAAGCTTGTCGATCTGCCCGCGCTCCAGGGAAACCGGCGGCACACCACTCTCCCGGGCGGAGGCATCGATGAAATGTTCGGCGAGAAGCAGGATATCGTCCCTGCGTTCTCTCAACGGGGGGAGTCGCAACGTCACGGCTTCCAGGCGGTAGTAGAGATCCCGACGAAACCGGCCGGAATCGACTTCGCCGCCGAGGTCGCGGTTGCTCGCCGCAATCACCCGTGTATCGATGGCGACTTCCCGGTCCGAGCCTACCGGCCTGACGCTGTTGGTCTCGAGCACCCGCAGAAGCTTCGCCTGCATGGACACGGGCATCTCGCTGATCTCGTCCAGAAAGAGGGTCCCGTGCCGGGCGTAGTGGAACAATCCTTCGCGCTCCGAGCTGGCGCCGGTGAAGGCTCCGCGCACATGGCCGAACAGCTCGCTTTCGAACAGGTCGTGGGGTATGGACACGCAGTTCACCGGCACGAACGGTCCCTTGCGCCCGCTCAACTTGTGAATGGACTGGGCGGCGAGCTCCTTGCCGGTTCCCGTCTCCCCCTCGATCAGCACGACGCTTTCGCTGGTCGCGATCCGGTCGATGAAGCGAAAGGAATCCAGGATGGCTTCGCTGTTTCCGATCATCGTGTCGCTGAACCTCGCAGTATCCACCTCCTGGCGCATCAGGTCGTTGCGCCGGATCGTCGAGTCCTTCTTGAGACAGGCGGCTATGGACTTCAGGATCTGCTCCAGGCGCACCGGCTTGAAGACCAGGTCCGCGGCACCGACCCGGATCACCTGCATCGCGGTCTGCAGGTCCGGAGTCTCGGTCATGAATATCACCTCGCTCCGCAGCCCCTTCCTCCTCAACGAAGCAACCCAGCTCAGGCCCGACGCATCCGTCAGCCCGATGCTGACGATCAGAACATCAAAATGCTGGCGCTTCCTGAGCTCGTTCGCCTGCTCGATATCGGATACGGCCTTCACCACGGCGCAGCGCTTCTCCAGAGCGCGAGCCAGGCGCTCCAACGAGGCATGATCCTCTTCCACAATGAGGATCGAGGAAAGGTTCATCAATCGGCTGATGTCGGCGGGTGGATTCACGAACTCCTGCGACGGCTGGGCTGTCGCAATATTCTATCACCGCGGCCCGCCTGGCGCGGCCCCGGTGCCGAGCCACAGTGCGCGGCACAGCCCGATCCACCGTGTGTCAATCCGGAATTTCCGGCTCCACGAGGCGCTTCAGGTACCCGAGCGAATCCTGCCAGCCGAGGTAGCAGAGCTCCGGGGCTATGGCGTCGGGAACGCCTTCCTGCACGATGTTCAACTCCGTCCCACACGAAACTCCGCGCAGGGAAATCGTGGTCTGCATCTCACCGGGCATGCTCGCGTCGTCGAACTTGTCCGTATAGCGGATACGCTCGTCCGGTACGAGCTCGAGATAGGCGCCCCCGAACGAGTGGCCGTTCCCTGTGCTGAAATTCCGGAACGACATGCGGAACGTACCACCTACCCTCGCATCCAGATGATCGATCGTGCACGTGAAACCGTCGGGCGGCAGCCACCGGGCGAGGGCTTCAGGGTCGAGAAAGGCGCGGTACACCTTCTCGGGCTTTGCGCGGATCACGCGGTGAAGGCGGATGGTGTTGGGCATGTCACTCTCCTTCGGGAGCTGGTTGGTTGGATACACCTGGTCGAACGACGATCGCAGAGTTCGACAACAGCGTCCCCACATCCATGGGTGTCAGCCGGGTCTCGTTCCCGACGACCTCCGACACTCCCCGCTTCCCTGTGGGTCGGAATTCATTCCCACAAATATGGTTTATGAGTACCGCGCTGTTGAGGTGTACGGATCTTACACAGCAGTGCCCCGCATGAACCGGGGAGGGTCTTTGTCGACACGCCGTGAATACGTCCGGAGCAGGCTCGCTCTCGGCTCCTGCCTCGAGACGGTCCACAAAGACCCTCCCCGGTTCATGCCGAAACGTCGCTCCCTTGGGGCAGGATTTACCCCGCCACATGCATGTGCCGCCCCGCGCATCGCCGAGGACTAAGAATGGACCTGCAGCGGATCACGCCGTGGCACGTCCGTGTCCACCACGGCTCGAGCGTTTACCGGCCCCTGATCAGTCGTCGTGGTAGCGCTGCGGAAAGCGGGCCTTGAGCGCGGCCACCTTGGGCGCGTCGTTGATCATGATGTAGAGGCTGTTCGGATGCCTCCTGGCATAGTCCTGCATGTACGCTTCGGCCTCGAAGAAGTTCTGGTGCTCGCCGACCTTGGTCGCGATCGGTGCATCGAATACGTGGGCCTTGTCGAGCTGCTGGATGTAGGCGCGCGCGACGCGGGCCTGGCCGTCGCCGGCGGCAAAGATCTCGGAGCGGTACTGGGGCCCGACGTCTGGTCCCTGGCGGTTGACCTGCGTGGGATCGTGGGCCACCGAGAAGTAGATCTGCAGCAGGTCGGTGTAGCTGATCTTGCGCGGGTCGTAGCTGATACGCACGGCCTCCGCGTCCCCGTACCGGCCGGAGCTGGAGTCGCCGTAGTTGGCGTGCTCCCGTGTACCGCCCGCGTAGCCCGTGACCACGTCGGTCACGCCCTTGACGTGCTGGAAAACCTCTTCCATGCCCCAGTAACAGCCACCGGCCAGGACCACAGTCTGCGGCTGATCCGCGTTCCCCTGCAGCGACATCTCAGCCGGTGGAACCGTCACGCCGGTGCCGGCGGTCGCGGGCGCAATCTTCCAGAGAATAGCGGCGCAGAGCGCCGCACCGACCGCGATCGCCGCGACTGGCTTTAGAATGCGAGAGTTCGAGAGTGTCATGACAATTCTCCGTCATTCCGTCGTCGATCCCGATTCTAGGGCCCTGCGCAGCGGGAATCATCACGAATGTGTCACCGCTGAGATGGGTCCTTCGGGAGAGCTGCCCGGCGCCACCGACCGATCCCGCCATGCAACCGCGCAGCCTGCCGGAGTGTCTCGTCGTGCCGCCGTGGAATGGACACCTGCCTGGCCGCCGGGCGGCAGGTGGATGAACCCCACCTGCAAGGGCCCCTCGCCGAGGTTCAGGTGTCGAGCTCCTTTCGGACGAGAGGTAGTCCGGTTCGCAACCTGCCTGGGGGAAGGGAAGGCCCCCTGATTCAGAGCCTACCGAAGTAGTACCGGGCCGTGATCCTGCCCACTTCCCCGAACCTGAAATTGAAGACGTGCCGCGGCCAGAACAGCTCGCGCTTGTCGCAGACGGTGGAGATGCTGAAACGCGATATCTCGCCCTGCAGGGACGCCGAGGCCGGCTGGCCCGCGCTGCCCGCGATCTCGGCATCCAGGCGGCTGCGCAGCGCGCGCGCCTCGCGGATCCGCGCGGCGACCTTGCGTCCGCGGCGCTTCGAGAGGCGCCCCTCGCGTACTTTCAGATCGTTCAGCCGCTCGGCCGCATCGTAGGTGGCGTCGACGAGCTGGCTCCGGCTCATCCAGCGCGTCTCGTAGTTGAGGATGCGTTCCCAGGTCGGCTCCACCGCAAGACGCCGGTGCTCCTCCAGCGTCTGGGCGAAGCGCCGGTAGCCGAAGCGCTCCGGCTCCTCGAAACCCCGGCTGCCGGGGTCGCTGAAAGGTCCCATCGGCGAGACGAAGCAGGACAGGCGCTTGTCGCCCAGCCTCATCAGGCGGCCGCAGTAGTCAATGGTGGCGTGGACCGACTCGACCGTCTGCGCCGGCAGACCGATCATGAAGAAGACGTCGACGCGGCTGCACTCGAGCGCCAGGGCCTGCTTCAGAAAAGTCTCCATGTCCTCGTTGCTGTACCCTGCCTCGCCTTCCTGGGCGTTGCGCACCGCCTGCTCGTGGCTCTCGGGACTGAACTCGATGCTCCAGCGCCCGAGACGGCGATCGACCTCCGGCAGGAACCACGTGGGAGGCACGGTGAAGAACTCCAGGACGATCTCGTTGGGCAGGCGGGCCTGTTGCAGCCGCTCCAGCACGTCCCTCGCGTAATCCTCCCCACCCTGGAGCAGATCGCCGACCAGGAAAATCGGACCGCGTATCAGGCGCGCGATCGCCCGCATGTTGGCGATCAGGCTGGCCGGGCTGCGAAACACGGGCCGGTTGCGCCGGGTCAGGTGGGTGCACGTCGTATGCGAGCTGCCGCAGGTAACGCATTCGTAGGAGCAGCCCTTGACGGTGAAGACCGTCGTGATGGGGTTGTTCCACCAGCCGTTGAAGGGCAGGACGCTCTGAAGGTCGCGGTAGCGAAGCACCATCTCGACCATCAGCTCGGGACGGAGGTCGACGTAGTCCAGGGACGGAGGAACATAGGCGTAGGGGTTGACGCGCACCCGGCCTCCCTCTTTCCAGGTGAGGTTGGGAATCCCGTCCAGCGGGCCGCCTCCCTGCAGGGCCTGGAGCAGCCGGTGAAGGGGCGGCTCGGTGCTGTCCCCCCGCAGCACGAAATCCACCTGCGGATACTCGATGAGCTCCCGGTGATAATAGGTGGACGACAAGCCGCCCATGATCACGGGAACCTCGGGGTGGGTCTCCTTGACCAGCCGCGCCACCTCCAGCGCCCCCTGGCAGTGGGGCATCCAGTGCAGGTCGATGCCCACCGCCCTCGGGCGCAGCTTCGCCAGGAAGCGCCTGACGTCGAAGCGCCTGTCGTTGATCATGCGCAAGGCCAGGTTCACGATCCGCGCGCGCATCCCCCGCTCATGGAGGTAGCTGACGATGGTCAGGAAACCGAGCGGGTACATCTCGAAGACGGTGGAAGAGGGAATGAGGTCGCTGACGGGCCCATACAGAATGGCCCGCTCTCGAAAGTCGTAGACGCTCGGGGGGTGCAGGAGAAGGAGGTCGATCTCGCGCGTGCCGGTCATGAAAACGCGGCCGCGTCAGCCGCACATTCCGTTCAGGATGACCGGCGCCGCCTTCTTCGGCGCTGCCGGCGCGGCCTGTGCGGGGGCCGCCTGCGGAGCTGGCTCCGGAGCCGACGTATTGAGTGGCGGGATCACCGCCGCGGCGGGCTCCGGGCAGGCGTTCAGCGCCCGCACGATGGCCGCCGACTGAGGCTGCTCGGCCTGCGCGTCGAGATGGCGCGCCCAGGCTTCGAGGCCACCCGCGAGCTGCAGCGCCGGCACGCCGGACATGCGCAGCATCACCGCCGCCTGGGCGGCCTGGTCGGTGGTGTCGGCGTAAACGATCACCTGCGGCAGGCGGCGCAGCTTCACTATCTTCCCGGCCGCCATAAGGGCCGGCAAGGGGATGTTCTCGGCACCTTGAATGTGACCGGCGGCGAAGGCCTCCGGCGCCCGGATATCGACCAGGGTGTAGTCCCGCCTCTTGGCGAGAATCAGGTTCTGCAGGCGCTCGGGGGTGACCTGGTCTTCATGGCGGCTCACCGTCTGGGCGAGCGCCTCCAGCGACGCATCGTCAGTGGAAGCCGCCTGTGCCACCGCAAGGGGCGACAAGGCCGATACGGGCGCCGGCAGAGGCGCGATCATACCCACCGCCACGGCCAGCATGGTCAAAGTGGGCGCTCGAGGTTTTGGCTTCGTCATCGTAAGTTCTCCTCAGGCTGATGTGAACGGCCAGCCCGTGTGATAACGGACACCGGGAAAAGCCCCGGGGTCCGACTGGAAGCTTCGCTTTGGAAGTGAAGGGTACCCCTCTCCCGCCCGCGGGACGATTCCTTCGAACGATAGTGCGTTGCATGGGGGCAGCGCCGAGGAGGATTTGGTGAGGTGGTACGCGAACGCTCCCTCACCCCAGCCCCCTCCCCCGCAAGCGGGGAGAGGGAGGTTGTCCGGGCACCGCGATATTGTCTCGGATCAGAAACGGCCATCGGGGCGTTCGCCGTCATTGCGGAGCTCGCCGAGCAGGGACGCGTTGAACTGGTTGTGGAAGTGAGTCCAGCCCGTCTCCTGGCCGGCGGTGAGGACGATGTCGCGCAGCAGGAAGCCACCGATCAAGACGAGAATCGACGCGAGCATCGCCACGAAAGCGATCGAGTGCCGCCACGTGGCCCACTCCAGCAGCAGGGGCACGCCCAGGCCGAACCCGATGAACCCGACCCAGAACAGCCGCGTGGCGTCCCCGCCGAGCAGCAGCGCGATCGCGTCCTGCTGCTGGGCATTGCCGTTCAGCATGTCGATGATGAGCAGGCCGATGAAGGTGAGCTCCACCAGGATCACGCCGAGATCGATGCGGCCGAACAGGTGACGCTCCTCCCGGGTGCCGGCGCCGAGAATGATCACCGCCGCCCCCGTCGAGATCCCGGACACCAGGAACAGCGGGCCGAGCAGCGCGGAATGCCAGAATGGCCTGGCGTTGAAACCGGACAGGAGCACGCCGGTATAGATGCCGAGCGCGGCCCCGAGAAAGATGCTGAGCGCTGCCAGCAATCGCCGCCTGGCGGTCACCAGGTCGAGCAGCGCCGGCACCATCCTCGGTCCCACCACGGGCAGGCCGCACAGCCACGCGTACAGTCCGGGAAACCCGTCGGGCAGGCCGGCGAGCGCGAGCAGTGCCAGCACCGGCATGACCAGCAGCAGGATCCACGAGCCCCACGACATGGGCGAGGTGACCTCGAAGCTCGCGTAGAACCGCCAGACGTTGATCGGGTGCTCGAGATCCAGAAACAGTGTCAAGAGGCCCAGGGCCAGCACGACGAAACCCACCAGCGGCGCCCGGTTGGCCGCAAAAGGCGCCTGCGCCTCCTTTCTTGCCAGTATGGTCCACCCGGAGAACACCATGATTCCCGCGGCAACCCCGCCGAGGAACAGGTACGTCATGATCTGCCAGCCCCAGATCGCGAGCTCGGGCTGGATCCGCGGGTTGGCCAGGACGCTCGCAAGGACTTCTTCTCGCATGGTCAGATCACCTCTTCGATCACGCCAGGAAAGGTCCGAGTAATTCCGTCATTGCGAGCGAAGCGAAGCAATCCAGTGCCTGGACTCCGGTTCGAGACAGCTATTCCCCCGGTGTCGATCATTGGGGGGCACCCGAGCGGCCCTCGCCCGGGCCAGAGATCGATGGATTGCCGCGGCCCTCGGGCCTCGCAATGACGGATTCCCTAGCGCAGGTAGAACACATTCGGCTCATTGCCGGTCTCCGGCTGCAACGTGAAGTGCTCACGGGTGGCGAGCAGCTCGCTGACCGCGCTGGTGGGATCGTCGAGCACCCCGAAGTGCATGGCGTGGGTGGGACAGACCGCGACGCAGGCCGGGTCCTCGCCGTGCTGCACCCGATGCACGCAGAAGGTGCATTTGCCGATATAGCCCTGGGGCTGCATGATCAGCCGGGCTTCGTAGGGACAGGCGGCGATGCAGGCCTTGCAGCCCGTGCACCGGGTCGCGTCCACCACCACGATGTTGCTGCCGTTCCAGTACTGGCTGGCGCCGGTCGGGCAGGCGTCGACGCAGGTCGCGTGCGAGCAGTGGTTGCAGCGCTCGGACAGGAACTCCGTCTCGAGATTGGGATAGCTCCCCCGCGTGATCTCTACCACCCAGTCGTAGCACAGGCCCTCGGGCACGTTGTTCTCCATCCTGCAGGCGTCCACGCAGTCCGTGCAGCCGACGCAGGTGCGGGTGTCTATCACCATGCCGTAGCGGGTCATCAGGCATTCTCCTTGCGGAAGGTGACGAAGTTGCCGCGCATGCCCGTGCCGCCCATGACGGGGTCGTAGAGGATGCGCGTCATCAGCGAGGCGTCGTCGGCGCCGCGCCCGTAAGCGAGCGCGAGCGCTTCGGAAGTGTGGCCGAAGCCGTGCACCAGCCAGACCGAGTCCGGACGAATGCGCTCGGTCACCCGCACACGCACGCGGTTGCTCTCGACACCGTCCTGGTTGACGAGGCGCACGTATTGCCCATTCCGGATCTCGAACCGGCGCGAAGCGATCGGATGAATCCACACCAGGTTTTCCGGCATGAGCTGGTAGAGCACCGGGTTATTCTGCGTGCGGCCGAAGCTGTGCTGCGGCGCCCGGCCGTAGTTCAAATGGAAATACCCTTCCGGCGGCGCCGGCGGCGGCGTGTAACGCGGCAGGGGATCAAAGCCCGCGTCCTTCATGGTCGTAGAGTAGAGCTCGATCTTGCCGCTCGGTGTATTGAAAGCCACCGCGGCGCCGGGCTCGTGGTAGAGCGGCGTCTTGCGGGGGAAGCGCCTGTGGCCGATCTTCTTCATCTCCTCGAGCGAGCTGCCGACCCGCTCGAGCTGCCAGTCGAGGACCTCGGAGTAACCCTTCCACGGGAAATAGTCGTCCAGCGCCAGGCGGTGGCCGATCTCCTTCGCGATCCACCAGCCGGGCTTGGACTCGCCGCGCGGCGGTAGCGCCGGCGCCCGCAGGGCCAGGCTGGGTTCGCGCTCCGGCGCGTTGCGCAGGGGATCGTAGCGCTCGAGATAAGTGCACTCGGGCAGCACGACGTCGGCGTAGCCTGTCATCTCGGACGGCTGCACGTCGATGGCCACGATCAGGTCAAGGGACTGCGAGGCCTTGGAGAGCTTCTCGCGCACGCCCGGCATGGTCATCGGCAGGTTGGTGTCGTAGACGATGAGCGCACGGTAGTGCGCATTCTTGCCGAGCGCGTTGTCGACGATCACGTTGGTCACCGGCAGGCCGGCAAGCGGATACTTCGAAAGCGTGATGTCCCGCCACGAGGTCTTCGGCTTCGGGTAGGCCGGGTGCGGGTAGGCCGGCAGCTCCACGGCTTCCGGCACGTAGTAGCCGCCCTTGGCGCCCCAGATGCCGAGCAACCCTGCGAGAATGGCCATCGCCCGCGCCCGCTGGGTGTCGTCGCCCCACCAGGTGGTGTGGCGTCCGGGGTGGATTACCGTGGCCGGAGCGGCGGCCGCCATCAGCCGGGCAGTCTGGCGAATTCTCTGCGCTTCGATGCCCGTCTCGCCGTACGCCCACTCCGGCGTGAACGGTGCGACCCAGGCCGCAAGCGGGTTGAAACCGATGGTATTACGCTGGATGTAGTCGGGATCGTACAGGCGCTCGGCGAGGATCACGTTGATCCAGGCGAGCAACAGCGCGATATCCGTGCCGGGGCGAATCGGCAGCCAGTGCTGCGACTTCCCGGCAGCCACCGAGAAGCGCGGGTCGACGGTGATGATCGTCGCCTTGTTGCGGATCGCGTCCGCGAAAGTCTGCACCTGGCTGTTGTGCAGGTTTTCGCCGAGGTGGGTGCCGATGAGCACGATGCACCGGGCGTTCGACATGTCCGTCTGCTCGGGCGATGACATGCCCTGGCCGAAGGTGAGATAGAACCCGGTATCGCGCGGGCCGCGGCACTGGGCGAAGGCGGGCTCGGCGACGCTGTCGCTGCCGAAGGCACGGGTCAAATGCTCGAAATGCGACGCGCCGGGCCCGTGCACCAGCGTCGCCAGACGGTCGGGCCCGTGCTCGGCCGCCACCTTCTTCAGCCGTTCGGCGATGAAGTCCAGTGCCTTCCCCCAGCTCACCGGCTCGAAGCGCTGCTTGCCGCCGCTCTCCACCCGCATCAGGGGTTTCACCAGCCGGTTCGGGTCGTAGTAGGCGCCGACGCCGCCGGTGCCGCGGGTGCACAGTCTTCCCTCGGAGTGCAGGTCGCCGGGCCGGCCGGTAATCTTCCACAACTCACTGCCGCGCGTGTGAACCCGCGCCGCGCAGGCCCAGTAGCAGATATTGCACACGGTCGGGCTCTCCGTCGCCGGCAGCGCCGACATCATCTTCTGCCATTCGGCCTGCTCGCTGCAGCCGCCGAGCATCGGCCCGAGCAGCGCCGCAGCCCCCGCTGTTGCAGACAACTTCAGGAAGTCTCGGCGTTGCATCGCGGATCTCTTATGGACAAGCCCCTACCAAGGACGCAGGTATCGCGAGGATGTTCTCGAATCTGCGCGGACCTCGAACCATACCGGCGCGAGGGGCCGGGACACTTGATGCAGGTCAAGCGGCGCGGGAAAAGCGCCGTGCTACGGTTCGCTGCACGACGAGCACGCCATCCACATGCCGCGGACCCGGGCAGGCACTGTCTTGATGCCGATCCAATCGGCGCGGCGGCGCGCCCACTCGCGAAGGGACGCACAACCGAAGGTCAGCAACATGAGCGATTCGAGGCCGGCGACACCCCGGGACATGACAATCGGCCGCGCCACGGTGGATCAGATCGCCGCATGGGCGGCGGACGGTGGGAGCGCGCCCGCCAGGCTCCTTGGCGCCGCCCGGGGCTTCGTCGAGTGGGCGCACTATCCGCAGCCGGACGCGATCGACCCGCAATCAGGCTGGAGGTTCTACTACCACTGCCACCCGGCCTCGCAGCGGCCCGCGCGGGAGCACGGACATTTCCATATCTTCGTGCCGGGGCCGGGTACGGCGGAATCCGGCGGCAACGGATTCTCACATCTCGTGGGGTTGTCGGTCGACGCCCGGGGACTGCCGTGGCGGCTGTTCACAACCAACAAGTGGGTCACCGACGAGACGTGGCAGCCGGCCGGGACACTCGAGCGCCACCTGAGGGCGCCGCACCTGCACGGCGCCGAGCCACGGGACGTTGCGATGTGGCTCGAGAACCTCGTGCTGTTGTTCAGTGCGGAGATCACCGCCCTGCTCCATGCCCGGGACCTTCGTCTCGCCGGGGGCGACCGGCTCGAGGATCACAGACTTCAAATGCCGAGCCAGCGGCGCATCGATCTGGCACGACGCCTGCGCGCACTCGAGACCGCGTCCGACCAGCGCTCGCCTTCCAGGCCGGTGCGGTAGACCCCGGACCGATCGATTTCGGAAGAGGTTTTTGACGTGGATCAACGTGCCGCGGACCCGCGGGCTTCAACATACCGCCAGGGTCCCAAGCGGGTTCCGGGAGTCCGGGCTCCCGTGCAGGAACCAAGACGTTCATCCCAAGAGGAGACGATAACCCCATGAAATCGAGCATTCGTGCAGCACTGGCGGCGGGCGGCATGGCCCTCGCCCTGATGGTGCCGGCGCTGGCGCAAGCCGCCAATGTGCCGAAGGTGGTCGGCGATCTTGTCGCCGAGGCGCAATCAAAGATCCAGACCATCGACATGGACGGCTACAAGAAGGTAGTCGCTGACCCGAACGGCGCCCTGATCATAGACGTCCGCGAGGCCGATGAATACGCGGCCGGTCATGTGCCCGGCGCCATCAACCTCCCGCGGGGCATGCTGGAATGGTCCATCTGGAAGCAGGTGGGCTATCCCGACAACACCGACATGAACCGTCAGATATACGTCCAATGCCTCACGGGCGGACGCGCCAGCCTCGCGGCGAAGCGGCTTCAGGACCTGGGTTTCACTCATGTCACGGCTGCACTGGTGGACCTGCGCGACTGGCAGAAGGCCGGCAATCCCCTGGTCACCTCGAACTGACTCCGACCAGCACCGACCCGTGACTGGATGACTCGAGGAACACCGTCCTCCGCACAAAGAGGACGGTGTTTCGGGTCGCTCTGCGAGCGTTGATTTCGCTCATGGTGCAGCCAGCTTCCACCGCATTCCCGGAAGGTGGCTCGTGGCTCGACTCTTAATGTTAAGGTAAGCCCCTGGATATCGCGGCAGGGCTCTGCTCGCTCGACTTCCGCGAGCCAAGGACCAACGACATCCATCGGAGTCTGCCGAGCACATGATCCACTACTGGTACCAGGCGTTCCGCGGCTTCTACCCCAGGGAGAATCCGCCCCGCGACTTCGTGTCGCGCTTCCTCTTCTCCGCACGCTCCATCATCCTGGTGATATCGGCGCAGGCGGCTGCGGTCGCCGGGCTGATGGCGCTCCTGGACGGCCGCTTCGACGCCCTTCGCTTCGCGCTGGTGCTGGTCGCGCTCGTGTCACTGCATGCCGTCAGCAATCTCTCCAACGACTATTTCGACTACCTGCGCGGGCGCGACACGCCGGACTCCCCCAGAAGACGATATACCCTGCATCCCATCGCCGACGGCGTCCTGTCCGGCAGGCAGGTCCTGACGTCGATCTCGGTGCTCGTGGTCGTGGACCTCGCAATCGCGCTGCTGCTCGTCCACTTCTCCGGTCCCTGGGTGCTCGCCTACGCTTTCGCAGGTATGGCCTTGTTGATCCTCTACGATGCTACGCCGGTTTCCCTGAAGGAAATCGGGCTCGGAGAGCTGGCGAGCTTCGTCGTGTGGGGGCCTCTCATGGTCTCCGGCGGTTACCTGGCCATCACCGGCCACTTCTCCGGCGGAGCGCTCCTGGCCAGCGTTCCTTACGGTCTCGGCGTCATGAGCGTGCTGCTGGGCAAGCACATCGACCAGGCGGAGTTCGACAAGGCGCATGGAATTCACACCCTGCCGGTGCTGCTGGGGGACCGGCCTTCGAGATGGCTCGGCATCGGCATGATCGCGGCGATGTACGCGACCGTCCTCCTCGCCGTCGCCTCCGGTGTCCTGCCCTGGCCGATGCTGCTGGTCGTGGTCAACGTCAAGCGGCTGTGGCAGGCGGTCACGGTGTTCGCGTCGCCGAGACCCGAGAGTCCGCCCCCCGGCCACGTCGGCTGGCCCTTGTGGTATCACCGCTACGCCTTGCGGCACAACCGGAGCTTCGGCTGGATCTATATCGCGGCCCTGCTGATCGCCGTTCTCTACGGCCACGTCCTCCAATAGACCGATTCCGGGAGGGCATGGAATGCCGGCCTGCGTTTCACCCTGCAAACACGACACTTGTGGGTCGGAATTCATTCCGACTCGAGAATATCTGTCGGAATGAATTCCTACCCACTTCGGATGTGGGTTGTCGGAGATCGTCGGGAACGAGATCCGACCAAAACCCACATTCCCCCACGAACCACGGCGCCTGCAGGTCGGGCTTCAGCCCGGCAAATCTCGAGGCACGGTCGGCCTCCGGATCGCTGCCCGCCCCGCCAGGCTCAGGACAGAAAGCCCTCCACTGCCTCGATCAGAGCCGCCGGCTGGTCGACGTGCACCCAATGGCCCGCCCCGGCGATGGCACGGTATTCGGCGTTCGGAAAGTAGCGCTCGATACGGGGACGATAGCTATCCTCGAAGTAATGCGAGTCCGCACCGTACAGAAACAGCGTGGGACCTTCGCAGGTCCTGCCGTCCAGGTCCGGAAAGCCGACGAGATATCCCATGGCGCGCTTCAAAGCGGGCAGGTTGAGACGCCACCGGTAGCCCTCCTCACCCCGCTCGAGGCTCTGCAGGAGAAACTGGCGCACCGCCGTGTCTGCGACGGAAGCCGCGAGCGCCTCGTCCGCCTGCTTGCGCGACCCCACGGAGGCGAGGTCCAGCGCCATCATGGACTCGACCAGGGGAAGCTGGGTGTGCGTGTAGGCCACCGGGGCGATGTCCACGACGATCAGGCGGCCGACCCGCTCCGGATGCTCCAGGGCGCACACCATCGCCGCCTTGCCGCCCATGCTGTGACCGAGCAGGTCGGCGCGGCCGATCCCCTGGCCGTCCAGGGTGTCGAGAACATCGCGGGCCATGAGAGGATAGCTCATTGCCTCGTCGTTGAAGGACCGGCCGTGATTGCGCATGTCCATGGCAATGACCCGCCGCCCGGCGGCGAGCCGCCTGCCCACGCCCCGCCAGTTGGTGCTCGAGCCGAACAGTCCGTGCAACACCACAAGGGGCACGGCATCGGACGGTCCGGGGTAGTCTTGAAAAAACAGTTCGGGCATCGCTCGAATCGACTTTACGCGGAGTTTAAACTAAGGGCCAAGCTCACACGAACCGGAACAGATCCATGTCCAAGAGAGAAGTCGTCGTCGTCAGCGGCGTGCGCACGGCCGTCGGTGATTTCGGCGGATCGCTGAAAACCTTTCGCGCCAACCAGCTTGCAGCCATGGTGGTCAGGGAGGTCGTCGCCCGGTCGGGTGTCGATCCCGCGGACTTCGGCCATTGCGTGTTCGGCAACGTCATTCATTCCGAGCCGCGGGACATGTATATCTCCCGCTACGCCGCCATCGAGGGCGGTTTGCCCAAGGAAGTACCGGCTCTCACCGTCAACCGCCTCTGCGGCAGCGGCCTGCAGGCGGTGGTCAGTGCGGCGCAGAGCATCCTTCTCGAGGACTGCGACATCGCCGTCGCCGGCGGTGCCGAAAGCATGAGCAACGCACCGCACCTGCTGCCCGGAATGCGCTGGGGCGTCCGCATGGGAGACGCCGAGGTCGTCGACGCCATGGTGGCGGCCCTGCACGACCCCTTCCAGAGCTGCCACATGGGTGTCACCGCCGAGAACGTCGCCAGGAAATGGGATATCAGCCGGGAAGACCAGGACCGTCTGGCGGCCGAAAGCCACAAGCGGGCGTCCCACGCCATCGCCGCGGGCTACTTCAAGGACCAGATCATGCCGGTGGAGATCACGTCGAGGAAAGGCACCACGGTCTTCGATACCGACGAGCACGTGCGTTCCGACGTGGACGCCGAGTCGATGTCCAAGCTGCGCCCGGTGTTCCAGAAGGACGGCACCGTGACGGCGGGCAACGCCTCCGGCATCAACGACGCCGCGGCGGCGGTGGTGCTGATGGACGCGGAACGGGCGAAGCGTGACGGCTTCACCCCGATGGCGAGGCTCGTGGCCTACTCGCACGCCGGTGTCGATCCCCAGTACATGGGCATAGGGCCCGTGCCGGCCATCAGGATGGTGCTGGAGAAGTCCGGTCTCGGCGTCCCGGACCTCGACGTGATCGAGCTCAACGAGGCCTTTGCCGCCCAGGCACTGGCCGTGGTGCGCGACCTAGGCCTCCCCGAGGACCGGACCAATCCCAACGGCAGCGGCATATCCATAGGCCACCCCATCGGCGCCACCGGCTGCATGCTCACGGTGAAAGCCTTGTACGAGCTGCAGCGCGCCGGCGGCCGCCACGCCTGCGTGTCCATGTGCATCGGCGGCGGCCAGGGCATCGCCGCGATATTCGAGCGGATGTAGGCGCCGGACGGCCTCTCGCCGCAGGCGCGGCGCGGTTTCCGCGCCGCGCTACTCGACGTCGAGGACCTTGACGTCGAAGTGCAAAGTCTTGCCGGCGAGCGGATGGTTGAGATTCAGTACCGCAGTGTTCTCGCGAATCTCCGATATCCGGACCTGCTGCTGGTGGCCCTCCTGGTCCTGCATGATCAGGAGCTGGCCTTCTTTGCGGGCCTCTTCCGGGATCTGGCTCAACGGAACCTCCTGGAATGCATTCGGGTCGACGGGCCCGTACGCGTCCTCGGGCTCGAGCGTGACTTCTTTCTCGTCCCCCGTGGAGAGCCCAGTCAGCGCCTTCTCGAGAGCAGGGATGATCTCGTGCTCGCCCTGGGTGTAGACCAGGGGATCGTCCCCGGCATTGCTGTCGACGGTCTCGCCGCCCACGACGTTGACCGTGTACTCCAAGGATACTCTCGAACCTTCGCTAATCACTTTCTTGGTCTCCTGGTTCCTGGCCTGCTGGGCGTGAAGCGGGCCCGCCGGCAGGCACACTGCAGCGAGCAGGATCACGCCGGCGAAATGAGTGAACAGGGGTCGCATGAACGGTTCCTCGCATTGTCGGTATGGATTGGCCGCGGCGGAGATGGTCCGAGCTCAGCCGGCGGATGCGCAAACGGGGAAGTCGCGCCCTGGGGGCCCCGGGAAACGGGAATCGCAATCGAAACGAGCGCTGGCGGGCTTCGCACGGAAAGCGAACTCGATACCGGGACGCTATCACACCTGGACAGAGTGTTCAAAAAGCGGCGCGGCCGGCAGCCGCTCGCGGGCGGGACTCAGGAGACGCCGAGCCGTGCGCGGAGCTGATCGATCTCCTCGAGCAGGTCCAGCACCAAGGCGACGCCCGCCAGATTGATGTCGAGGTCCTGCTGGAGACGGATTGCCTTGTGGGCGCGCCGGAGCTGGGTGGCCGGGAAGTGCCAGGCGCGCTGCTGGAATTCCGGTTCGATAATGCCCTCTTCCACCAGCTCTATGATCCGCTCCTCGTGCACCTGGCAGGCGTAGCTGATCTCCGTCAGCGTCAGGGTCACGGTCTCGTCGAGCAGGAAGCCGTTCAATACCTGTGTCGGGTCCACCATGGGCTACACTCCCAATCTGGCGCGCGGGTTGAAGCTCATCTGCTCCCGCATTTGCTGATAGAGCTGCTTCGCTTTCTCGTCCCGGGCCGGCGGCAGGGCGACCTGCAGCGTAACGTAGAGATCACCGGGCTGTTTTCCCGGTATCCCGCGCCCTTTCAGGCGCAGCTTCGATCCCGCCCGCGAGTCCGGGGCAATGGTGAGGTCCACGACACCACCGGGTGTCGGTACCTTGACCTTCGCCCCCAGCGCCGCCTCCCAGGGGGCCACCGGCAGTTCCATGTACAGGTCCGAGCCTTCGACCCGGTACAGGCGATGCGGCCTGAACTCGACCTCGAGGTACAGATCCCCGGCCTCGGCGCCGCCGATGCCCGGCGTGCCCTGGCCCGCGAGACGAATGTGCTGCCCCTGCTTGACGCCCTTGGGTATCCGCACGCTCAAGGTGCGCTGGTGGGTCACCACGTGTCCACTTTCGTCGACCGCCGGAGACTGCAGGCTGACGCCGCGGGTTGCGCCGTGGAAGGCGTCCTCCAGGTCGATAAGAATCCTGGCGTGGTGGTCGCGCCCCCGCTGCCGAAAGTCCCCGCCGCTCCAGCCCCTCTGGCGGGCGCGGCCGCCGAACAGGGACTCGAAGAAATCGCTGAACACCGACTCTTCGTCGCCGGAGAATCCCCCGCTGAACTCGAAGCCGGCGTCCCAGTCGGGCGGCGGCCTGAAATCCTGGCCCGCTCGCCAGTTGGCGCCGAGCTGGTCGTAGGCGGCACGCTTCTCCGGGTCCTTGAGCACCTCGTAGGCTTCCTGCATCTCCTGGAACTTGGACTGGGCGTCGGATTCCTTGCTGACGTCGGGATGGTACTTGCGCGCCAGCTTTCTGTAGGCGCGCTTGATGTCGTCCTGCGTGGCGTCGCGCGCAACGCCCATGATCTTGTAGTAGTCCTTGTATTCCAACTCGCATTCTCCGCGGTTTCACGTCGGGTTCTGGCCGGATACGGGAAGTGACCGGGTGGCCGCCGGTCAATAGTGTTCAGTGCGTGCCGGGAGCCGAGTTTTCAAGCTTCCCGGCTCCGAAGTCAAGGAGCGAAGCCCGGGGCGTGCGACGACGCCGCGCCGCCCACGCACTTCGCCCCCCGGCTCTCACACCTCGAAGGTCCCGATGACCGGCAGATGGTCGCTGGCGATCCGCGCCGTCTGATGACGGCAACGGCTCACCGATACCAGCTTCAATTTGCCGCGGTAATAGATTCTGTCAAGACCCGCACGGGGGGAGAACGATGGGTAGGTCGGGATAGCGCGCGGTCCGGCGTCCGTGTCGCGGTCGCTGGCGCAGCTGAACCCCATGCCCTCCACGAAGAATGCCCTGAGCAGCGACCGCCAGTCGTTGAAGTCGCCTCCCAGCACGCACGGTGTGCCGTTGCCCAGCGCCATGATCTCCTCGGAGCGGGCCAGCAGCCCCGCCTGGCGTTGGCGCTCCCTGGAATTCAGCCCCAGGTGCAGGTTGAACACCTCCACGCTGGAGGCGGCGGCCCGCTGGCTTTCGAGGTTGATCGTGGTGTGCTGACAGCCCCGCCGCTTGCGCTCCTCCACGGTCAGGTCGATGTTGCGCTCGCGGGCGATCGGGAAACGGCTGAGCGTGGCGTTGCCGTAGCGGCCCTTGCGCAGGCTCACGTTGTGACCGACGGCGTAGTACGGAAACCCGAGCTCCCGGGCCAGGGTTTCGGCCAGATTCATCTTGCGGGTGCGCGGCGCGCCCTCATCGACTTCCTGCAGGAGCACGATGTCCACGTTGTGATCCGCCAGTATCTGGACGATGCGGTCGAGACGGAACCGCCTGTCGAGCCCTATCGCCCGGTGGATGTTGTACGTGATCAGCCGGAGCCTCAAGTGCTGTCTGTCCCCGTCGAACCCACACGGCATTCTACACGGCCGCGGCCCGCGCGTTGCCGAGGCCCCGCCATCCACCCGCGGCCGCCTTCGCGGGCACACGAGCCTGGGCGCGCTGCTTCACGGACTCCACGAGCCGATCGACGCCGCGCCGCCGACTCCATTTTCCATTCGACCCGGAAAGACGGATTCGCCGAAATTCGGGAGCGAGAACCGTCAAATTCCGAGCAAGACATTGATTTATAGGGGATTTCTTGCCTCGATCATCCCCCTGTCGATATTTATGCGTCGCGAATGCGACTTGCTTCGGATAGACTTCCGCTTTATTTTCCGGATTACCAACCAAAGACCGAGGAAGCGTAAGTTATGAGTAAACGCATAAAACTAGAAGGTCGTGTCCACCCGATGGTGCACGACCTGGTGGTGGACCTGCAAAAGCACCGTATCAGCCGCCGAAACTTCCTGTGGACGACCACCATGCTGGGACTGTCGGCCACTACCGCCTATTCCATCCTGAGTCAGGTAACCGGTGAACAGTACCTCATGCCGACCGCCCGGGCGGCCATGACGCCCAGAATGGGCGGAACCCTGCGTTGTTCGATGCCGGTGCAGGAGATGACGGATCCCGCGCTGTTCGACTGGGTGGAGAAGTCGAATGTCGCACGCAACATCGTCGAATACCTGACCATCACCGGCCCGGATAATGTCACCAGACCGTACCTGGCCGAGAAGTGGGAAGCGTCGGACGACCTCGTCGACTGGACCTTCCATCTCCACAAGGGCATCAAGTGGAACAACGGCGACGACTTCACCGCCGACCACGTGGCCTGGAACTTCAACCGCTGGCTCGACCCGGCGACGGGCTCGTCGAACATCGGCCTGTTCTCGGCCATGACGGAAAGCTACGACACCGGCAAGAAGGACAAGGACGGAAAAGCAATGATGTCCAAGCGGGCGATCGACGGCGCGGTCAATGTGGTGGACGAGCACACCATCAAGCTTCACATGAAGGTTCCCCAGCTCGCCATCCCGGAAAACTGCTACAACTACCCGACGGCGATCTGCCATCCCAAGTTCGAAGGCAACCTGACAAAGAATCCCATCGGCACCGGTCCGTATATGCTGGCGGAGCACACGGTGAAGTCCAGGGCCGTGCTCAAGAAGCGCAAAGAGCCGTACTGGGGCGAGGACCTCAAGCAGCCGTACATCGGAGGCCCGATTTACCTGGACGAGATCGTGTACATCGATCACGGCTCGGCTTCGGCCGCCCAGCTCGCGGCGTACGCGTCCGGGCAGGTGGACACCATCTACGAGTTCGACATTGCCTCGTTGCAGATGGCGCAGGCCCTGCCGAACACCACGATCTTCGAAGCCAAGACGGCCCAGACCGGCGTCGCCCGCATGCAGGTGGACAAAAAGCCGTTCGACAACCCGAAGCTGCGCCAGGCGATGCAGCGCTGCATCGACGTGGACAGGTATCCGAAGCTGGTGTACGGCGGCAGGGGCGAGTTCGCAGAGCATCATCATGTCTGCCAGATCCATCCCGAGTACTACAAGCTGCCCCACCCGAAGCGGGACGTTGCGATGGCCAAGAAGCTGATGGAAGAGGCTGGACACCCCAACGGTCTGGCCCTGAGCATCGACGTCGGCAACACCAACGGCCCATGGCAGCAGCAGGTCTGCGAGCTCATGAAGCAGGAGCTCAAGGCGATCAACATAGACCTGTCTCTCAACGTCATGCCCGCTTCCAAGTACTGGGAGATCTGGGACAAGACGCCTTTCGGCTTCACCGCCTGGACGCACCGTCCCCTCGGGACCATGGTGCTGAGCCTGGGCTACCGAAGCGGCGTGCCGTGGAACGAGACCCACTACAACAATCCGGAGTTCGACAAGGCGCTGGACGCCGCCGAGGCCCTGCTCGACGTCGACGCCCGGCGGGAGAAGATGAAGCCGGTGGAGAGCATCCTCCAGCACGATGCCGTGATCATCCAGCCTCTGTGGCAGCCCAAGTTCTTCGTTGCCAGCAAGAAGGTGCACAACATGACCGCGCATCCGACCCAGTACCATCAGTTCCAGAGGGTCTGGATCGAAGCGTAGCAACGAAGCTGATCCTTCACTGATCCCAGGCCGGAAAGCGGCAACCGCTTTCCGGCCTTTTTCTTTTGAAGGCTCCCCCTTGGGTGGCCCCGACCCGCAAGACCACGGCACCTGTAGGTCGAGCTTCAGCCCGACACAGCCCCCCGAAGACCACGGTCCGAAACGATCACCGCAACCACAAGCAGAACCCCGGACTGTGGGTCGGAATTCATTCCGACAACCTTTTCAGTTGGAATGAATTCCAACCCACAGTACCTCCGGATCACCACGGCATCGGCAGGTCGGGCTTCAGCCCGACGTAGCCGTACTCGACCCCGGATCTTCCTCCAGCACCTCGTCGATATGCGACGATGTAAGTGTCTCTCGATCCAGCAGCGACCGCGAGGGCTTCCAGAG
>JBAUWJ010000308.1:0-16404 GCA_049583715.1 Arenicellales bacterium | reverse complement strand
CTTCAGACCTCTGTCAATGCGTTGTGCTAGACTGCCAACGCACGCGTGATATCGATCCCGGTCCCTCGTGTGACGAACGTGATCATATGACACCTATACGACTGGCATTCTCGGATTTTCCCGGCCCGTTCAATCCGCGAAGAATCCTCAAGCTGTTGAAACAGCGGTTTCCCGTACAGATAGAGCAGGAATATCCGGACTACGTCATCTACTCCGTCTTCGGCCACGATTTCACGAGATACGGGAACGCCGTACGCATCTTTTTCACCGGCGAGAACGTCATCCCCGACTTCAATCTCTGCGACTACGCGTTCGGCTACCACTGGATCGAATTCTCCGACCGGTACTTCCGCTGTCCGAACTACCGGTTCTACGACCAGTACAAGGAGCTGACGACCCGCGGAGCATCGGCGATCCAGGGCGAAGCTCTCGACCACGCCAAGCCGAGGTTCTGCAATTTCATCTACACGAAGAGCAACGGTCACCCCTTTCGAGACGAATTCTTCCATCGGCTCAACAGCCGCAAACGCGTGGATTCGGCGGGCCGGCATCTGCGCAACGTCGACGACGATATCGGACCGGCCTACCATGGGGACTGGACGATACCCAAGGTCGAATATCAGAAGCAATTCCGCTTCTCCATTGCCTTCGAGAACTCGTCCTCGCCCGGATACACCACAGAGAAGATCGTTCATGCCCTGGCGGCCGACACCGTTCCCATCTACTGGGGCAATCCGGACATCGGGAGGGAGTTCAATACGAGACGATTCATCAACTGCCACGAGTACGAGTCTCCCGACGCCGTCATCGAACGCGTTCTCGAGCTCGAGCAGGACCGGGACGCCTTCCGATGCGTTCTTACCGAGCCATTCTTTCCTCCTGACAACCAGGTCGGTAATCTCACCGATGAAGCCGTGCTTGATCGCTTCTCGCTGATCTTCGAACAGGAGCACGCAGCGGCATTTCGTCGCAACTTTCACGCCTGGGGCACGAGATACGAGAAGCGCCGAAGGAGGGAAGTCGAGTCACACGGGTTCGTTACAGGCAAGGGAGCGCTTGGCGCCACCGCCAGGTTGTTGAGGATTCTGTGGAGACGAACAACGCGCTCCTCGAGCCCGGAAAGAGATCTGCTATCGGATTGAACCCGATCGTGGCGAGCACGAAAAGATCAGGGAAGTCCGCACCAGTCGCGTATTCGCTGGCAGCGTTCCGGCGCTTGACCCGCGACTCGATCCGCCGGTGAACGCTCCTGTTTCAAGCTGCGCGATGGCGCGCCCCGGTCATGGAAAAGGCCGGCCGTGCGGTCATCGTACTTCCTTCATGCCGGCGCCGTAGCGGCGCAGCTTGTTCACGTACGAATCGGCGGCTGCATACAGCCTCTTCACCTCTTCATCGGTCAGGCTGCGCACCACCCGGCCCGGGCTCCCCATGACCAGGGAACGGTCCGGAATGTCCTTGCCACCGGTAATGAGAGTGTTCGCCGCAATCAGGCAGTGGCTGCCGATATGGGTTCGATCCAGAATCGTCGATCCCGTGCCGACGAGTGAGTAGTCCCCAACCGTGCAGCCGTGCAGGGTGACCGAGTGACCCACCGTGACACCTCTTCCCAGCGTCAAGGGACAGCCGGGGTCAGTGTGCATGACGCAACAGTCCTGCACGTTGCTGTCCTCGCCGATGTGGATCACTTCGTTGTCCCCGCGCAGCACGGCGTTGAACCATACGCTGCTGCGATCCTCCATGATCACCGCGCCGATGACGTCGGCGCTGGGCGCGATGAAATGCTCCGAGCCGCGCAGCTCCGGGCGGCGATCGCCGAGAATGTATTGCATAGCGCTACCTCACTGAACGGAAACACTATAACACGCCGCTTTCCTGCTCCCGGACCGGTGCTGAGGTTCCGCTGCCTCGATGGATGACCCGGCGTCGCGAGCAGCAACCCGGTGTTGCGCGGGCTGCGCGATCTGACATAATCCGCTGCCTCTCCGACACGTCGACGATATGTCTTACTCGACCCTGCCGCAGGCGCTGGACGAGCTTTCCAGCCTCGACCGGTCAATCAGACTCATCAATCGAACCGGCGAGCCATCGACGATTAGATTCGAGGAGCTGAGGGAGCGCGCGCTGGTGCTCCTCCACTACTTCCAATCCCGGGGCGTCCGACCGGGGGACGAGATGCTGCTCGTCCTGAATCGCAACGACGCTTTCCTGGACGCTTACTGGGCCTGCCTTTACGGCGGAATTGTGCCGGTGCCGCTTGCGCCCGGCGTGTCGCAGGAGCAGCGCCGCAAGATCTTCCGCGTCGCCGGCACTCTGGCCCGTCCCCGTTTATTCACGGAGCAGGCCCTGGCAGCCCAACTCGCCGGCCTCGCGGCGCAACACAAAGAGGAGCAGGCTCACCGGCGCCTGGGCGACCGCACCCTCCTGGTGGAGGATGTCGGACCAGGGGCGGGAAAGGCCGAAGCAGTGGACAGTGGCGCCCTCGACACTGCGTTCATCCAGTTCTCGTCAGGCTCCACCAGCGACCCCAAGGGCGTGGTCCTCAGTCATCGCAACCTTCTCACCAACATCCGGGACATGATCGACACCGCCGGGCTGGAGTCCCGCGACCGGGGCCTGAGCTGGATGCCGCTCACCCACGACATGGGCCTGATCGGGTTTCACCTGATGATGGTCCTGGCGGGCATGGATCACACCATCATCGCCACCGAGGCGTTCATTCGCAGGCCCATGCGCTGGATACGCGCGGCCTCGGACTACCGGGCCACTGTGCTGTGCTCGCCCAACTTCGGCTTCAGCTACCTGCTCAAATCGTTTGCCCCCGAGAAAGCCCGCGACATCGACCTGTCGCCTGTGCGGATCATCTTCAATGGTGCGGAGCCCATCTCCGCGCATCTGTGCGAACGATTCCTCGACGCCCTGGCACAGAGCGGCCTGCGCCGTACGGCGATGTACCCCGTCTATGGTCTCGCCGAGGCGAGCCTCGCGGTCTCGTTCCCGAGCGTGGGGGAGATGTATCGCACGCTCTCAGTGAGCCGGGATCGGCTCGGACCCGGAGAGCGGATCGAGCTGGACGATCGCCGCGGCTTCGTAACCCTGGTCAGTGTGGGCCGGGCCATCGGGAAGTGCGAAGTGCGCATCGGGACCGACGCTGGGAGCGAGATGCCTCCGGATACCGTCGGTCGCATATTGATCCGCGGGCCGAACGTGACGGAGGGCTTCTATATGGACGGACGCACTCTCAACAGGGAAGCCTTCGTGGAAGACGGCTGGCTGGACACCGGTGACCTCGGCTTCATCCACGCCGGAGAGCTGTATATCACCGGCCGCACCAAGGACGTGATCTTCGTCAACGGGCAGAACTACTACGCCCACGATATCGAAGCAATCGCGGCGGACATCGAGGGCCTGGAGCTGGGCAAGGTGGTAGCATCGGGCTGCAGGAGCGACGAGGAGGACAGCGACGAGCTGGTACTGTTCGTCCTGTTTCGAGGCAACGCCTCGGACTTCGCCGAGCTCGCGCGGCGTGCCGGCCGGAAAGTCAGCGAGGACAGCCTGGCGCGGGTCGCCGTGGCGGTCCCGGTGAACAACATTCCCAAGACCACCAGCGGCAAGCTCCGGCGATTCAGCCTGAAGGCGGCGTACGAAAGAGGTGATTTCAGGGATTCCGCAATAAGACTCGCAGAACCCTCCGAAACAGCGGGTGAGGTTGCCGGGACCGCCCCCGGCACGGAGGCGTTTCTCCGGGACCTGTTCACCGATGTCCTCGGCGGCGTCGTCATCGGACGCGATGACAGTCTGCTCGACATCGGCGTCGGGTCCCTGAAAATCATCGAAATGCACGAGCGCATCGAGGAGCACTTCCCGGGGCGTATCCAGGCGTCGGACCTGATCGAGTATCCCACCCTGGCGAAGCTGGCCGCGCATCTGGACGGCGAGCCGGGCGGCGACGGCTGATCACGGAGTCGCCCTGCATTCCAGCCACCCGCACCCTGTCCCTCTCGGCTCGGGCTCCAGGCTTCGCTCCACCTCTTCCATCCTCGGAGTCGTCCCGCCAGCGGGAGAGGGGAATCTTCGTCCGGAGCGGCGTTTGGGCATGGACCGGGGGTGGTCTTTGTCGACCGTCTCGAGGCTTCGAGCCGAGAGCGAGCCTACATGGAGGTACTTGCGGCGTGTCGACCAAGGGAAGCTCTGACTAATGCCGTCATTGCGAGGAGCGACGCGACGAAGCAATCCAGAAAGCGTGGAGTGGCAGGCGTCCTGGATTGCTTCGCTGCGCTCGCAATGACATCGTAAACGATGAATCAGAGTTTCCCAAGACCGTCGCCGGTCCATGCTGGACACACCCGTACAAGATCGGGAAGCCCGGGCAGCGCGGCGCCATCAAGCACTGCCTGTCAGAATCAATTCCGACCCACAGGGAGGCGGGGAGGGTCGGAGATCGTCTGGAACGAGATCCAACCGACCCACTTCGGATGCCGGGAGTGTCGGAGATGGTCGGGAACGAGATCCTGTGCTGACACCCAATCCGGATCTCGAACGAAGGGACCGGCGTCAGGGCATGAACCGGGGGCGATCTTTGTCGACCGTCTCGAGGCAGGAGCCGAGAGCGAGCCTACATGGAGGTACTTGCGGCGTGTCGACAAAGACCACCCCCGGTCCATGTGGGGCACTCCTGTGCAAGCTCGGTGGGCCCCGAGACCACGGCAGCATCAACCCACTCTTGTCGGAATGAATTCCGACCCACAGGGAAGTGGGGAGTGCCGGAGAACGTCGGGAACGAGGTCCGGCCGACCCACTTCGGAAGTGGGGAGTGCCGGGAACGAAACCCGACCGACCCACACCGGGTGCGCCGGCAAACGGCACACTGACAATCGGTTCACACCTCTTCGTATATCGAGCGTTGCCGCTTCCAGCGCCGGTGCATCCACAGCCAGTCCTCGGGTGCATCCCGGATCTGCTTCTCGACCGCACGTACGTACGCCGTAATCACCCCGCGGTCCTCACCCTTGTAAGGCGGCTCGGCGATCCTCGTGAGCCGCACCGCGTAGCGGCCTCGCGAAGTACGGCGCATGGCGGCGAAGTACACCGGATAGCCGGTGAACCGTGCGATGATCTCCGGCGCAAGGAAAAATCCCGTCTCCTGGTGCAGGAAGGTGGTCCAGAACGTCTCGTCCTTGAGGTTCGGGGCCTGATCGCTGATGAGGGTCACGATCCTGGGCACCGCGCGCTCCTCCATAATCGACTTGATGACCGAGCGGTCGTCGATCAGGCGGCCGCCGAAGCGCGTGTACGCCTGGGCCATTACCGCCTCCATGTCCGGATCGGACAACGGGCGGTACACCGCTTCCACCGGGAAGTCGAAACGAAGGCACGCCGCCAGCAGCATCCATTCGAGATTACACTGGTGGGCCAGGGTGAGGAGCACGGGCCTGCCCTCCCGGAGCTCCGCCTCCAGCAGCTCATCACCGGCGAAGCTCACGCGCCGCATCAGCTCCTCCCCATCCATCCGCAGGGAATGCAGCATTTCCACGAGGACATCCGAATAGTTGCGGTAGACCCGGCGCCCCATGTCCTTGATCGCGCTCTCACTCTCGTATGGAAACGAATGAGCCAGGTTCGATTCGACCACGTCCCGCCGCACCCTCGCCACGCGGTAGACCACAAAATAGATCAACCAGGCAAGGCGATAGAGAGCACCCAGCGGCAGCAGGGACAGCGTGCGTGCAAGTACGGTCAACAAGGTGCTTTCGAAGGGAGGTCTCGCCGGTACTTACATTACGGCAATCAAATGATGTAAGTTTTCGTTCCTGGTTCCATCG
Organism: Arenicellales bacterium; assembly: GCA_049583715.1. Taxonomy (GTDB): domain Bacteria; phylum Pseudomonadota; class Gammaproteobacteria; order Arenicellales; family JAANXG01; genus JAANXG01. The sequence continues at coordinate 10,585 of JBAUWJ010000308.1, read as the reverse complement.
CCATAAACCCCGTGATTCTACCCAAAAGCCCGACCGCACACACAGCTTGCGAGGCCACCCGTCCATGAGCAGCAAACCCACGAGATACGGATTCGCCACCCGCGCCATCCACGCCGGTCAGAGGCCCGACCCGGCAACGGGCGCGGTCATGACGCCCATCAGCCTCTCCACCACCTACGTCCAGAGCAGCCCGGGCGTGCACAAAGGCTACGACTACAGCCGCAGCATCAATCCCACCCGGCAGGCGCTGGAAGCCTGCATCGCCGACCTGGAGAACGGCCAGGCCGGGTTCGCGTTCGCCTCCGGGATGGCGACGACCGCGACGGTGCTGGAGCTTCTCGACAGCGGCAGCCACGTCATCGCTCTGGACGACCTGTACGGCGGCAGCTACCGGCTGTTCGAGAAGGTGCGGCGCCGCTCGGCGGGTCTGTCCTTCAGCTTCGTGGATATGACCGATCCCGGGCAACTCGAGTCGGCGGTGCGCCCGGACACGAAGATGGTGTGGCTGGAATCGCCCAGCAATCCACTGCTCAAGGTCGTGGACCTCGAAGCAATCGCCGCCTTCGCCAAGGACCGGAATCTCCTGTGCGTCTGCGACAGCACCTTCGCGTCTCCCTACGTGCAAAAGCCCCTGGATTTCGGCGTCGACATCGTCGTCCACTCGTCGACGAAGTACCTGAACGGCCATTCCGACGTGGTGGGTGGCGTCGCGGTGGTCGGCGACAGGCCGGAGCTCATCGAGCGCATGGCCTTTCTGCAAAACGCCATCGGCTCGGTGCCGGGCCCCTTCGACGCCTTCCTGGTGCTGCGCAGCCTCAAGACCCTGCCGCTGCGCATGGCGCGCCACTGCGCGAACGCCCTCGAGGTGGCGCGCCATCTGGAGGAACATCCGGGCGTCGCCCGCGTGCACTACCCGGGGCTTCCCAGCCACCCGCAGCACGAGTTGGCACGACAGCAGATGAGAGGTTTCGGGGGCATGGTCACGTTCGTCATCGACGGCGGGCTCGACGACGCCCGGCGTTTCCTGGAGCGCTGCCACATCATGAGCCTCGCGGAGAGCCTTGGCGGCGTCGAGACCCTGGTCGAGCACCCGGCACTGATGACCCACGCGTCGCTGCCCGCGGAAGTCAGAAAGAAGCTCGGCATCGACGATACCCTCATCCGCCTCTCGGTGGGCGTCGAGGACGTCGACGATCTCATCGCGGAGCTGGACCGCGCCCTGGCCCGCTGACCCATCCGGAGGGGAACGCAACGCTGTACAACAATCGGATCCATCGTTCAACATGTCCGAAGCCCCGTCGACGGATTTTCAAACACTGGCGTCTCAATCCACGCGCGAGCATCTCGTCTGCCTGACCTTCGATTTCGACACGATTTCGTATTGGATCGCCAAGGGACAGACGAACCCCGTTGACCTCTCCCGGGGCGAGTTTGGGGTGGTCGGAGCCGGGAGAATCCTCGAGCTGCTCGCGGGCCTGGGCATCCAGGGGACCTGGTTCATACCCGGCCTCACCATCGACACCTACCCGGAGGCCTGCGCAGCAGTGGTGGATGCGGGGCACGAAGTCGGGCACCACGGCTACGACCACATTTCCCCCACCGAGCTCGACCGGGAAGCGGAGGCGGACCAGCTCGACCGGGGCAACGAGTGCATCATGCGGCTCACCGGAAGGCCGGCTCGGGGATACCGTGCGCCCGGATGGGATCTGAGCCCGAATTCAGTGGCGTTGCTGGTCGAGCGCGGATTCGTGTACGACAGCAGCCTGATGGGCCGGGACTATACCCCCTACCAGGCCCGGTACGCCGACCGCATGGAGACGGGCGAACCCGTGGCATTCGGAGCGGATTCACCATTGCTCGAGCTGCCCGTGAGCTGGTCGCTGGACGATTTCACGCACTTCGAGTTCCGGGAAGGCAACGGGCTGATGAACTGGCGGTCCGTTCTGGACAACTGGTATGAGGACTTTCGGTACATGAAGCAGACCCGGGACTGGGGCGTGATCACCTATACATTCCATCCATTCGTAATCGGTCGCGGCCACCGCATGCGGGCTCTGGAAGACCTGATCCGGAAGCTTTCCGATGAGGGTGCTCTATTCATCACCGCCGGACAGGCGCTGGAGCGCTGGTCTCGGCGTCTCGCGTCTCCGGTTCGCTGAGGGGATGACGTTTCAACAACTCGATCCAGGGCTCGCGGTACAGGAAGGGCCTGAAGCCGTGGGTGAGCGCCAGGTTCAACGCAATGACGTTCCGCGGCTGTACGCTCATAGTGAAATCACGGCCGGGAAAGACGGAGAAGCGATGCGCGTACAGCAGGCGCGACAAGCCGCGGCCGCGAAAAGGCGGTAGTATCACACCGCCAAAGAAGTGAACCGCCCCCGGCATCGTCTCGCTCGGATCCCCGGCGGCGCACCAGCCGACGCGGCGGTTTCCCGGGGATTCATCCACCAGGAACCACGACCGGAAACACGCCAGCGTGTGCAGGTAGTCCTTGTATTCCGCCGGCGTGATAAAGTCTTCCTCCAGACAATGCGGCTTCACGAGCCGCTCATAGAGGTCCAGATCTTTCTCGGTCAACTCAAGGAATTTCATGTTGCAGATTTCGATGCTTCTTCTCCCGGGCCGTCTCCGATCCGGACTTGACGAAGTTCGACGCGTGAGCCACGGCAATATAGCAGTGCCCGATCCCCGGTACTATTGCGGTGTCCGGATCTCTCGATGACCAAGTTGTGCCTCGGACTGGTCCGCGAGCTCAAGCGTGACTTCCCGTGGAACGAATCGCCGCTGCCTCGCGATGCGGACTCGGAGCTGCTGTCGACAGACGAGGAGCGGGAGCTCATAGAGGGCCTCGAGAGCGCGGGTTACGACGTGGGCGTAGTCGGCGACGCGGGTGATCTCGTGGGAAACCTTGCCGCCTGGAAAGACCGCTGCGATCTCGTATTCAACAAGTCGGTCGGATACACCGGTGTCGACCGGAAGCTCGTGGCCGCGGCGGTCCTGGAGGCTGCCGGGATTCCCTACACGGGCTCGGCTCCGGGCTCTCTCGCCCTGACCAGGAACAAGCACCATGCCAAGCTGATCGTGCAGTCAACGGCAATCGCCACCCCTGCCTCGGTGCTGATGTCGGAGCGCCGGGAAGTGGACAGGCTCAAGGCACTCGAGTACCCGGTCATCGTCAAGCCCGTCGCGGAGAGCAGCAGCATCGGCATAGGGGCGCAGTCCGTGGTCGACCATCCGGATGGTGCCGGCGAGCTCGCCCTCGAGCTGATAAAACTCTATCGGCAGCCGGCCGTCGTCGAGTCCTTTGTTCCCGGCTATGACATCGAGGTGCCCTTGGTGGCGGATCCGGAGCTCCGACCACTCGATGTCATCGCCTTCAAGCACAACGGGCAGTACGTCTGCGGCGACCTCCTTCTCACCAGCGAGCTCGTGTACGACGACGACTACGAGCTGGCGCCGGCGCCTGACGACGTGGACGTGGAGCGGGTAAAGGAAGCCGCCGTGCGAGCGGCGACAGTACTGGAAGTCCGAGATTACGGCCGGATCGACTTTCGGCTGGCGGCCGACGGCACCCCCTTCTTCATAGAGGCCAGCACCCACCCGCACATTCAGCGTCACTCCGGGTTCTGTGTCGCCTGCAGGTGGCGGGGCCTGCACTATGCCGACATGCTGCGGATGATCGTTTCCGCCGCGGCACGGCGATACGGACTGATCACATAGCCGCGCGGAGAGTGCACGGCCTTGTCGGTTTCACAATTGCTCGGATATTGGCGCCGCGCCTCCGACACGCTTGGCATCGCTATGGAAATCATGGACCCCGATGCGGGTTTCATTCAGTTGCGGCGCGAGGGCCGCACGCTCGATGTCCTCCTGGCACCGCCGGGTGACCCGGGTAAGCTGAAGCTGGGGTGCAACGGCCTTCTGGCCTGCTATCTCCTGCGCAGCCGATCACGCACGATGGAAGTCCTGGCAAGAACCAACCCGGCGAGCGGCGAGCCGCTGGAGTATCGATTGGGACGACCCGGAGACGGCACACTCAAGGGCCTCGCCGAGCTGATCCGGGACCGCACCCCGATACTCGTACGCTCCAGGGACATCCGCCTCGTACGTGTCATTGACGCCGCCAACCGGCGTTACATTCTGGCCGAGCTGCTCGGCGCCGGGGCCGGCGTCGTCCGACTGGAGGACTTCTATCCGGAGACCTGGCGCCTGCTGGTCGTCAACGGCCACATCGCCGCGGCCCTGGCTCGCACCGGGATACGGGTGGTCGGCGATGGCAAAACGACCATTGCCGAGCTGGCGGGCGACTACCTGAGCACCCGTTGGAACAAGGAGCGCGGCGACTCTCGTGGACGCCCGGAGGTGATATCGCAGCTCACCGACCGCCTGAGTGCTGGCGGGAGCGGTGTCCCCGTCCCGGGGCGCGGGTGCCCGATAGAGGTCGACGGACCATTCCCATTCACGGCACTCGGGCGGGATGCCCTCCAGCAGGCCAGATCAGACGATGGATTGACGACGGCCTGCCGACGCGTGGCTTCCGGTCTGGGTCTCGGTGCCATGCTGGCGACCGCGGAGCGCAGCCGCGACGGCCACTGGCGCATCAGTGACGCGGGCGCGGCGGAGTCCCTGGCGGAGTTTGCCGTGGAGGCCGGCGCGCCGGAGTCGGTCATCGTCCAGGTGCTCCGCACATTCTTCGGCACCGACCCCGAGGCGATCGCCATGACGCCGGAATGCCCCGCAAGCGGCGGTGACATCGAAGGTGAGTCCGCGCGAGAGTTCGAAAGCGCCGCGGCCAGCCTCGGACTGGCCACCCGGACCCTGGACCGGAGCAGGATGGTCATGCGGATTCAGGGTAACGGCCGGCGGCTCGACCTGCGAGTCACCAAGTATCCGGCGGTGAGCTGCAACGGCGCGGCGGCCGCCAGTTTCACGGCGGCCAAGCACCTTTGTCATCGCCTGTTCCGCCGCCACGGCATTCCCGCCCCGGAGTACCGCGCATTCGATTGCCCGGGGCGTGAATCCAGTGAGGCGCTCGAGCAGCGAGTGCTCGATTACGCCGCAGACCGCTTTCCCGTCGTGGTCAAGCCCTCCTCCGCCAGTGTCTCGATCGGTGTCACGGTGAACATACGCAGCGAGACGGACCTCCGGCACGCGGTGCGGCGGGCCTGCAGGTCCCGTTCCCCGGCCATCCTCGTGGAGGAGTACATCACGCCTTGTGACCAGCCCGTTCCCGGCACCGACTACCGCGTCAACACCTGCCGCGGCATCATTGTCGGACTAGGTTTCCGCACGCCGCTCCACATCATCGGCGATGGGGTCCGGACCTGCGCCCGCCTCATCGAGGACGAGAACGCTGCCCGGAGCGCGTCGAATCTCATGCTCATCGGGACCTGGCCCGGAAGCGCCACGGGCCAGATGCTGGAGAAGGCGGGGCTGGGGCTGGACGACATCCCGGAAGGAGGCCGCTTCATCAACCTGTTTCAGCCCTATCTCTTCGGGCGTCCGACCGGCCTGATGGAGGCGGAAAGGTTTCACCCGGACAACCTCGAGATGTTTCGCGCCGCGGCGCGGCTGACCGGGCTCGAGTGGCTCGGATTCGACTTCATCATCGAGGATCCGGCCCGCTCGTACCGGGAGGTCCGAAGCGCCATCACGGACGTCAATTCCAGGCCGGTGATCCCGCCGGCCTACAGCCGCTTCTATGCCCTGCCCTTGCTCCGGGCATACTTTTTTGGCACTGGCCCGGGGACGTGAATCTGGGTAAGATATAACAAAAGAGGATCCGAACAATGGCCACCAGCAAGGCACGTCGCAACCTCGCGAAGACCCTCGCCGCCTCCGGCGGTGTCGTGGTTCTTGGCAAAACCGTCCCACAGAGCTGGTTTACCCCGGTGGTCGAGGACATCGTGCTCCCCGCCCATGCCCAGACTTCCCTGCCCTACACGATCTCGTGCACCGTGGAGGATACGACTGGTGTTTGTGATCCATCAGGCATCGAGTTCAGAGTCTTCGGCACCGTGTCGGGGGGCGATCTGGAAGGGGTCGTGCTCGTAATCGAGTACGGTAATCAGATAGGTCCGGATTGCACCAACCAGGAACTCTTTTACGACACGACCACCCAGGTGCAGGCAGGCAACGTCTTCGACGCGACCGTGGTGGCGATACCCCCAAGCCAGGGGTGGTGCGACCCGGAGGGCCACGTCCGCGTCCGCTTCCAGGACCAGAGCGCGTATGGCACCGGCGAATGCCACGGCGTACACAACTGCGACGAAGTCGGGGAAACCCCATAGCGGCTGCGAACCTTCGCTCTGATGCCTGGAGCGAATAGATATCTGGAGCTCGGAGACTGCCATGGTGCCGGCACGGACCACGTCGATACCCCGGGCTGCCACGGATTCGTAGCTTCGGGGCAGCGGCGGGACCCGGTACCCGCTTCGTCCTCCCGGCGACCCGGCGAATTTCCCGGCATATAATCCGCTTCCCCCCCGTTCTTTCACCTTACGAGGCACGACCCCATGCGCTGGCGCCAGGGCCGACGCAGTACCAACGTAGAGGACCGCCGCGGGCAGCGAATGGTGGCCCGGCGGGGCGTCCAGCTCGGAGGGGGTGCGGGATTGATCGTGGTGCTGATCGTCCTGCTGCTCGGCGGGAATCCCGCCGATGTCCTGAACATGCTTCAGGAAGGCGGAGCGCCAGCCGGCTCCCCCATCTCCTACGAGCCGTCGACGGCGCCGGACGACGAGCAGGCGCAGTTCGTCTCGGTGGTGCTGGCGGACACGGAGGACACCTGGTCGGCGATCTTTCGCGGCAACGGCGCCCGGTACGAGCCTCCGAAGCTGGTCCTGTATACCGACACCACGAGTACGGCCTGCGGCCTCGGGTCGGCGGCGTCCGGACCATTCTATTGTCCCAGGGATCGGAAAGTGTACCTGGACCTCGGCTTCTTCGAAGAGCTGCGCCGGCTGGGGGCCCCCGGCGACTTCGCCCGCGCCTACGTGATCGGCCACGAGGTGGCCCATCACGTCCAGAACCTGCTCGGCACTATGGATGAAGTCAATTCCGCCCGCGAGAACGCGAGCCGGACCGAGGCCAGCAAGCTGTCCGTCATGCTGGAGCTGCAGGCGGACTGCTATGCGGGAGTGTGGGCCTACCACGCGCAGAAGGCGCGCAACATCCTCGAGCAGGGCGATGCGGAGGAAGGCATACGCGCCGCCTCGGCGGTGGGCGACGACCGGCTGCAGCGACTGGCCGGCAGGGCCGTGCAGCCCGAATCCTTCACCCACGGCTCCTCGAAGCAGCGCGTCTCCTGGTTCCGGACCGGGCTCAGGTCCGGGGACCTCGCCGCCTGCGATACGTTTGCGGGCTTGTAGGCGTCCCTGGAACGGCGAGTGAAGCCGGTGCCGCGTCCAGGCGGTGGAGTGGTATCGCCGTTATAATGGGCGGCAAACCACACACCCGCTCGAAACCCCGTCTATGGAGCCCCACAAGAAGCGCAAGCTCGAAGCCAACAAGCTGGCGAAGCGGCTGCGCCGCAGCGTCGGTCAGGCGATCGGCGATTTCAACATGATCGAGTCCGGCGACCGCGTGCTCGTGTGCGTGTCGGGCGGAAAGGATTCCTACGCCCTCGCCGACATCCTCTGGGATCTGAAGCGGCGCGCGCCGGTGCACTTCGAGATGGCTGCCTTCAACCTCGACCAGAAGCAGCCGGGTTTTCCCGCGCACGTGCTGCCGGAGTATTTCGCCGGGCGGGGCATTCCTTTCGAGGTGGTCGAGCAGGACACCTACAGCGTGGTCAAGGAGGTCATTCCCGAAGGCAAGACTCTCTGCAGCCTGTGCTCGCGCCTGCGCCGCGGCGTCATATACACCTACGCCAAGAGCCACGGCTACAACAAGATCGCCCTGGGACACCACCGTGAGGACATCCTGGAGACGCTGCTCATGAACATGTTCCACGGCGGGTGTCTGAAGACCATGCCGCCGAAGCTCATCAGCGACGACGGCGCCAATATCGTGATCCGGCCGCTCGCGTACTGCCGGGAGAAAGACCTGGCGCGCTATGCCGGGGAACGGGAGTTTCCGATCATCCCCTGCAGTCTGTGCGGCAGCCAGGACGACCTGGAACGGGTCAGGACCAAGGAGATGCTCGCGGCCTGGGAGAAGCAGTTTCCCGGCAGGATCGAGAACATGATGCGCAGCCTCGGCAACGTCGTGCCGTCGCACCTGCTCGATACCGGGCTGTACGACTTCGACGAATTCCGTGTCAGGGAGCGGCGCGACGCAGCGCCCGATTCAAGCTCCGGGACCGAGAACGTCATCCACTTTTTCGACAAACGGCCGGCTCGGACGGGTTGAGCGCCCGCCCGGCTACTTCCCGGTCGAGAGGTCGGGCTGCGGCCGGCTCGACGAAGGGCCCTTCCCTCTCCTGTACACCATGATGGTGCGCTTGAAGACGATCACCACCGTCCCGTCCTGCTTGTAGCCCGTTGTCTTCACCTTGACGATGCCGATGTCCGGACGTGATTTCGACTCCCTTTTCTCCAGGACCTCCGATTGCGAGTAAACAGTATCGCCTTCGAACAGCGGGTTGGGCAGCCGGACCTCGTCCCAGCCGAGGTTGGCGAACACGTTCTGCGACACGTCCGCCACGCTCTGCCCGGTGACCAGGGCGAGGGTGAACGTGGAATCCACCAGCGGCCGGCCGAATCCGGTCTGTGCGGAGTAGTGATGATCGAAATGAATGGGTGCCGAGTTCTGGGTCAGCAGGGAGAACCACATATTGTCGACGGTCGTCACTGTCCGGCCCAGGGGATGCTCGTAGATGTCACCGACCTCGAAGTCTTCGTAGAAGCGGCCGGTCCAGCCGGGTTTGACGGGCATCACCCGACGCCTTCGACCAGTATCATGTGGCTTACCGCCGACCGCTGGCGAAGCGCCTTGGGGCCCGCGTACTCCGGTGACGACCACCACGTGCGGGCGGCGTCGGCCGATGGGAACTCGATGATCACGAAACGGGGGGGATTCCAATCGCCCTCGAGCAGTTCCGTCTTGCCGCCGGCCGCCAGGAGCTGGCCACCGTACTGCTCAATCGTCGGCATGACCCGGGACTTGTACTCCTCATAGAGCTTGGCGTCATGGATCATGATTTCAACAACAATATACGCACTCATCGTTCACCTCGTGGGCGTGGCTTGCACGGATGCGAGAGGAAGCTGCCCGCCCCCAACGGGGGGGTCCGGACCGGGCCAGGTAGACGTGATGCTAAGATAAGCGCCGAAAAAATGCCATTCACCGGCGTCTCGCGATACGAGGCGAATGATTCCAACGGAACCCTCTTCGATGATCGATCTGTATACCTGGACAACACCCAACGGCCGCAAGGTCTCCATCATGCTCGAAGAGCTCGGACTGCCGTACCGCGCGATCCCCGTGAACATCGGCAAGAACGAGCAATACGACCCTGAATTCGAGCGCATCAGTCCGAACAACAAGATCCCGGCCATAGTGGACCACGACAACAACGGCTTCCATCTCATGGAGTCGGGCGCCATCCTCATGTATCTGGCCGACAAGACCGGCAGGCTGATGCCCGCCTGCGATTCGGGCGAGGCCTACTGGCGGGTGATAGAATGGCTGATGTTCCAGATGGGGAATGTCGGGCCCATGCTGGGCCAGACTCACCACTTCATCAAGTTTCACCCGGACGAGTGCGAGTATGCCAATCAACGCTACCTCAACGAGAACAAGCGGTTGTACAAGGTGCTCGACAAACGCCTGGCCGACCGCGAGTACCTCGCGGGCGAGTACTCCATCGCCGACATCGCCACCTGGCCGTGGATCTCCAGGTACGAATGGCAGACCATGAACATGGCGGATTATCCGAACCTCAAGCGCTGGTACCTCGAGATCGCCGCGAGGCCCGCCGTGGTGCGCGGCTACTATGTGCCGCACCGGGTGCAGGAGCTGCCGCTGCCCTGATCCCTATCGGAGCCGGAGCACTTTGCAATGCACCGTCTGAACGAATCCCGCCTGTTGCGCGGCGTCAGCGCCGAGCACCTGGCCCTCATAGAAGATGCCGGCGAGATCATCCAGATCGAAGCCGGAGAACGGATCATTCAGGAAGGGGCCGTGCCCCAGCGCCTGTTATTGCTCCTGTCCGGCAAGCTGGAGGTCTTCGTTCCCGATCCCGCCGACCGCTCTCAAGGCAAGAGGCTCGCCACCCTCAACCCCGGCGATAGCTGCGGCGAATACGGCTTCATAGACCGCCGGCCGGCGTCCGCGAGCGTCAAGGCCATCGAAGATTCGGAAATCTTCGTCATTGCCAACGACGACTTCAACACACTGCTGCGCCAGCATGACGAGCTGGAGCGCAGCATCTACCGCAATCTTCTGCAGACCCTGGTGAACCGCCTGCGCGCCAGCAACGTCCTGATCGACCTGCTACGGAGTTGAGGCGGGAATTCACGCCGCCCGACGCGGGTCGACATTCGTGTCGACTGCAGAGTTCGGGATGGCACACGCCTATGTCGGGCTGAAGCGCGACCCACAGGTGCCACGGATCGAAGCCCGCCTGCGGGTCGGCCGGATC
>JBAUWJ010000307.1:0-5176 GCA_049583715.1 Arenicellales bacterium | reverse complement strand
CCGCGGCAGCGCCAGATCATTCGGTATTTCATTTCGATGCTTTCGCAAAGAACACCGCCGCTTCTCTTAAAAAATCCCGTTCCTTCTTCACTCGCGCCAGCTCTCGACGAACCGCCGTCAGGTCCTCATCGCGGGACTGTCATTGCCCCGAAAGGCTCGGCGGTCATCCACCGCCAATTCCCGCCGCCAGCGCGACAGCATGTTGGCGTTAATGCCCAAATCACGGGCAATCTGGGCACAGCTGACACCTGGCTCTTCCACCAGGCCGGCTGCCTCTTGCTTGAACTCTTTAGTGAACTTTCTTCTCTTCGACATGACACACCTCCGGCGATATTATGGCCTTTATGGACGTGTCCGGGAAATCGGGGTAGAACCCCCTTAACTATGCTAGTAGTTAATTTGGCATATAATCAGAACGTTCGTTTCGATCCGGTGTGGGAGATAGGATATGAAAACTATAAAGCCAATGGCCTGTGCTGTTCTTATGTTACTGCTAGTAGCATGCGGCGGGAGTTCAGGCGGCGGTGCTGGTCAGCTAGCCGGCAATTATGTGGGTATTGTCCGATTTTCATTTACGGGGCCCGGTGGTAGGTTCCCCGGTTCACTCAATGCTGTACTTGTTGTGTTGGGTTCGGGACAAGTCGGCTTCGCTAGCCTACAGAGCGGTGGAGGAGTAACCTGCTCGTCAACTCCACCGATCTTTCTTAACGGAAACTCCTTTTCGTATTCGTACCGCTATGGATGCAATATCCCTGGCGTTGGCACCTGCGCGGTGGTTGAAAACGGATCCGGAGTTGTGACCATAAACGCGGCGACAGCCCAGGCTAATGGCGTGTTTAAATGCCCAGGCGGGAACGTCTCGTTTGCGGCAACCTTTAACGGAACACGCCAATACGCAAGGGGCCCGAGCGACTCTTCGGGAAGCGTCGAGCGTTTCGCCAAGGCCATTAATAGAGCAATGTAGATGGAAAGCGGGTTCGCCGTCGTGCTTCCAGGGGCGCTCGCCCTACCCACTGCTTTCAGGTGTCCGTCTCAATTCGGAACAGTGGCGAAAAGCTCCTTCATTGCCTCTGGATCAAGCCGTCCGGTCTCCTGCTCCTTCATACGGATCACAGTGTCTCCAGGGGCCAAGCCGGGACGATACGGCCGCGGTGATGTCATCGCGTCGAAAACATCGGCAACCGCAATGACCCTGGCCTCCGGGATCAGATCCCGAATCCCATTCGGATAACCCGAGCCGTCGAGACGTTCATGGTGCTGCAGGATCACTTCGAGCACGGGACCGTCAAAGTCCACGTCCTTGACGATGTCAGCACCGAGCTCCGCGTGCCTCTTGATGAAGCTGTACTCAAGCCCGGTTAACGATGACGGCTTCATGAGGATTTCCGCGGGGATCGAAACCTTGCCGACATCGTGAATCTTCCCGGCCATCCGAATCGTCGCGATCTCTCGCTCGCTCATACCAAGCCTCCTGGCGATCTGCTCTCCCAGCGTCGATACACGACCCTGATGGCCCGAGGTGAAAGCATCCCGATGCTCGATGACGGTTGCAAGAGACGCAACGGCCTGTTCGAGCATTCGAGACCGTTGGATCATGGCTTCGGTGACCGTTTCGGCACTGCGGTCAATGCCGTAACGAAATGCCACGATTCGCGCTCGCCGCTCACCAATCATCACTTCTTTGGTATTCACGTCGGCGATGAACTTCTCACCGCTACGGCGCTTGCACATCGCGCTGTAGCGGCCCTCGTAGTGCGAGTTGACACGCCTTCGGGTTTGGTCTTTGCCTGCCGGGGAGAGAAGCGCTTCGTAAGCGAGACCAACCATCGCAGCCGGAGAGTCATATCCGAACATCTCCGCTGCCCGGATGTTTGCGGCTGTAAGGGTTTGACCATCGTGAACGACTATCCCGTCGAAGACAACGGAAACGAATTCCGAGGCCGCCACCTGCTCAAATAGGTCCATGATGCACACCCGCGTCCCCGAACGCACCCATTCCCTGTGGCGCCGTGGACAAACTGCTGGTCATTGAAAGGACACCCGTTGTCAAATTATAGACGAGCGGAAGAACAAAGCCAGTCCAGTCCTTCCAGGGCCGCTCGAACCGCCCCGACGCCAGCTCCGTGTACCTCACGGCGCGGTGGATCTGCCTGTGCCCTGCCCGAGGAGGCAACGAATTGCACGTGTGCACTATGCGTTCGTCGCCGAAGCGGGCACAATCGCCCCCCAACAATCTGCCCGAAAGATGAGCCAGCCATGAACGCAAGCGTCGAAAGGCGAATAGAAACCCTGTTGTCACAAGGCCCGCACGGACGGCTGCTTGCGTCCAGCCGCCGCGGCCTGGAAAAGGAGAGCCTGCGCGTCACGCCCGATGGCCACGTCGCGCAGACGCCGCACCCGGCCGCGCTCGGATCGGCATTGCGCCATCCCTGGATAACCACTGACTACTCCGAGGCCTTGCTCGAGTTCATCACCCCACCCTGCCTGGAAATGCAGGCGGTGCTGGGTTTCCTGCACGACATCCACTGCTTTACCTATCAGAACATCGAGGACGAGCTGCTCTGGGCCACCAGCATGCCGTGTATCGTGGGCGGGGATGCCAGCATTCCGATCGCGCGCTACGGCAGCTCGAACGTCGGGTGGATGAAGCACGTCTATCGCCGGGGGCTCGATTGGCGCTATGGCCGGACGATGCAGGCGATATCCGGCATACACTTCAACTATTCCTATGGCGATGAGTTTCTGGCCGCCCTGCAAGAAGCCCTGCATGCCGCCGGGGATGAGAAATCGTTCAGGTCGGACGCCTACTTCGCACTGATACGCAATTTCCAGAGGTACGGTTGGATCGTGCCCTATTTGTTCGGTGCCTCCCCCGCGATCTGCAAGTCTTTTACCCGGGGCGAGAATCTCCACTTCCAGCAGCTCCTGAACAATACATTCTACGAGCCCTGGGCCACCTCGCTCCGCATGAGCGACATCGGATACAAGAACAAGGCGCAGGCCGCCTTGAACGTCTCCTACAACGACCTGGACAGCTACATTGCGAGCCTGAGGCGGGCGATCTCCACTCCCGATCCGGAATATGAGCGGATCGGCACGTACGTGGACGGAGAGTGGCGGCAGCTCAATACCCACGTGCTGCAGATCGAGAACGAATACTACAGCTTCGTGCGGCCGAAAGCCGTGGCCGGCTCCGGCGAGAAGCCGACCACGGCCCTGCGCCGGGCCGGAGTCGAGTATGTCGAGATTCGAGCGTTGGACCTGAATCCGTTCCTGCCCATGGGCATCGGCACCGAGCAGATGCTGTTCATGGAAACGCTCTTATTGTTCTGCCTGCTCGCGGACAGCCCGCCCATCGACAACCACGAACGCGGCAGAATCAACGCGAATCAAGGGCTGGTGGCCCGCAGAGGCCGGGATCCGTCGCTGCACCTGACCCGCGCCGACGGCACCGAGCTTCAGCTCGCCCAGTGGGCCGAGGAGCTCTTCAGCGGGCTCGACGCACCGGCCAGGCTTCTGGATGAGGCGCACCCGGGATCACGCTATCAAGACAACCTGGCGGCACTGCGCATCCTCGTTGAAGAGTCGCAGCAGACGCCGTCCGCAAGGATACTCACGGAGATGCGCGAGCGCGATGAGGAATTCGTGCAGTTTGCCATGCGCATCTCGAGGGAGCACCGGGAGTATTTCCTCGATCAGACCCTGCCCGACGCGACCCGCCGGCGTTTCGTCGAGGCCGCGTGGACGTCCATCGCCGAGCAGAAGCGAATCGAGGAATCGGACGAGCTCCCCTTCGAAGCGTACCTGGACGCGTATTTTCGCAGCGGTTAGCACGGTGGAGCAAGAAACCCGGCTCGCCGTCAAGACCCGCGGGCGAAGAGCATATCTGGATAGCTCTCGCCAGGACGCCAAAGCGCCGATCAGGACAACGACCAAGCGCCACTGAAACCCCCGGTGCTTCCTAGCGCATGACGAACGGGTTCGGTACCTCCGTCGAGGTCGAGATCCAAACGCTCTTGGTCTGCATGTACTCACGGATCGCATCCTGGCCGTTCTCACGGCCGAGGCCGCTGCGCTTGTAGCCGCCGAAGGGAGACATGTAGCTGATGGCACGGTAGGTGTTCACCCAGACGGTGCCGGCCTGCAGGCGGTCGGCCATGGTGACGGCACGGCGGATATCCTGGGTCCAGACGCCGGCGGCGAGGCCGAAGACGATGTCATTGCCGATGGACACGGCCTCCTCCTCGTCCTTGAAGGGGATCACGGACAGTACCGGACCGAATACCTCCTCCTGGGCGATGCGCATGGCGTTCGACACGTTGCCGAAGATCGTCGGCTCCACGAACCAGCCCTCGCCGCATTCCGGGCGGGTGGCCTTGCCGCCGCCCAGCAGCGTCTGGGCGCCCTCCTCCTTGGCGACGGCGATATAGTCGAGGACCTTCTGATACTGCGGCTTGTTGGTGACGGGACCGACCTGGGTGTCGAGACTCTGCGGGTCCCCCATCTTCGCCGTCTTTGCGAAGGCCACCAGCCTGTCCACGAACTCGTCATGGATGCTCTCCTGCACCAGCAGCCGCGATCCGGCGATACAGGTCTGGCCGGTGGCGGCGAAGATACCGGAGATGACGCCTTTGACAGCGTTCTCCATGTGCGCGTCGTCGAAGACGATGTTCGGCGACTTGCCGCCGAGCTCGAGGCTGACGCGCTTCAGGCCGCGGGCTGCCGTCTCGTAGATCCGCTGGCCGGTCTTGTCCGAGCCGGTGAAAGCCACCTTGCGCACCAGGCCGTGCTCCGCGAGCGGCGCGCCGACCTCCGGGCCGAAGCCGGTGACCACGTTGATCACGCCCGGCGGGAACCCGACCTTCTCCACGACCTTCATGAATTCCAGGGTCGAGGCCGAAGTGAACTCCGAGGGCTTGATCACGATGGTGTTGCCCGCCGCCAGCGCCGGCGCCAGCTTCCAGGTCGTCAGCAGCAGCGGCGAGTTCCAGGGCACGATGGCCCCCACCACGCCGAGCGGCTCGTGGCGGGTGTAGTTCAGGTGCCCCGGCTTGTCGATGGGGATGACCGAGCCTTCGATCTTGTCCGCGAGACCGCCGAAGTAGTAATACCACTGGGGTATGTACTTGAGCTGCCCGCCCATCTCGGCGATGAGCTTGCCGTTGTCCCGCACCTC
>JBAUWJ010000306.1:0-13501 GCA_049583715.1 Arenicellales bacterium | reverse complement strand
GGCGGCGCCCGGCAAGCCGCAGATGCTGCCTGACAAGCCGGCGGTGCCGCCCGCCGTCAAACAGGTCTATCTGCCGGTAGCCAAGGAATCCGAGTCCGCGCCGGGAACGGTGTACTACCCGAGTCTGCTGGGCGCGGCGAAGCTGCGCTACCACAATGCACGCTACCGGGTGAACACCGAGCGGGCCATCGTCGCCTGCCTGGAGATTCACGACGGCCCCGTTCCCGTGGACTGGGGCCGGGCCGAGATCCTCTCACAGAGCGCGTCCGAGCTGGGCTCCGCCGGGACCGCGGGGTCGCGGTACGCGCCGCTCGCCGATGCCGCCTCGGACGGCGCCAACTTCAAGAAATGGGAACGCAGCTTCCTTGCCTGGCTGCGCAATGACCAGCCGCTGACCCTCTTCAAGAGCCCGACTTTCGACTTGATCTCGGAGCCCGATGAGACGGAAGGCTCCTTCCGTGCCCGGCTCCAGATCAAAGCGAGGGAGAAGCGGGATGCCGACGTCAAAGCGCTTCGGGACAAGTTCGACAAGAAGATCCAGGCCGTGGAGCAGCGTGTGCAGCGCGCGCAGGAGCGAGTCGGGCAGGAGCAATCCCAGGTCGTCCAGAGCCGTATCGACACCGCCCTGTCCGTCGGCACCGCCATTTTGGGCGCCTTCATGGGCCGCAAGCGCTCGTCCTTGAGCCGCGCCGGCACCGCGATGCGCCAGGTGGGCCGGATGCGCAAGGAATCGGGCGACGCTGTGCTGGCGGAGACGGCGCTTCACAATGCCCAGGCCGAGCTGCAAGCAGTGAACCAGGAGCTTGAAACCGAGCTGGCGAAAATCCCGCCGGTCCCCGACGCCCAGGGCGAGGAGCTCGAACAGATCGCCGTCAGACCGGCGAAGGCCGATATCAGCCTCCAGTTCTTCGGAATTGCCTGGGACCCGCGCGCCCGCAAGGACGGCTGAGGGGCCCGACGCGGGCGGGCAAATATTGCCTCACGCGGTCTGAAATTGGGCTCCGATGCGGTATACTTCGCCGCTTTAGAAAAGCGGCAGGACGGCAGGGCGTCGTGCGGATAGTTCACCAAGAAATCAAGCAAGGCGGGTTATGAGCAGCGAACCAGAAATGAGCGACGCTCAATTTGCGAACATATTTGGCATCATGATCGGCAGCCTGGTCGTGATTGCGATTCTGCTGATAATTCTGGCGAAAGTCGTCAGCTCGGGGGTCAACCAGTCCAGCGTGAGCGCCGATGTCCGCAACGCGCAGGTCGCGAAGCAACTCGAGCCGGTGGGGCAGATCACGATAGGACAGGAGCCCGCATCCTCCGAGTCGACGGCGCCGGCCGCGGGCCAGCAAACCCAGGCGGTGTCGGGTGAAGCGGTGTACAAGGGCACCTGCATCGCCTGTCACGGCACAGGCGCCGCCGGCGCCCCGGTATTCGGGAACGCCCAGGCCTGGGCGCCGCACATCGCAAAAGGCATCGAGACCCTGTACCAGCATGCGCTGCACGGCTTCCAGGGCAAGAGCGGGGTCATGCCTCCAAAGGGAGGCAACTCCAGCCTGACCGATGCCCAGGTCAAGGCGGGAGTCGACTACATGGTGCACGCCGCCCAAAAGTAGGGCTCTGATCCGGCGCGACGGATCCGGCGGTCCTGTGCGCCGATCCTTTCCGGCGCCTCGGATGTCGGTGGGCGGCGTACCTTGCGGTAGACTCGGGCTTCCGCACCACGAGAGCAGCGTCATCACCATGTTCGGAGAGCACTACCGGTATCGAGAAGGGGGCGAGCGCCTGTTCACCGTCGACCCCCGCCCCATCAAGGTCGGGCCCGGGGCTGTCGGGGAGCTCGGCTCCGACGCCAGGGCCTTGAATATCCGGCGCGCGGCCGTGTTCACGGACTGCGCAGTGTCGAACCTCGAGCCCTATGAGCACGCCTTGAATTCGCTGCGGCGGGCCGGAGTCGCTTTCGAGGTCTATGACGCGACCCGCGTGGAGCCGACGGACCGCTCATTCATCGCCGCCGGTGAGTTCATGAAGGAAAGCCGGGTGGACGGGGTCATTTCGATCGGTGGCGGCTCGGTGATCGATACCGCCAAAGCGGCCTCACTCCTGTCTACCTACCCCGCCGATTTCATCGACTACGTCAACAAGCCCATCGGCGGTGGCAGGCCGGTCCCAGGACCTCTGCCGCCCCATATCGCCTGCCCGACGACATCCGGGACGGGGAGCGAGTCGACCGCGGTCGCCGTCTTCGACCTGGAGTCGCAGGAAGTCAAGACCGGAATCTCCTCGAAATATCTCAAGCCCAGTCTCGGCATCATCGACCCGGAATTCACCTACAGCCTACCGGCGCTGGTCACGGCGTCCACCGGCTTCGACGTGCTTACTCATGCCATCGAGAGCTATACGGCAGCCCCGTTCACGACCCGCGCGGCCCCCGCGGATTCGGAGAGCCGCCCGCCCTACCAGGGAGCGAACCCGTACAGCGACGCCGGTAGCCTGGAAGCGGTCCGGCTCGGCGGCAGGTACCTGCTGCGGGCGGTTCGAGACGCGTCGGACTTCGAAGCCCGGAACGCCATGATGTATGCGGCGACCATGGCCGGAATCAGCTTCGGCAACGCGGGCGTCCACATCCCGCACGCCATGAGCTATTCGGTGGCCGGGATGATCCGTCGCTACCAGCCGGAGGGCTGGCCGCACGATCACGCCATGTGCCCGCACGGAATTTCAGTCGTGGTCAACGCACCGGCGGCGTTCCGTTTCACCGGTGCCAGCTCGCCCGAGAGGCACTTGCGGGTGCTCGAGTGTCTCGGCGAGGGGATCGGGGATATCGACCTCGCCGATGCAGGTGCGGCCCTGGCGGGCAAATTCATCGAGATGATGCGCGCCGCCGGCGTACCGAACGGCCTCGGTGATCTGGATTATTCGCAGAGCGACGTGCCCGCGCTGGTCGAAGGGGCCTACCGGCAACAACGGCTCCTGACCCTGGCTCCCCGCAAGGTGGAGAAACACGACCTCGAGGCCTTGTACCGGGACGCCATGCGCTACTGGTAGGGCCGCCGGAGACGTGCTTCGGACGACTCCGGCAGTGCTCGGGAGATCAAGCCGACGGTCCGGCCGTCGTGCGGCAGCGGAAAAACGCTCAGGAGCTGAAAAGATCGAGCTCGGCGTTGGCCGCCCTGAGTCTCTCCACCAACATGCCGAGCAGGTTTCTGTACACGATCCGACCGATTCGGTCGTTGTTTTCGAGGATTTCGTGCAGCTTCTCGTGCCGGATCATGAAGAGCACCGAGTCCGTAGCGGGCACCGCCGACGCCGCCGCGGGAAGACCGTCAATGAAGGAGTACTCTCCGATCATCATGCCGGGACCGTGGGACGCCAGCTCGATGCTGCTGCCAACGGAGTCCGACAGGCGCACGTCCACGGAACCCTCGATTACGATGTAGAAAGCCTTATTGGTGTGGTGCTCGGCAATGATGGTCTGGCCCCGCTTGGCGCGCACCCACTCCCCACCCCGTTCGATCAAGGCGCATTCTTGCTCGTTGAGCCTGTGAAAAAGCTTGAACCGGCCAAGCGTGTTCTGCATAACCGCCCTTTTCAATACCGCAAAGGTGTCACAACATCAAAGGAAGCATAGCACGTATTCCAGAGACTGCCCGGAATAAGCGCGCCCGGACCCCGGCATTGCACGCCCCGGCCCGGAGAACCCCCTTCGCTTCCTGCGCGGCGCCCCGTTCTCCGTCGCCTTGTCAGGGACCTGGATGAGCGGCCGCCCGCGGGCAGACCGGTGGCGCGCCGCACTGCGGCGCCGGGAATCCGGCGGGGAAAGGTCTGGAAAATTTCGACATTATCGGTATATTACGCGGCTCATTCCCCCGTGCGGCCTCGGCCCCGCGACGACAAATCAGGCAAGTAATCAATGAGCAAAAACGAGGCGCTCAAGGAGCGGCGGGACTTTCAAAGACGAACACCCGCACGGGCGACCAACGTCGTCTGGCACGACCTGTACCTGGACAAGAAGACCCGGGCCAGCCTGAAGAGCCAACACCCCTGCCTGTTGTGGTTTACCGGCCTGTCAGGCGCGGGCAAGTCCACCATAGCGAACATCGTCGAGCAGAAGCTCAACGCCGCCGGCAAGCACACGTACCTGCTGGATGGCGACAACATACGCCACGGCCTCAACCGGGACCTGGGATTCTCGAGTGAGGACCGTGTCGAGAACATCCGCCGTGTAGGCGAGGTTGGAAAGCTGTTCGTCGATGCCGGCCTCATTACCCTGGCTTCCTTTATCTCGCCATTCCGCAGCGACCGGCAGATTGTGCGGGAGCTGTTCGAGCCGAAGGAGTTTCTCGAGGTCTTCGTGTCCGCCCCCTTGAGTGTGTGCGAGCAGCGCGATCCCAAGGGCTTGTACAAAAAAGCCCGCAAAGGTCAGATTCCGAACTTCACCGGCGTCGACTCTCCCTACGAGCCTCCGGACGACGCCGAGCTCGTTCTGGAGACCACGAACAACACGGCGGAGGAATGCGCCGACACCCTGATCGGTTTCATCGTGAAGCACGGCTACATCGACTACCCGGCTTCAATCGCCGCATCATAGCGCCGACGCGCCGGCACGAGTCCGGTCGATTCCGCGCGCCGCTCCGGCACTTTGCCGTCCGGGCAGTGTCAAAAAAAAGGCGGGTTGCTGGACCCGCCTTTTAGAGCTGCGATTTTTATTCTGGGTCCCTCTTGTGTTAGCTGGTTGTCTCCTTCTGAGCCTGAATGCGTTCCTCGGGAGTCGGCACATGTATGACCGGCTCGACCTTCTTCAGCTCCTCGATCGGTATGTGGCAGGTGATCTTATGGCCCGGCGCAACCTCCTGCTCCGGAGGGGGCTCGTTGTCACAGATGTCTCCGATCTTCCGTGGACATCGCGTGCTGAAGGGGCAGCCCTTCGGCGGATTCATCACGCTGGGCAGGTCACCTTCCAGAACGATCTCCCGCTTGGTGACTTCGGGGTCGGCGATCGGCACCGCTGACAGCAACGCTTCCGTGTAGGGACAGTAGGGCGGGTCGAATATCTGCTGAGTCGAGCCGCGCTCCATGATCCACCCCAGATACATCACCACGATCCGATCCGCCAGATACCGGACGAGCGACAGATCGTGCGTGATGAACAGCAAGGTGGTGTGATATTCGCGCTGGATATCGGTCAGCAGGTCCGTAACCGCCGCCGCCACCGATACGTCGAGCGCCGACACCGGCTCATCGGCGATCACCATCTCCGGGTTGCCCGCGAAGGCGCGCGCGATCCCCACCCGCTGCTTCTGGCCGCCGGATAGCTGGCGCGGCCGGCGGTAGTAGAAATCGCGCGGCAGCTTGACGATATCGAGCAGCTCCAGCACCCGCGCCCGCACCTTCTCAGCGTCCTTCTCTCCACCGAACCGCTCGATCACGCGGCCGATCTGGCTGCCCACCGTATGGCTCGGATTCAAGGTATCAAACGGGTTCTGAAACACCATTTGCAGCCCGGATATCTGCGCCGCGGACCGCCTCCGGACATCGAGCTCGGCGAAGTCGACATCACCCACCCGGATCGCGCCGCCGGTGGCGGTCTCGAGCCCCATCAGCACTTTGGCAAAGGTCGACTTGCCGCAGCCGGACTCGCCGACGATTGCCACCGTCTCGCCCTTGTGGGCGGAAAAGTTGAGATCCTGGTTGGCCTTGACGTACTTGGTCATCTTCCCGGAGAGAATGGCCTTCAACGATCGATCGCGGACCTCGTAGTACTTTTTCATGTGGTCCACTTCGAGGACGGTTTCCCCGATTTCCGAGGCCTCCTTGCCTTCCCCGCCCGGTATGTCGGTCTTGCGTTCGATCTCGTTCCATCGCACGCAGCGCACGCGATGATCCGCCGCACTGCCGGTCACATGCTCGATCGGGATGTGGGTGGTATCGCACCGCCCGGGTACGGCGTGGTCGCAGCGGGGGTTGAAATAGCAGCCCGAGGGCCGCTCATGCGGCAATGGGAGCTGCCCCTTGATCGGCTTCAAGGGTGCCGCGTTCTTATCCGCAGTGGGCAGGGGAATACAGCCGAAAAGGCCATGAGTGTAGGGATGCCGCGGCCAGGTGAACAGTGAATCGATAGTGCCCTCCTCGACCACCTCACCGGAGTACATCACGAATACGCGGTTGCACGTCTCGAGGATCAACCCGAGGTTGTGCGAGATGTAGATCTGGGCAGTATTGAACTGCTCGCTGATATCGGCAATCAGTTTGACGATGCCCGCCTCCACCGTCACGTCCAGGGCGGTGGTAGGCTCATCGAGCAGAAGCAGCGAGGGATTCGACAGCAGACCCATGGCAATCACCACACGCTGCTGCTGGCCGCCGGATAGTTGATGCGGATAGGCGTCCATGACGCGGTCCGGGTCCGGCAGCTTGACGTCGGCCAGCATCTTGCGGGCCCGTGTGCGCGCTTCCTGCTCGGTGACCTGCTCGTGATACAGGGGCACTTCCATGAGCTGCTCACCGCACCGCATGCTGGGATTGAGCGAAGCGAACGGCTCCTGATAGATCATGGCGATCTCGGAGCCGCGCAGCGCGCGCAGCTCGTCTTCGGTCATCTTCGTCATGTCCCGTCCCTTGAACAGTATCTCGCCGCCCGTTATGGCGCCGTTGCCGCCCAGATACTGCATGATGGCCATGGCCACGGTGGACTTGCCGCACCCGGACTCTCCCACCAGGCCGATGGACTCACCCGGATATACGGTAAGGTCGAAGTCCACCACCGCCGGAATCTCGCCCGCTCGCGTGTAGTAGGAAATCGACAGGTTCTTGCATTCAAGCACAGGTTGTTGGTCGGACATTGTCTGCAGCCTCCCCATTTCGGTCACGCAAGTTCAGTCACGCAAGGATATTTCTCGCAGGCCGTCGGCCAGCATGTTGAATCCGAGGATCAGCGAGGACAAAGCGATCGCCGGGACCAGCATCATATGACCGGCAAAGCTTCCGAGCGGCACCGCCTCCTTGATCATCAGTCCCCAGTCAGGCGCCGGTGGCGGCAGGCCCAGGCCCAGAAAACCAAGAGTGGCGATGGCGACGACGGTGTAGCCCAGTCTCAGGCAGGAATCGACGATCAAGGGACCACGGGCGTTGGGCAGCAGCTCTACCAACATGATGAACCAGGCTGATTCGCCGCGCGTCTGCGCGGCAAACACATAATCCCGTGTTCGTAAGTCCAGAATGAGCCCGCGTACGATACGCATGATGCCGGGGGCGGAGGCAAAGGTGACGGCGATCACGATATTGGCTCCGGACGCACCAAGCAGAGTGATGATGATCACGAACAGGATCATCACCGGAAAAGAAAGCAGCACGTTGGCAAGGAATGAAATGATCTCATCCCACCAGCCTCCGAGGTACCCCGCGATGCAGCCCATGAAGATTCCGACTATATAGGCCGTGACCGTGGACAGGGTCGCCCAGATGAGGACGCGCTGGGAACCCCAGATGACCCGGGACAGGATGTCTCTCCCCTTGTGGTCGGTGCCCAACCAGAAATGACCGCCGTCCGGGGCGATGGCGCCGATCCCCTTGAAGGGAATCATCGGCTGCAAGGGGTCGTACAGAGGCAGCACAGGGGCCAGAATGGCCATGAGCACCCAGAACAGGACCAGCGCGGCGCCAACCATACCGACGGGAGATTCACGCAGAAGGGCAAGCGCCCCGAGAGTTCTGCGAAGCTGGGAAGGCGGCTGAGGGATCGCCGCCGCGTCAGATGTGGATGTAATGTCGTCAGCCATTTCTTGTCACCTCTAGAAACGAATCCGCGGATTCAGCAGTGTGTAGCCGACGTCCGAGAGGAACTGCGAAAACACTGCCACGAAGACGGCAACCAGGGTACATGCCTCGATCACGTAGATATCGCCGAACAGGGCGGCATCGTACAGCAGGCTGCCAAACCCCTTGTAGGCGAAGAAGACTTCCACGACGATGACGCCGGACAGCAGCCAGTTGAGCTGGAGCATGATGACCGTGAAGGGTGCAATCAAGGCATTGCGCAGGGCGTGCTTGACGATCACTCTGCGATACGGTATGCCCTTGAGTATTGCCGTACGGACATACTGCGAGGTCATTACCTCCGCCATGGACGCCCGCGTCATGCGGGCTACGTAGCCCATGTCATAGATCAACAGCACTCCCACCGGTAATACCAGCTCCTTGAAATCGAAACCGGAGGACATGGCGGACGTTCCCGGCAGCCAGTCGAGCCAGAATACGAATATGGCGGTGAGGAAGGTGGCGATCGCGAACTCGGGGACCGAGGTCGTGACCACCGCCGTGACGGATATGGCCCTGTCCCGGAAGGAACCCTCCTTCATCCCCGCGAATATCCCCATGGTCAGGGAGATGGGTATCATCAGCAGGAAGAGACCCAGGGCAAGGATTCCCGTGTTCTCCAATCTCTTCCCGAGGACCTCGGATACGGGTACCTTCAACTGGATGGATTGACCGAAATCTCCCCGGATGGCGTCGTATACCCAAAAGACGTAGCGCTTGAGAAATGGTTGGTTGTATCCGTTCTTCTCCAGCCAGATCTCCCGCTGCTCATGGGAGGAGTAAGGACCCAACACCTTGCCGGCGACTTCCAGTTTGTCGGATTCAAACAACGCGAACAGAATAAATGACACCACCAGCATGATCAGTATCATGGAGGTGAGTCGCTTCAGGGTGAGAATAAGCATTTTTATATATTCCCGTCGGTTATCGGTTTGAGTGCCCTAAGTTAGAGACCAAACACGGCAAAACAGACGCGCTCCCCGCATCGAAGGCAACCAGGCGAGCCCGCTCCTAGAGCGGGCTCGCCGCTGAAGCTCCTATTATGTCTTCTCTATCCATACTTTGTCGAACTGGTGATAGTTCGTGGGTTGGAGGTGGAAGTTATGGACCTTCTTGCTCGCCGCAGTGAACAACGGCTTCCAGACCGGCTGGGACATGACCGCGTCCTCCTGCAGAATGGACTCCACCTTCTTCATCTTCTCACGCCGCTTGTCGACGTCGAGCTCCTGGTCCGCCGCGTCCAGCGCGGCATCGAACTCCTTGCTGCAGTAATGCGTTTCATTCCACGGCACGCCGCAGCGGTAGCCGAGGTCCAGCACCATCGTCCCGAGAGGACGCTGCACCCACTCGGTAATGCCAAGGGGAGTCTTCTCCCAGATATCCCAGTACTTGGCCGCAGGCATGACGTTCAGCGTCAGCGTGACGCCGGCCTTGGCGAGCTGCGACTTCCAGATCTCGCACTGCTGCTGCTGGTAAGGCCCTCCCGTGTTGCCGCAGTCTATCTTAAGCTCCAGGCCATTGCCGTAGCCCGCTTC
Organism: Arenicellales bacterium; assembly: GCA_049583715.1. GTDB lineage: Bacteria > Pseudomonadota > Gammaproteobacteria > Arenicellales > JAANXG01 > JAANXG01. The sequence continues at coordinate 4,160 of JBAUWJ010000306.1, read as the reverse complement.
GGCCAGCAGCTTCTTGGCCTTCTCGATGTTCTGCTTGGGCACGGGCAGCTTGTAGTATTCCGGATGAATAGGCGACACGTGATGATGCTCACCGTAGTGGGACATGCCGGCGAACATCAGCTTCGGATATTCTTCGACGTCGGTGCACATCTGCAGCGCCTGCCGGACGCGCTTGTCGGTAAACGGCTTCTTGTCGACCCGGAAGCGCATGCACGACGTGGTCGCGGTGGTCTTGGACAGAACGTTGACGTTGGGCAGGGCCTGCGCCATTTTCAGAGACGGCATGTCGAACTCGTAGATCGCATCGACCTGGCCGGAAGCCAGGGCGGCGAGCTGGGCCGATCCCACGTTACCCTGATCGATGTATTGGATCTCATCGAGATAGATGGGCCCGCCGATGTAGGGCTGCTTGATGTCCTTGGCCCAGTACGGGCGGTCGGCACGCTTCAGGATCGCGGTGGAGCCGATGACGTGCTTGACCAGCTTGTAGGGGCCGGTGCCGTTGGGGTCTTCCGTGAGGTTGCCCTTGAATCCCCGGTGCACGATGGCGGTCGGATAATTGTAGAGATTCTCGGGAATGGCGAGCTGCGGAGTCTTCGTCTTGAGCTTGATCGTGTGGTCGTCGATTTTGGTCAGGGCGCCGTCGATCATGCGCTTGGACATCACGGCCTTGCCATTCTTGTCCTTCTTGCCGGTATCGTATTCCTCGACCATGCCCGAGAACAGCCCGATGTTGGAGGACCCCGTCTTCGGGTCCAGCCAGCGTTCGAAGTTGAACAGCACGTCGTCGGCAATGAAGTCGTCGCCGTTGTGCCACTTTACGCCCTTGGCCAGGTGGAACGTCCACTCTGTAAGGTCGTCGGACGCTTCCCATTTCCTGGCGAGGTAAGGCCGGGTGACGTTGTCCGCGCCGGTGATCGTGAGATATTCGACGATGTGGCGGGCGACATTGGACTTCTGAACCCAGTCGAAGAGCGCTGGGTCCGTCATTTCCTGCACCTGCATGGAAATTCTCAACGTGCCACCCATCTGAGGCGTGCCTTCCGCCGCCCGCGCGGCGGGAACGAAGTAACGACCGGTGATCCCGCCCGCCAACGTATACGCCGACGCCGCGGACAGGCCCAGTAGAGTGGTCATTCGAAGGAAGTTGCGACGGTCGATCCGACCTTTTTGCAGATCCACCGTCAGATCGTGGACCAGGGGATGCACACGACGGTCCAGTTTCAGACGCTTAGTCATAAAGACTCCTCCAAAGGTTGCCCCACCCTGAGCCCTGGGCAGGGTACTTACAGACTTAAAACACCGGCGTTGTTCCCGCGGGCGCACGCCTTTTTGGCATAGTTATGTGAACAACCATAACGGAAATCGCCGGAATGAGCAACAATAGGGCCCATGAACTGATGCTCGTGGAATTCAGGCCGCTTCTCGGCTTCGGCGATTGACTCGTGCACCCTCGGGATGACGCGCAGCCAACAAAAAAGGTCGGTTATTTCTTATCGGCACGGTGAATACTCTTTTGAACCACTTCGATCTGCCGGCGATAACGACACAACCATCGCCGTGTGCACTGTCTGTTTCACCCTCGCCGAGGTCTTAATGATCCCGCTTCAGTGCTCCGCTGTCAGGGATTCGCCGCGACCGCCTTCGCAGCCGTTCCTGCGCTGCGCTGCACGGGGGATTGTGTTACACGCCGACATTGGCGCGACCGGTTTAATGAACCGGAATACTTCGAACTGATTCCACGTAACCAGGCGCGGCGCAAATTGCAACGCGTCCTGACCGACACACATCGTTCGACAGGTGAAACGAGGAAAAGTGCCCCGGCTGGGACCGCGCTTGTGCAGATGCCTTTACTGCACTGCTCAATGAGAAAGCAGCAACGGGATCTTCGAATGTGCCATCAAGTGCCGGGTTACCCCTCCGAGGGCGTATTCTCTCAGTCGGGAATGACCATAGGCTCCGGCGACTATCAGGTCCGCTCCGCAGTCAACCGATGCGGACAACACCTCGGCTCCGACGTCGTTCTCATTTCGAGTCTGGTACGTTGCCTGCACTGATACGCCGTGGCGGGCCAGGTGCCCGGCGATATCCGCCCCCGGTTCCCTCTCGAGCTCCACGTCGCCGTCGGTGATTTCCATGACGGTCACCTCGCGGGCCATCTGCAGCAGCGGCATGGCGTCGTGCACGGCGCGGCTCGCTTCCCTGCTGCTCTCCCATGCCACCATGATCCGCCCGAAGCCGTGCGCCCATGTGCAGGATTCCGGAAGCATCAGTGCCGGACGCCCCGCCGCCAGCACCACACCATCGCGGTAGTGATGGGCGATCAGACCCGATTCCTTCGACGTCCGTGCACTCAGCACCACCAGGTCGGCATATCGCGCACTGAGTACCAGGGCCGACAAGTGGCCTTGACCAGTGGAGCGCCATTCAGCGATTACCCCCGAGAGGCGGCAGGCTTTCTCGAAGCGGTCTCGCTCCCGCCTTTCCAAAAGGGCAAGATTGCCCCGATGTGTTTCGAGGAGGTCCGCGGGCAACTGGCTCTCGGCAAAGCCGAACAGCGGATCACTGCCGAGATACAGCGCCGTCAGATGCGCACCGAGCTCACCAGCCATCTCCGCCGCGCATTGAGTCACGTTCGGGCTCAACTGCGATGGCTCCACGGCAACAAGGATATCTTTGTAGGACATGTTCAAACGGCCTCCATCTCGCGTCGCCCCCCGACCCGGCCCCGCGCCGCATCTACAAGAGTGCGAATCGTCTCTCTCCCGCTGGTGGGAGTCCCGAACAACGCTCCTCACTCCGGCCCTCTCCCATACGGGAGAAGGAGCCATCTCTTGCGGCGCCCCCCGAGAGGGACAGGCAGTCTGCGAACCCCGGAAAGGAGCGCGAGCTGTTTGCCGCACCCTGAATCATGGCTCCAGGGGCTGCCAGAACTCCAGCCTGTAGCCTTCCGGGTCCCGGCAAAAGAAACCCAGAGCGCCCCAGGGGTGCGTCCGTACCGTGCCCACGGCAACGCCGGCCGCAGCCAGCCGCCGGTGCTCCGCATGGACGTCGTCCACCTGCAACGTCAGGGTGAGCCCCTGCCCCGCCGATGAGTCGACGGAAGCACGCCGCGCGTCCGCGATGCTCACGAAAGAGTCACCGGTGAGCCGGAACTCCACGAACCAATCATTCTCGAAGTCGGCCGGCAGCATCAGGACCCGTCGATAGAAGTCGACGGTTTCGCTCCAGCGCTCGCAATACAGGATGACATTGCTGCGATTGATTGTCCGGGCGTCCACGGGCCCGATTGTACGTCGAACGAGCGAAAGCGCAGAGCCGTCCGCCGGGCAGGCGCACCTCTGGCCGACGCGAAGGCCGGCAGCAACGCTCCGGCAACAAATACCCGGCGCCGTCCGTAGTCATCGCCTATCGCCCCCTGCTCAGCAGGCCGGATGCCGCCCCGACACTCATGCCGCTCATGATCCAGGCCTGAAGCCCGGCCCCTACGCCCAGGGCCTTGGCAGTGCTCATGAGCGTCGTCAGGGGGACCGTAAACGCGATCAGGACCAGCGGCGGTCCCGCCGCCGCGACGGCGAGGGTTGAGCTGAGGTTCGGTGAGTACCTCGGATACTGCCCTGCCCGGTACCCTCGAACCTTCGGCGAGCGCCTTTGACTGCTCAAAACCCACCGGGGTCTCTGTCTATCAGAATTTACTAATATTCGCCACATCGACCCGGGGATATTGGGAAGCTGGGAGCGCGACAGCCGGGTTCCCGACGGCAGTGATCGGACTGGCTGAACCGGGGTTCCCAACCGCCCTTTTCCCACTGGCGAACTGCCGCCTCGCCATAGACCCTGAATTACAGCTCCGCTAAGCCAGCTCTTTGTGCAAATCCGGGGTTAACCTAAGGACCTTACTAGTCCTCGAATCCCGCCTCCCGCAGATGGGCTCGAAATTCCTCCATTCTCGCCGCGTCCCTGAGCGGAACGCGCGAAAGATCGGCGAGGGTTGTTTCGGGAAGAACGCCTTTGCAGCGTGCGACGGCTTGGCGGGCCCGGTCCTGTTCGCCAAGGGCAACGAGGCTTGCGGCCAGAAGAAAGTACCCGAAATGCCAGGTCGGCATTCGTGCGATGACGCGCTCGGCCCACCCAATTGCGGTCTCGTAGCGGCCCAACAG
>JBAUWJ010000305.1:0-15269 GCA_049583715.1 Arenicellales bacterium | reverse complement strand
CCCGGGGACTTCACCCCCTGGTTCAGGGAACGGACCGCCGACGCGGGTTTGTTGGCTGGGCGCTAGCAGGATGTTGACAAACGCCATCCTGGCCTTTTTCAACGCGCCGAGCACGGCGTATGTCCGCTACTCTGCTACGCCGAATCAAGCACTTACAGTGCTTGATTCGCGGCGAGACATCCCTGTCCCGCACTAGCAGGCTGTTTTTCAACAGCCTGCTAGCCGGAAACCCTCTGCTCGCTCGTCGGTCCCCGGGTCCATCTGGAACAGGATCGCTATATGGTGCTGTTGACATGTAGATGGCCTCGATAGAGCAGATCCCGCAGGCTGCAAAGCGCCTTCTTGAGATCCGCCTGTGAACGGGCGGCCGAGACGTTGACGCGAACCGCGTGAGGCGCGGGCTTCCTCCCGAGGGTGAACGCTTCCGCGGCGAGCACCCTGACGCCGTGCCGCTGGCAGGCGTTCGTGAAACTGATACCCCGCCAGGGTTCCGGCAGGCGCAGCCAGGCGTGGGTTGAGGTTGGCTCGGTCCGGAGCTCGTCCCCTGGAATGATCTTCCGCGCTATCCGGTTGCGCTGCCTGAGCTCCGCTCGATGACCCTCGACGATGGCGCGGCCGGTGCCGTTCTCGATCATGCGTGTGACGACGAGGCAGGTGAGTGGAGAGACGCCCCAGCAGTCTATGCGAATGGCGGCGGCGATATCCGGCGCCAGCCGTGCCGGTGGCACGACGAAAGCCGCCCGTAGCCCGGGCGCCACGCACTTCGACAAACCCGTGACGTATATAGTGCGCTCCGGGTCCAGCTCGGCGAGCGCCGGGGGACGGGATTCCAGGAGCGGCGCGTAGACGTCGTCCTCGAGGACCAGCATGTTGTGACGCTGGGCGACCTCGAGCAGGCCTCTGCGACGCTCCTCGGACAGGGTGACGGTGGTGGGGTTGTGCAGGGACGGCACCAGGAAAAGCACCTTGGGGGAGCCCTCCCGACAGGCTCTATCGAGCGCCTCCGGCACCATGCCGCCTTCATCCCCCGGCACGTCTTTGAGCCCGAGACTCAATTTCCGGCACAAGGCGTTGACGCCCTGATAGGTGACGCTGTCCGCAAGCACCCGGTCCCCGGGCCTGGTGACAGCGGCAAGAGCGCAGGCGAGTGCGTGCTGTGCGCCGTCGGTGATCAGCACCCGTGACTTGTCGACCTGCGGGCCGTACGCGCCGATCCAGCTCACTCCTGCCTCTCGAGCCCATTCGGGTCCCTCCGAGTTCTGGTAATCCTGCAGGTCCGCGAATCGCTTGTCGCCGGGAAGCTCCGGAAGCAGCCTGGCAAGGGTCGACGTGTAGCTCGAGGTAGCCGGACTGTTGACGCTGAGGTCGATCATTCCCCCGCTTTCGCTCCGGTCTGTCTGAAATTCGACGTTCGCCTCGACGACCGGCGGGCTCACGATGGTTCCACGCCCCGGACGGCTGTCCACCAGTCCCTTTCGCTTCAGCACGCTGAACGCTTTGGTGATCGTGGTGATGTTGACGTCGAAATCCCTGGCGAGATCGTGGTGTGGCGGGAGACGGTCGCCGGCGCTGAGATACCCTGTATTGATGGCTCGCTCGACGGCATCTGCGAGCTGAGCGTAAAGCGGCGAGCCGGCGCCGCGACTGAGCTTGATGCCCCAACGTTCGTCGTGAATTTTCTTCGTGTTCCCTTTGTTCATACGCTTTTCTCCGATGGGTGATACCTACTTATACCGCCTATTGTTGGCCTTCTTTGATCGCTTATCTTGTTCTTATTGTTATTGACCCGGTTGATTGTCTGGCCAATAGTCTGCTTAGAACGGTACTGTAACGCATTGTAATATACGTAGTGAGGATAGTTATATTGAATTCTCTGTGTCGTTTATATGACGTATATACATCTCAAGATAGCAAGGCCCGTACATTGGGAGGAAGCATGACGACTGTGGAAGGATGGCACGAGGTACTCGCGCGTCGATCGCATTTGACGTCGCTTCCTCACTCACGAGCACTGGGCCGCAGCAGGGTGTCGGCGAATGGGCGACCGGGACGGGGTCGGGGCGGTCAGGCGAGCCGGCTCGCCAGCGACTTCAGCCGGCCCTGAACCTCGGTGTCGCTGCAAACCGCGACGTTGAAACGCAGCCAGGAAGACGGCTGCAGGTTCGGCCGGAACACGGTCCCCGGGGCAAGCAACAGGCCTTCGTTCAGTGCGTACTGGGCGAGGTGCAGGGAATCTTCGATTCCCTGGAACCGGCCCCAGAGAAACATCCCGGACGCGGCCGGGCAGAAGACTTCGATACCGATGTCTTCGAATGCCTTGTCGACGCTGCAACGGCCTTCGGCCGTTACAAGGTCACGGCGGGCGAGCTCGTGGACCAGGAGGTGGAGGGCACTCACAGCCCCTCTAAGGAGGGCGAGCCGGTATACCTGGACAACACTGTGCACCCGGTCAACCCGAAGCTGGCTCTCGCGAGGGCGACGCACCACGAGTTCCACGCTTTCGGCATCGACTGGAAGGACGCCAGCGGCACGCGGAACGGTCATTTCGCCCCTTTCTCGTGGAGCGCATGATTCAGCTATCGGAGCGTGGACAGTGACCGCGATCGCGCAAGACGCCTCTCGGCGCGACCGGTTCCTCGCTCTATGGACGCTCGCGGCCGTTGTGGTGCTGGCGTGGCTGTTCCTGTGGCTGGAAGCGGTGGCCATGTACTCCATGGGCGGTGCGCCGGGTTTCCTGTCGTCCCTCGGGGCGCTGGTGATGCCCGTCATGCCCATGGGGCAGCCCTGGACCGTCAGTTGGCTTGGGCTGACGTTCCTCATGTGGACCGTGATGATGGCAGGCATGATGCTGCCCAGCGCCGCGCCGTCCATCCTTCTTTATGGGAACCTGGCGCGAAAGCACGCCGGGCGCGGCTCCGTGCTGCCCTCGGTCTGGATCTACACGTCAGGCTATCTTGCGGTCTGGACCGGTTTCAGCCTGGTGGTGACGCTGCTGCAGGCGTGGTTGCAGTCCATCGGTCTCGTGAGCTCGATGATGGCTTCCGCAGCGCCTGGCTGAGCGGCTCACTCCTGATCGTCGCAGGGGTCTATCAGTGGCTGCCCGCGAAGGATGCCTGTCTCGAGAAATGCCGCGACCCCCTGCAGACACTGCTTTTTCATTGGCACCCGGGCGCGGCCGGAGCCTTCAGAATGGGGGTCGAGAGCGGCGCCTTCTGCACGGGGTGCTGCTGGGCCTTGATGCTGCTGCTGTTCGCGGCCGGCGTAATGAATCTGTTTTGGGTGGCGGTGCTCACTGTCTACGTGCTCGTCGAGAAGCTGCTGCCGAAAGGCAGACTCACAGGCCGCCTCGCGGGCCTCGGTGTGGCGGCGGCAGGCGGGTTCCTGATCGTTTCGTCCTGAGTAATCAGGGGTGGCGACGTGCGTCGGCCTTGCCGCGGAGCACGCCTGAAGAAGCGGTGCCGGCGGGCCTATCTCACGGTGACGCAGGTGCACGAAACCATGTTCGTGACCTTGTGAGAGACGCTGCCGAGCAGCAGCCCGGCGATGTTGCTCAGGCCCCGGGTACCCATGACGATCATGTCCGGCTGGCTTTCCCTGGCCCTCTCGATGATCAGCCGGGCGGGGTCGCCGGCCTTCAACTGCGTGGTGACCTCCGTGATGCCGCGCTTGCGGGCGTATTCACTGGCGAAATCGATGAGGCTCGTCCCCGCGTCTGCAAGCTCCTCGGGCGTCGCATCCGCACTGACCGCCGCACCGCCGAGCGCCAATGTCTGGTCGCGCACCGGAAACTGGGTGACATGCATCAAATGAACCGCCGCACCGTACTTGATGGCGATATCGCAGCCGACATGCAGCGCCTTCTCGGAATGTTCCGAGCCGTCAAGCGGAATCAGGATATTCGAAACCATTCGGCGGTAGCCGCTCCAGGGAGACAGACAAAACTTACCACAGCGCCACGGCGTCGGCGAGTCGCCATCCGACTCTTTTAGACGGCTTGCCTCGCCAGCGCGGCGCCCCGGCCCAGGGCCTGCAGCTTGCCGATCGCAACCTCGCGCGGAAGGGGCGCCATGCCGCAGTTGGTGCAGGGATGGATTTGCTCCGCGTCGACGTAACGCATCGCCTCGCCGATGACGGCGGCGACCTGCTCGGGCGACTCGACCTCATTGGTGGCGACATCGATCGCGCCGACCATCAGTTCCTTGTCCTTCAACAGGCCGAGAAGCGACATCGGCACCCTGGAGTTGGCGCACTCCAGCGAAACCTGGTCGATGCGGCTCTCGTTGAGCGCCGGAAAGATCTCTTCGTACTGGCGCCACTCGCTGCCGAGGCTCTGCTTCCACTTGATGTTCGCCTCGATGCCGTAGCCGTAGCAGATATGTACGGCGGTCTTGCAGGACAGTCCCTCAACCGCGCGGTGAAGGGCGTCGATGCCCCATTCCCTGACGTCATTCATGAAGACGTTGAACGCGGGCTCGTCGAACTGGATGAGGTCCACCCCGAGGGCCTCGAGCTCCCGGGCCTCCTCGTTGAGCAGCCCGGCGAAGGCCATGGCCATGTCGGCGCGCCTGCCGTAGTGCTCGTCGGCGATGGTATCGCAGATCGTCATGGGACCCGGCATGGTGAACTTCAGCTTGTGGGTGGTGTGTGCACGGGTGAACTTCGCTTCCTCGCCGTGCACCGGGCCCTTGCGGCGGACGGCGGTGGTGACCGTGGGTACGTCGACGACGTAGCGGTCGTCGCGGATGCCCATCCGGGTCATCTTCTGCCAGTCGATGCCGGCGATGTGATGGAGGAACCCATGGACGAAATGCTCGCGGAACATCTCTCCATCGCTGACCGTGTCGATACCCGAGGATTCCTGCTCGTTGATCCATACCATCGCCGCGTCGCGCTTGCCGCGCTCCAGCAGCTCGCCTTCGAGGCGCCATTCCGGCCACAGTTTCTCGGGTTCGGCGAGCCAGGCGGGCTTGGGCAGGCTGCCGGCTATGGTAGTTTCGAACATGGTCGGGTCCCGATTCGGAAAATGGACCGGCCATTTTACACGCGATCACCCCGGAATCACCTTTGGTCGCGGCTGTTTATGCCGCCGTGCGGCGTCGGTTACCATCCTCCACGTGCTCGAGCGCCTGGTCACTGTTTTCGGCGGCACCGGTTTTCTCGGTCGACACGTCGTGAAGCGCGCCTTGAAAGAAGGCTGGTCGGTGCGGATTGCCACACGCCATCCGCGGCCGGAGCCGTTCGCCGACCCCGCGGCCGAGCGGGTGTCGGCGGACATCCGTGATCCGGAAGCGGTAGCGGCGGCGGTGCGCGGCGCGACAGGCGTGGTCAATGCCGTTGCGCTGTACGCGCAGAGCCGCTCGCAGAAGTTCGACGCCACCCACGTGATCGGCGCGGGACACCTCGCCCGGGCGGCCAGGCGCGTCTCCGCGCGACTGGTGCACCTGTCCGGAATCGGCGTGGACCGGAGATCCCCGTCCCCGTACGTGCGCGCACGGGCCGTGGGCGAGGAACGGGTGCGCGACGCCTGTCCCCAGAGTGTCATTCTCCGTCCCAGCGCTCTTTTCGGGCCGGGAGACGCGCTGGTGTCGACTCTCGAATTGATGCTCAAGTGGTCGCCGGTGATACCGTTGTTCGGCAACGGGGACAGCCGCATTCAGCCCGTGTACGTGGAGGACGTGGCCCGCGCGGTCGTCGCCGCGTTGCTCCGGGAAGGCGTGGAGGGGAATACCTTCGAGCTCGGCGGTCCGGACGTGTTCACCTATCGCCAGCTCTACGAGGCGGTGGCGGCGCGGCTCGGGCGCAGACGCTGGTTCGTCCCCGTCTCCTTCAGGACCTGGCGGATGATCGCGGCGGCATCGTCGCTGCTTCCCGGGACGTTGATTACCCGGGATCAGATCGAGCTGGTGCGCCATGACAACGTCGCTGGAGCGGACAAGAGCTTCGCCGATCTCGGTATCGAGGCGTCGTCCCTGACCCATCTTCTGGATACGGTAAAAGCTGCATAGGCGTCCGGCGTGAGCATCAGGGTCAAGAGAGTCTATGACGCGCCGGGCGGGGACGATGGCAGGCGGATCCTGGTGGATCGCCTGTGGCCGCGCGGCCTGTCGAAGGAGCGGGCCCGCCTGGATGACTGGATGAAAGACATCGCGCCGAGCGACGATCTCAGAAAATGGTTCGCGCACCGCGTCGAACGCTGGGACGCGTTTCGCGCGGCGTACCTCGAAGAGCTGAAAGGACACGCCGGCCGACTCGAGGAAATCGAGAAGCTTGCGCGGCGGGGACCGGTCACGCTGCTGTTCGCGGCGCGGGACGAGGCGCACAACAACGCCGTCGTCATAGCGGAATATCTCGCCCGCCGCCGCGCTCGCGGGCGAGGTCGGTGAGGGACGCTCGGGGCACCCGGAGAGGGCCGGTGACTGCGCCGTCGCGACTGCCATGACTGATTCCGGCGCCTCGACGCGGCTCGACAAGTGGCTGTGGGCCGCCCGTTTCTACAAGACCCGCCAGCTCGCCGTCGAGGCCGTCAAGGGCGGGCACGTGGACGTGAATGGCGCGCGTGCCAAGCCGGCGCGCGGCGTCAAGGTCGGCGACAGGCTGCGGGTGCGAAAGCCACCCTTCGACTATGACATCGAAGTCCTGGAGCTGCGCGACCGGCGCGTGTCGGCGAGCGAGGCACGCGGCCTCTACGAGGAGTCGGTCGAGAGCATCGAGAAGCGGGAGCAATTGCGCCTGACTCTACGCAGCCAGGCACAGCAAATCCTGTACGATACGAAGAAGCCGTCGAAACGGGACCGCCGCCAGGCGCGCGACCGCAAGCGCGGCGATTGAGCCGCTCAAAGGCCGGCGCTGTCCCTGACGAACCGGCGTTCCGCACCGGGTCTCTGCAAGAGGGCGACCATGCAAGGCGTTTTTCTCGATTTCGACGCCATCGGCGTCAACGATGACTTCGACGTCCCGCCGATGCGAAAGCTTCCCGGCATCGACATCGTCGGCGGCAGCATCGAGGCATTCCTCGATGGCCGACCCGTCAGCATCGTTTGAGCCAAAGCGTGTTCACGTCCCTGCCGCCGCTGACCTTGTACGTTCACCTGCCCTGGTGCGCGCGCAAGTGCCCGTACTGCGACTTCAACTCCCACGAGCTGAAATCTCCCGTACCCGAGACCGAGTACGTCGACGCGCTGATCGCCGACCTCGAGCAGGACCTGCCGTCGGTATGGGGCCGCGTGTGCCACGCGGTATTCATCGGCGGAGGCACGCCCAGTCTGTTCTCTCCGGCCGCCGTCGATCGCCTGCTGTCCGCGGTGCGCGCCCGCCTGCAGCTCGCTCCCGGTGCCGAGGTGACACTGGAGGCCAATCCCGGCAGCAGTGAGGCGGACAGGTTCGCGGGCTTCAGGGAGGCCGGGATCAATCGCTTGTCGATAGGGGTGCAGAGCTTCAACGAGCGGCACCTCGAGTCCCTCGGCAGGATCCACGATTCGCACGAAGCACTCTCGGCGGCGGATGCCGCGAAGGCGGCCGGCTTCGACAACTTCAATCTCGACCTCATGTTCGGTCTCCCGGGCCAGTCGCTCGCGGAGGCGATCACCGATGCGGACACGGCGGTGACCTCGGGCGCCGCGCATCTCTCCTTCTACCAGCTTACCATCGAGCCCAACACCGTTTTTCATCGATTTCCGCCGAAGCTTCCGGACGATGACACGATCTGGCAAATGCAGCAGCAGATCAAGAACCTGCTCGCCGTCCACGGGTACCGGCAGTACGAGGTTTCCGCCTACGCCCGCGACGGCTATCGCTGCCGGCACAACCTCAATTACTGGCAGTTCGGCGATTATCTCGGCATCGGGGCGGGTGCCCACGCGAAGATTACCCTTCCCGAGGGCATCGAGCGGTTCGCCAAGGTCCGCAATCCCAGGTCTTATCTCGAGAAAGCGAGCGGCGAGGCGCGAATCGCGTCGAGACGGCGGGTCGAAGGCGACGAGGCGGTGTTCGAGTTCATGCTGAATGCCTTGAGGCTCACGGAGCCGGTGCCCGCGGCCATGCTCCAGCAGCGCACCGGCCGGACCCTGGCTTCGATAGGGAAGGTCGTCCAACAGGCGCGGAACGACGGCTTGCTCGAGATCACCCGCGGCGCTCTGGGCGCCACCGAGAAAGGATTCCGCTTCCTGAACGATCTGCTGGAACGCTTCCTGCCTGAAGATGCCGTGAGGAGCAGTCCCTGACGAAGCCCCCTCACCCCAGCCCTCCCCCGCGGGCGGGGGAGAGGGAGCTCATTCGTGCCGCCGGCGGGCAAGGGGAGGGGATGCTTCGCTTAACCTCGAGCCTTTGCCAGGAGTTGCTTTTCGCGCCGCCACCTTATATACAGCCGGTGAACATCGCCACTTTGGACCACCTTTATGGACGTTGTCGCCATTATCGCCAGAACCATGGGCGTCGCCTGGGCCAGTGGCATCAATCTCTACGCCACGATCGTGGTCCTGGGCTGGCTGGGCAGCACGGGGCAGATCGATCTCCCGCCGGGCCTTCAGATCCTCGAGAATCCCGGTGTGATGCTGGCGGCGGCCTTCATGTACTGCGTGGAGTTCTTCGCCGACAAGGTGCCGGCCGTCGACACGGGCTGGGACGCCCTGCATACCTTCATCCGGATCCCGGCCGGCGCCATGCTCGCCGCAGGATCGGTCTCGCCGCTGGGCCACGAGGCCCAGTTCGTCGCCCTGATTCTCGGGGGCACCCTGACTGCCGGCTCGCACTTCACCAAGGCCGGCAGCCGGGTGTTGATCAACACCTCTCCCGAGCCGTTCACCAACTGGCTGGCGTCCATCGGCGAGGACGTGCTGGTGATCGCCGGTGTATGGACCTCGCTGAATCACCCGGTTCTGTTCATCGTACTGCTGGCGGCGTTCATCGCGCTGGTGATCTGGGTCACGCCGAAGATATGGCGCGGCGTGAAGAAGATCGGCGCCAGGATCCGGCGTCTGTTCCAGAACTGAGCCCTGTCATGCTCTGGGTCAAGGCATTTCATATCGTTTTCATGGTGACTTGGTTCGCCGGCGTTTTCTATCTTCCGCGCCTGTTCGTCTATCACGCCATGAGCAGCGACGCGACGAGCATCGAGCGCTTCAAGGTGATGGAACGCAAGCTGCTGTACGGCATCATGACTCCCGGTGCGGTGCTCACCGTTGCCACCGGCCTGTGGCTCTGGCTGGGCTACGGGTTCAGCGGCGGCTGGCTGCACGCGAAGCTGGTCCTGGTGGGGATACTGATCGGGTACCACGTCTGGTGCGCCAAGCTGGCGGCGGACTTCAAACGGGACAAGAATCTGAAATCCCACGTCTGGTACCGCTGGTTCAACGAGGTTCCCGTTCTCCTTCTGATCGGGATCGTGGTTCTGGTGGTGGTCAAGCCGTTTTGATACCGGGAGACGGAGCCTGACCCCGCTCGCCGCCGGGTGGTAAACGATTACCCCGGCGCCCGCGCGGGACCGAAGCCCGAATGTTCCACGTCATCCTCTACCAGCCGGAGATACCTCCCAACACCGGCAACGTGATCCGGCTGTGCGCCAACACCGGGGCACACCTACACCTGATCGAGCCGCTCGGCTTCGAGCCGGACGACCGGCAGCTCCGGCGCGCCGGGCTGGACTACGGCGACTGGTCACGGGCGCACCGCTACCCGGACCTGGCCGAGTGCCTGAGGCAGCCGGAGATCGGGCGCGTGTACATGTTGTCCACGCATCACGCTCGCCCGTATACCGGGGAGCGTTTCCGGGCGGGCGACGCCTTCGTCTTCGGCCCCGAGACCCGCGGCCTGCCGGCCGACATTCGCCGCAGTGTCCCCGAGGAACGACGCCTCACGCTTCCCATGCTGCCCAACAACCGCAGCCTGAACCTCGCCAACTCGGTAGCCGTGGTGATCTACGAGGCCTGGCGGCAGGTGGGATTCGCGGGTGCGCTATGACCCAGGGGCATTGCCTGGCCCGCGTCGTTACTCTGATTTCGGCTCGCGGTTGAGGAGGATCTCCACCGCCTTGCCCGGAGGCAGGCCCTCGTAAACGACCCGGTAGACCTGCTCTGTGATCGGCATATCCACGCCGAGGCGCTTGGCCATGCCGTACAGCTCGTGGACCGTCTTGACGCCTTCCACCTCCTGGCCGATCTGGGTCAGCACCTCCTCGAGGGACTGCCCCTGGCCCAGGCCGATGCCCGCCCGGCGGTTGCGGGACTGGTTATCCGTGCACGTGAGGATCAGGTCGCCCACGCCGGTCAGGCCCATGAAGGTCTGGGGCTTGCCCCCGAGAGCTACGCCGAGCCGGTTCATTTCGGCCAGGCCGCGGGTGATCAACGCCGCCCTGGCGTTGGCGCCGAAGCCGAGGCCGTCGCTGATGCCCGCGGCCACCGCCATGACGTTCTTGATGGCGCCGCCGAGCTGAACGCCGGCCAGGTCGTCGTTGGTGTAGACGCGCACATGGTCGCATCGCAGCCAGCCGGACACGACCCGCGCCGCACCGGGCGCATCCGCGGCTACCGTGAGCGCCGTGGGCAGGCCGTGCGCCACTTCAGCGGCGAAGCTCGGTCCCGAGATCACCGCGCGTACTGCGTCGGGCAGAAGCTCCGCGACGACCTCGCTCAGCAACACGGATCGCGTCTGATCGAACCCCTTGGTTCCCCAGGCGACGAGAGAAACGGCGCCCGCCGCCGGAGACGCGGCGATGCGCTCGACGGTGGCGCGGAACGCATGGCTGGGAACGACGATCAACACCCCTGAGCTGTCCTCGATTGCGCTGCCTATCTCCTCGCGGAGCTCCAGTGTGTCGGGAAAGGGGATGCCCGGCAGGTACCTGGCGTTCTCCCGGTGCCGGCCGAGGTCGGCAACGTGGCCGGAATCGACGTCCCACAGGCGCACGGTGGCTCCGTTGCGCGCGATCAGCATGGCCAGCGCGGTTCCCCAGGAACCCGCGCCCAGCACGCTAACCGGACGTGGAGTCGATGGCGGGCTCATTGACGAGGCGGGACGTCGGGGGCACGCCCGGGTATTCGTGTCGCCTTCGCGGCGCCGGGCGGCTCATCTTTGCGGAGGAGCAACGCCCCGACCGGCGTTCAGGTGGATGCGCCGTCGGCATCCACTTCGGCTGCCGGTTCACCCGGGTCTCCGGCGCCATTCCCACCGTTTCGAACGTCGTCCGAATCTCGACGCCGCCTCTCTCGGTACAGGATCTCGAAGTTCACGGGGGACAGCAGGAATTGTGGAAATCCCCCTCTGACGATCAGCTCGTTGATGGCCTCCCGTGCGAACGGAAACAGCATGTTCGGGCAGGTGACCTCCAACACCGAGGTCAGGGCGCCCTCGGGCTCCAATCCGGTGATCTGGTAGATGCCGGCCTGGTGGACCTCGGCCAGAAATGCGTCTTTCTCGTTCAGCTTTCCATTCACGGTGATGATCAACAGGGCCTCGTAGATGTCCTCACCGAGCGATTCATGACCGACATTGAGCTGAACATCGATGACCGGGGTTGCGTTCTCGATCCGGAAGACGTTCGGCGCCATGGGCGATTCGAACGACATATCCTTGACGTAGACCTTGTGCAGCTCGAATCTGTGATTCTTCTCCTCGGGCATTTCTTACCTCTTCCGCCTTGCGTGTTGTATCGTTGCGCTCATCCGCTCTTTACCGGCAGGTTGTCCTTCTGCCACGCCGTCATGCCGCCGCTCAGCACGTAGACCTTCTCGAATCCGTTTCTGATCAGTTGCTTGGCGACGGGATGCGCCCTGTTTCCAGTCCGGCACACGATGATGACGTTTCTCTTCTTATGCTTCTCGATGGCCTTCTGGTCCTGTGAAAGGGACTTCGCCGGCAGGTTGATGGCGTCGGGAATGTGACACTTCTTGAAGTCTGCCGGATCGCTGATGTCCACAATGACGCACCTCTCCCGGGTCAGCCTGGGCATCTCCATTACCGAGACGGACTTGACGCCCGACGCCTGTCTCAACAGAGGATCCGCGATCAGCAGACCCGTGACCGCCAGCAGGGCGACGAACAGGTACCAGTTCTGGACTACGAAGTCGTGAATCATGTCTTGCGGCCGTTTCGTGGGCGCGTGAGGTTACCGGTTATCAAAACGCGGAACAAGCCGCCCCGCCCCTTCAGGAGTGCGGGCAGAAAGCCAGCCGCAGAGAGGTCATCAGTTTCAGGATATTGGGGTCGCGGATACGATAATAGACTTTGTTCGCGTCCTTACGGCACGCCAGGATTCCCTTGTCGCGTAGAATTGACAGGTGCTGCGAGATATTGCTCTGGGAGGTGCCCACCCTGTCCACGAGCTCCTGGACGCCGATCTCCTCGGCCCGGCCCAGGATGCACAGGATCTTGAGCCGCAGTGGGTGTGCCATCGCCTTCAGGGATTTGGATGCCTGGTCGATGTCGGCGTCGTTTGTTAAGAATGTCTCGACAAAATCGACGCTCGCCCGGGTAGGGTTGGCGCTGGACTGCGGTTCAGACAACTTACTGCAGCTCCATAAGCTTTTGGTAATAGACTAATATATACAAGGTGCGAGGCGCATTACAACACTTTTCACAGGGGATTTGGCCTCGCTGTGGGCTGGCGTTCGCCGGTCTGTGCCTGCTGGCGGCCGCTGCGGCGGGGGCTCCTTCGCGGATTTCCGACACTCAGCACAAGCTCGAGCAGCTTCGCTCGCAGATAAAGGCGTTGCAGTCGCGTCTGGACGCGGAACAGGCGAAGCGCGGCGAGACGGAGAAACGTATCGAGCGCCTGGACCGCGAGGTCGCCAAGGCGGCGGCGAAAGCTCATGGCACCGCCGAGAAGCGGGCGGACGCCGAGCACGAGATTACGCGCCTGGAAGACAAATCGAAGCGGCTGCGCCAGCGCCTGGCAGCTCAGAAGGACCGCGTCGCACGCCTTGCCTACTCGGCATATGTCATGGGCCGCCAGAGCCGGCTGAAGCTCTTTCTGAACCAGCAGGATCCGTCCGTGATCAACCGCATGCTGGGCTATCACGACTACGTCCTGAAGGCCCGTGCCCGGGCCATCCACCGGATCAACGACTGGGCCTCGGAAGTCGCGTCCCTGGCCGAGCAGCAGGCTGCCAGGCGGAGCCGGTTGCAGACCCTGGAAATTCAGTATCGGTCCGAGCAGAATGCCCTGGAGGCGCGCCGCGATGAGCGCAAGGCGGCGCTGGCGGCGGTGAACTCGCGAATCGCCTCGTCCCGGGATGAACTTTCCCGGCTCAAAGGGAACGAAGCTCAATTGAAGCAGGTTCTCGAGCAGCTCCAGGAATACCTGGCGAACCAGAAGTCACGACGGGTGGTCGACGGTGCCTTTCGCAGCATGAAAGGGAAGCTGCAGCTCCCCGTGTCGGCACCGATTTCCGCCCATTTCGGCGAGCTGCGCAGCACGGGAGTACGATGGGACGGAATCATGCTCCGGCCCCCGGACGGCGCCGACGTAAAGGCGATTTTCGATGGACGCGTGGTGTTCGCCGACTGGCTGCGTGGATTTGGGTTATTATTGATTATCGACCACGGTGATGGATTCATGAGCCTGTACAGCCACAACGAGTCGCTCTACAAACAGGTGGGCGACTGGGTGACCGCCGGCGAGGTTATCGCAACGGTTGGCACGAGCGGCGGACTCGAGAAGCCCGGTCTGTATTTCGAGATACGGCATGACGGCGAGCCGCAGGACCCGCTGTCCTGGTGTCGCACGGCTTAGCCGCAAGCCTGCGCCGGAAACCTGGATAACCGGCGCAAGCCCCATACACGATATACGATACACACACTCCTGAACGAGTTACTTTATTCTATGAAAAACTGGAGTCGATTCGCCTTGGTACTCATCCTCGGCATATTCCTGGGCTCTGCCTTGACCCTCGAGCACTCCGTGCAGGCGGACAAAGAGCAGGCTGACAAGAATGACGTCGCGAAAGTCCTGCCCTACAAGGAGTTGAAAGTCTTCAGCGAAGTGTTCGACCGGATCAAGAGCGACTATGTCGAGCCGGTGTCCGACAAGAAGCTTCTGGACGACGCCATTCAGGGCATGCTTTCGGGGCTGGATCCGCATTCGGCCTATCTGGACCCGGAGGCATTCAAGGAAGTGCGCATCGGCACCTCGGGCCAGTTCGGCGGGCTCGGTATAGAGGTGACCATGGAGAACGGCTTCGTGAAGGTGGTGGCGCCCATAGACGACACCCCCGCCCAGAAGGCGGGCCTGAAGCCCGGCGACATCATCACCCGCCTCGATGAGAAGCCGGTGAAGGGCATGACGCTCACGCAGGCCGTCGATATGATGCGCGGCAAGCCCGATACCGACATCAAGCTCACCGTGATCCGCGAGGGCGAGGCCAAGCCGCTGCACTTCGTGGTGACACGCGCGATCATCAAGATCACGAGCGTGAAGTCCCGGATGCTCGAGGACGGCTATGGCTACATACGTATCACCCAGTTTCAGAGCGGCACCGCGGACACGCTCAGGACCGACCTCGACGAGCTCAAGAAGAAGGCGGGCGGATCACTCAAGGGCCTGGTGCTGGACCTGCGGAACAACCCGGGTGGCGTGCTGGACGGCGCGGTTGCCGTCAGTGACACCTTCATCAAGAAAGGCGTGATCGTCTCCACCAAGGGGCGGGTGGCCAATGCCGGCTTCACTTTCACTGCCAAGCCCAACGATTACCTGAATGGTGCGCCGATGGTGGTGCTGGTCAACGGCGGGTCGGCCTCGGCCTCGGAGATTGTCGCCGGCGCGCTCCAGGACCATAAGCGCGCGGTGATCATGGGCACACAGACCTTCGGCAAGGGCTCGGTGCAGACCATCCTGCCGATGGACAACGGCGCCGCCTTGAAGTTGACGACCGCCCGCTACTACACGCCCAATGACCGCTCCATACAGGCGTCGGGCATTACGCCCGACGTCGTCGTGGATGAGCTCAAGGTCAGCAAGGACGAATCCACCGACACTGCGGACATGCTGCGCGAAGCGGATCTGCCCGGACACCTGAAGAACGAGAACGGCGCCAAGGACAAAGGCACCGACAAGTCCTCCGACGCGACACTGCCCAGCCTGGACAAGGACTTCCAGCTCCGGGAAGCCTTGAATCTGCTCAAGGGCATACACATCGTCGAGGAGCAAAAGCACGGCTAGCGGGCGCGCGGGGCAATGCATGAGAATCGATGGCGGGCCGCAGGGGCCCGCCATCGTGTCTGTGTGCCCCGGGTGTGTCGCCTGCGAGTACCCGGCGGTGTCGTTTCGCGGTGAGCCTGCG
>JBAUWJ010000304.1:0-1992 GCA_049583715.1 Arenicellales bacterium | reverse complement strand
CGAGTATCGGGGAGCGACTGAAAAAGACCGGAGGCGGCGCCCGTTTGCGGATCGGGGCCATCGTCATCCCAACCTGAAATAATTTGCATCATTTCTGGCGGGGTACACTGGCGTTTGCCAATTATAGGGCTCCCCGGTCAGCCATGATCCTCCTGGAGGACCCGGGTGATCGCCGGACGGCAACGGCCGGAGTCGTCTCGAGCGGCAATCCCGCCTCATGCGGAAGCTTCCTGCCCGGGAACTCAGTCGGCGCGATAGCTGATACGGTAGATGGCGCCGGCAAGGTCGTCGGAGATTAGCAACGCCCCGTCGTGCATCACCTGCACGTCCACCGGCCGCCCCCAGGCGCTGCCGTCCTGGAGCCAGCCCTCGGCGAAGGGTTTCTTGTCCACCGCCTTGCCGTCGCGCACCTCCACGGATATCACCCGGTAGCCGACGGGTACGCTGCGGTCCCAGGAGCCGTGCTCGGCGATGAAGATCCGGTTGCGATACTCCGGCGGAAACAGGCGTCCTGTATAAAAGCGCATCCCCAGCGCCGCCACGTGTGCGCCCAGCTTCAGGACGGGCGGCGTGAACCTGCTGCACGGCGCCTGCCTCCCGAATTCCGGGTCGGGAACATCGCCACCATGACAAAACGGGAAACCGAAATTCATCCCGGACCGAGGTGCACGGTTGAGCTCATCGGGGGGCAGGTCGTCCCCCATGTGGTCACGGCCGTTGTCCGTGAACCACAACACACGGGTCACTGGATTCCAGTCGAAGCCCACCGTGTTTCGTATGCCTTCGGCGTAGATTTCCCGGCCACCGCCGTCCGGATTCAGGCGCGTGATCACACCGAAGCCGGGCCGGTTGCACACATTGCAGGGCGCACCGATAGGCACATAGAGCCGGCCGTCGGGACCGAAAGCGATGAACTTCCAGCCGTGATGCGCCCTGTCGGGGTAGTCGTCCCGCACGACCACGGGCTGTGGCGGATGGTCGAAGCGTTGGTCGATATCGTCGAAGCGCAGGATGCGGCTCACCTCCGCCACGTAAAGATCGCCGCCGCGCCACGCGACGCCGTTCGGCATGTCCAGGCCGCGCGCGATCGTCACCACCTTCGCAGGGTGCCGTCCACCCCCGGCCCCGGAGAGTGCATAAACCTTGCCCTCGTCCCGGGTGCCCACGTAAAGCACGCCATCCGGGCTCAGCGTCATGGAACGGGCGCCGGGCACCCGGGCAAAGACTTCGATGTGGAAGCCGGCGGGCAGCCGAATCTCATCGAGCGGCAGCGCCGAGCCGGCCGCGGCCGGCAACGCGGCCCACAGCACGAGAGTGATCCCAGCCAGAAATGAAACCGATTCTCGACGCATGCGCACAACCCGGCGGCTGCCCGCCGTTCCCTCACATCATACGCTGCGCTGCCGCGATCTCGGTCGCCTTGCCCGTACTACGTATTGCGCACTGTACTTTTCGCCCCCCCTTCTCAAGTGCCTGCCTCGCCATAAGACCATGGAGCCTCGGGTTGGCTCCGCCGGCGGCGGGATGAAGGCCGCCGAATGCTCGATGTAACACGGCCCTCGGGGGATGCCGTCGCGGGACGGCGGCGAGCGTTGGTTAGGTCAGACGATGCCGGAACATCCATGCCGCCACGGGCAGGGTGACGGCGCCAATGACGATCAGCGGCCACAGGTCCGGCATGGTCTGCGAGAAGCCCGCGCCTTCGAGATACACGCGGCGGGCCATGTCGATGGCGTAGATCTGTCATCTCTTCTCGTCTACGAGTCTGTTGCCACAACCGCAATTTGCGAACCGGAGTTCGGTATACTATCCCCGGAACAACGCGGCGGAATCTGCATCGCTGAGCCGCTCGCTACGCGCCGGACGAGCGTCCCGGTTGGATGCGGGAGTGGGAAGAGCTACTCGACGGCGACGAAGATCGACTCGTCGTCGTGCTCACGTCGCCCTCGGAAGACGCCCGACGTCTTCGCTCATCCTCACCTTTCGCAGGCG
>JBAUWJ010000303.1:0-7959 GCA_049583715.1 Arenicellales bacterium | reverse complement strand
ATTAATATTCGTCAATGATCGCCAAAACCATACTGGGAATAATGAAGATCCAGCCTCACCAAAAATACCCATATAATCAGCGGCTTGCTTGAAGGTAACAAAGTAGTATTATTGTTAAGGCCTTCGACGAAGCCGCTGGTATGGCGACCGGTGAAATAATTCGTGATTTCCTCGAAATGGTTATTGAGGGTGCGGCCTCCGCATAATCCAGACCGGTCTCCGCGGTGCTTCCGGGGGGTCTTGTAGACCCGCGCCCATGGGTTCCTCTTTACGTACATTATGTTGAGGCCACACCCTTCGTATGCTTCTTTCAGTTTCGGTGAGTGGGTAAAGAGGCGATTGAGGATACGCCGCTCATCGGCGGTGAGGTCGGCACGCCGACGGCGCAGAATCCAATGCGCATTCTTGAGCTTATCGAGGCCCTCCTTGGAGAGCGTTTTACGCAGCCGTCTAAACTCGCGCTTGCGCAGTGTCTCAAGCCCTTCCCGAGAGAGGCGAGCGACATGGAAGCGATGCGCGCAGAGGAGGACGCGCCGACCAAACACCGCCTTGGCGGCGCCGATGAAGCCGTGATAGAGATCCGAGCAGACGACGCCGACGGTGCGCCGTAAGCGCTTGGGAATACTGCGAAAAAATGCCTCTACGGCAGCCTTGGTGCGCTCCCCGAGCAAGCCGATAACACGCAGCTGATCATTGACATAGGCGCTGATCATGACCACGAAATCACGATGGCCTTTTTTCAAGGCAATTTCATCGATACCAATGACCTCCAGCGTCTGGATCGCGTGCCAATCGACCTCAGGCGTAATGCGCCGGTCCAGGATGCCCTGCAGCACATCGACACCAATGGCATGCTTGCGGCTCACATCCTCGAGCGTGCTGTTAATCAGCTCCAGCAGCATCTGCTGCTCGAAGGCCTTTGTCACCGAAGCGCGCGGCGTATACCACGGCAGCGTTTGGCTCGTCGTGGGATGTCCCTCGCAGCGGCGGCATTGATAGCGTTTGGGGCACAGAACCAGAACGACTTGGTACTCACCCAAAGGTAAATGGCGCAGCGCAATTTCCTGACCCAGTCCGTAATAATGCTCAATCGGCTGACCGCAACAGTGACAGTGCGTCCCCTCCAGGGTGCTATGGAGATAGATCTTGATCGTCTTACGCGCAGCGAGCGCCACGCGATCAATCGCGATATCAGGGAGGTTCAACAGCGTCTGCAGGGTCTCTTTGTCAAACATCATTATGGATAGCGTTCAGATGAGGTTCTAGCGGGATGCGACTTTTAACGCATTGATTTCTAAGATATCACAACCCCAGGAGATCCGGGAGAGCCGTCATGCCGGAGTTCCAAAAACTGCATGGAGGCCGGAGGCTCAAAACACCGCAGATTGAACTACCTAGGCTCCTCCTATCACTAATGTGACTGTGACCTCGATAGAAAGCGCATCGACGCTCATTACCCGGGCTCCGCGCCGTCAACTGGTTCTTCTGGTAGGCCTTCAACCTCGCGCTGTCTTGTTCTAAGCGTCTCAATCTCTTCGGGGCGCAGGGAACGCGCGGCGCGGAACCCCACGTCTGGGTTCGTATTCCGTGGGTAGAGGCTTGTGCTGTACTCAAAATCGAATGTCCTCTCGCCCAAATACGCCGTGGCTCCGAGGATCAGGCGATAATCTTGAACGCCGCCACCAGCGGAGCGTTTCATATCCGGGTGGTCGTGGCACCACTCGCGAACGTTGCCGATCATCCCCGAAAGGCCGAGGTCGTTGAACTCGTCATACATGACCGGCCGAGATTCTTTTCCGCTCTTCAGCAATACGTCACGCAGAGCTTCCTGCTCGACTCGAAACGCCTCAGCCCACTTCGCGGAGCCTTCATCGCCCCCATGTCCAGACCCGCTTTGCTGCAGTAAGGGGCGTTGATCGCGTGGCAAGTAGTACGGGTAAGCTTCCCATGGCCGGCAGACATCCTCGTAGCCGGCACGGGCACTCCAAGTCCATTCCGAAAGTGTCGGGAGGCGGTAGCCGTAGCCACCCCACCGACCTGCCCCTTTCGCCGTCCGTGGATCTCGGCCGAGTGCCCCGAAAAGGTCGATAACGTAGTGTCGGTCTTCCGAATCCCCGAGACTCAGCCAATCACAGAAGGCTGCTGCACCGAACCAACTGATCCAAGTCACAGGATGGGAGTATTGACCGGGCGCTGGCGTGAAATAAGCGCCGTTCCGGCTGCTCTCCTGTGGAAGCCAATAGAATAGGTGGTACTCATTCGAAAGGACGTGATTCGGAGAAATGGGGGGACCACTGGCGTTCCCAGTCTCACGGCTGCCCGCGGACGTCATCCGAGTGACAGCCCACTGTTGCCCATCTACCGTAGGATCAGCGAGAGTACTGCCCCGTGAGCTCTGGATGAAGTTAAGGTACAGTGCGTTCGTAACCTCGTGAACCCCAAGAAGAAACGCTTTTTTCTCTTCCTCGCTAGAGGGCCCCTTGCTGCGTGGGCAAATAACAACTAGGTGGTAGTCGGCCGCGCACTTTGGAGGACGCACAACTGACGTCGTAGCGCTCGTCCACGGAGTCAAGAGGTTTGCCTCTCGCTCAGTGATGCAACCGATTCGACAGAGGTTTTCCGCGAGATAGCGATACGCAGGTTCGTAGATGCGGAATCCACCACCCGCCGCAACCTTGCGAACCTGCTTCCATGCGTCTCGGCCGAGCTC
The DNA here is from genome assembly GCA_049583715.1 of Arenicellales bacterium. Classification (GTDB taxonomy): domain Bacteria; phylum Pseudomonadota; class Gammaproteobacteria; order Arenicellales; family JAANXG01; genus JAANXG01. The sequence goes on along the minus strand of JBAUWJ010000303.1, from coordinate 5,249 downwards.
GCGCAGACTCTGAGGCCCAGTCCGGCTGCAAAGCATGTTTCGCACGATGCCTGCCGCGATTCTATCTATTGGTACGCGCCCCACCGCTGCCAATCGGGAGGCGGGCGGAAGGGGCCCAAAGGGAATCTCTCCCATGATTCGCTCCACCACGTGCAAGGCAAGGAAGTACGCCCCTGCGGCGGATAGGTCGTTGATACCATCTGCCGTGGCCGCGCTGCCGCGGATACCGAACTGCACGGCGTCCTCGGCAGGCTCTGCTGCCGTGTCCCCCGGTCCCGTCTGCTCGGCGCGTAGAGTCATCTGAGACGCCTGCGTACCACTGGCTTCCTCGCGCTCATGCACCGGTACCATTGCCATCTGGGAGCGTAGGTCCCGCCGAATGGCCTCGTGGACGAGACCGTGGCGGTAATACAGACGCTCCGGCAACCTCGCGAGACGCACGTGTCCGAGACGGCGCTCAGCCATGTACCAAGCGATCTCTCCGAGGAGTTGAACGCGTTTCTCTACCGACAGATCCACCCAGCCACCACCGACTGGGTGATACTCTTCAGATGTACGACCATAGTGCACGTTGTGCTCTATCAACACCGACACGATAGCGTCGGCGAGGATCGTCAAAGCGTCGCTGACACCTTCCTCAACCCGTTCGGTGATGTGCGCAAGCAGTGCCGGGTGGGCAGCACACATCGAAAGCGCCTCTCGCAGAGAAGAGTCATCGCCACCAGTCTCTATGAGGCCGAGAAGCTCCGAGAGCTTCTGTTGTGTGGGTGCTCCTCTCACGGCCTTAGAGACATAGCGCGTCTGAATAGAGCGGTCGAACGGAAGGATCTCGAGAACCTCAAGCAACGCGCCCACTGAATGGCGATTGTCATCGCCGAGCGCAACAAGCGACCGTAAGGACCCAAAGTGGCCGGTTCGTGATGTGACCACGAACTTGGTCCGCCGCGACACCAGCGAGAGGAGCATCAGGAAATCCGCGTGTACCTGTTCGTTAGTCGGGAGTATCTCTATCTCGTCAAGTCCGTCTAGGCAGACCACCGCATGCCCAATTGAAAACAGGGCACTCAAGAAGCTGCCGTGGATCGGCAGCTTCTCCCTTTCGAAGTACTTGCGCAGGACGTACTCGACAAGCGGCGTTCGCGCGGCGCTCGCCTGGACAGCCAGACTTGCCAGCTCACGAAGTCTCACGAAGAAAGCAGGGCCGTATCGCCACGGGTCCTTCAAGTGCAGCGCATGCGCATGTTGTGCGAAATGAAGCAGCTGCCACGTCTTGCCTGCGCCACGTTCACCGATCAGCAAGATAGGGTTCGGGCGAAGATGCTCCCCCAACCATGTTTGCAAAAACTTATCGAGATCGACGACCACCGGTGAGACACGCGATCTTGGGCTCCGCGCCACGATTGCTTGTCTTTGCTGGAAGAGTTGACGGAACCCGTCGGGTCGCTGAATCCCAGACACCTCTTGCAACTTTATAGAGAACTCAGCCGGAAGCGGCGAGACCCGGCGCATAAAGTCCTGAGGCGAGCGCACATGGCACTCATACGGCAGGTCGTCGACCTGCGATAGGGGCGGCGCGGCCGCATCCCGGATGATCGATACGACGGCGCATCCTTGCGCCTCCTCTACCGCAGCTGTTAGGAGTCCCTTGACGAACCAGTCCGAGGTGGGTTGTGACGACGGGCCGAGAAGGACGACCAGTTCGTCAGACGTGGCCCAAAGACCGCCAGAACGAAGAAGGAAAACCTCCGCCGCATTCTCCGAAAGGTGGACGCCCAACCTCTTCTCTACTTGTTCATTCAAGCACCGGAGCTTGGGGACTCCAACCTCCAACTCCGGAGCGCCGAGAAGGGCAAGCAACCCCTCCATTGGGCCTCGAACCGGGCGAGTCCTGTTAGTTGTCACCGTCGGTCTCCCTGCTAGTGGTACAGAGTGGAAATCTTGATACCGTTTCGAAGCTGGGCCGACGAGGGCAAGCCGCTCTGGGCGTGACAGGTCAACGGTCTCGGGACTTTCACTCTGCTGCACTAGTGACATGATCCCAGCAGGTAAGCGTCTCGTAGAACGCCTCCTGCAGTCGGCCCGCCCGCCTGAGCCTGATCCAGGGAAAGCCGCGAAACGCATAGTCCGGCGCGTCCGTATCCAACGGGTCTCCATCGATCCACATCAGTCCGGTCGCTAGCCACGACTCGACTCGCGGTGAGACTCGCGGTGAGCTGGCCTCGACGCCAGTGCTCACATCTTTCTTCGATCCGCACCATGCCTTGCGCACAACCTCGTCAACCCTCGTGTCCGGGCCCATAAGTCGGCGGCGCGCTGCGGCCAAGTAGTCAACGACCAAGCGGCCGCACTCGGAGTTTGGAGATGTCTGCGGGGACAGGAGTAGAGCTTCCGCGCTCTGGACCGCCAGGGCGACCATATTCCGACCACCTTCGCGTCGCCGAACTGTCGACTGGATCTGCGCGACGAAAGAGAGCAGCAAAGAGACGAACCAGGGAGCTCCGCCTGTTGCGGCGACAATATCCTCCACAGCAGTATCGGATTTCGCGATCTTCGGAAAAGCAGTCAACAGAAGCTGCGCCACCTCTTGCACACAGAGTGGCGGGATAGGCCAGATTGTCCGCGAGAGCAGAAGCCTTGTGGATGCCTCATGCCCGAGCGGACCTTGGTCGCAAAGTACAATCAGCGACACCCTGTCAAATGCGGACCTGGTTCCTACATTGCCCGTATCGGTGGTGCCCATGCCTCGAGCGCGACTGGAGCGGGGCGCGAGTGTAGCAGTGAACGCCTGAAGGGATGGCCACACTTCCTCAACCGTGTCGGTCTTCGATATCCACAGCCAGGAGGACAGCTCCGCCAAAGGCATGAAGACAAGAACATTCGGGGCAGATACTGCCTCCGCATACTCCTGAAGTGTGGTGAAGAAAAGCCTGACGATCGGTACCAGATCCGTTCCAATCATCTCTGTTCTACTGAAGTAGTGAAACTTGAATACCTCGGGAGAAATGAGAAACTCGGATTTGATGAGATGATCCAGTTTCCCAGGGTAATCTCTGTGGAGTACGGAACACGCGGAATACGCGAGTGCGGCGAATAGGCACTTGAGGTTTAAGTACATACGGGCAGAGTACTTTGCGTAGTCCGGTAGGACCGAAATTTCCCGTTCCCGCGCGGTCGAGATGGCCTTGAAGACGCTTAAGTTGAAGTCGACCTTGGGGTAGCAAGCGTAACCGTTATGGTCGAGGAAATCCTCGAACTGTCTGCGAAATGGGAGAAGACCAGAGTTCGTCCCGCCGAACGCAAAGACGATGTCGCGAGCGACAGAGAAATCGAGCAGCGGGCGAAAGAGACGGTCCCTCCGTGGATCGCCGGAGAACACTTCGGATGGCAACTCTGGTCCCGACTTGGAAAGTGAAGAAGGTGCGGGATTCTCGATTGGTATCAACTGCGGGTCTTTGTATGGACCGGGAAAGGGAGGCGGCTCAACGGTGGGGGACCAGGGGGGGGTCGGCTTGGAACAGGCCAGCAATGCGCCGAGCTCGCGAATCTCGACGTCACGGGCTTGGCTTTGCCCGAATTCACGCGGAATGGCGGCCAGCAATGCGCACGCGGGCAACAACCCGCTCTGCGTCGGCTCCGGGTAATCCTCGCACGCCTTGGCGACGTCCCAGGCGACCTGGGCGGCATCGCCTTCCAACTCGACATGGTCGAGAACGCGGTGCCTTCTACCCAGGGCTCTCTCGACGAAGCTGCGCCGAGGCTTCTGGCTGTTCCAGCTGGGCAACGCGAGTAGCAGATCCCGCATCCGCTCTACGGGCGGCCTCGCCGGCACTTCGCCGCCGACCGGCTGGAGCGCCTCGGGCGGTGCGAGCTCGACGCCAGCGTTTTGGCAGAAGACTCGCACGGTATCGGCGGGCACGGCCCAGCCGCCGAGGTCGAGCCGGGTGTCCTGGCTCAGTCGCGTCACCCCAACCACGCGGCCGGAGCCTGTGTGGATCAAAGGGCCGCCGCTGAAGCCGTATTCGATCTGCCCCTGCTTCAACTTCATCAGGCGCAGCTGGCGACCGGTCGCCGTGTCGAGCGTTTTGGTGATGCCCTCGAAATGGGCGGTGAAGTCGTCGAGTTCAGGCTGCTGCTCGCGCACCGGGAACCCGATGCCAACGAGTAGCTCATCGCGCTGCGGATCGCTGCCGAAGACCGCCGTGGTGCGGTCAGCTCCAGGGTCAGCGAGGAGGGCAAGATCCGCGTCACCGGCGAGATGACGGAGGACGGCCATGCGCGGCGCTACTTGCCAAGGCCGAACCTCGAAATCGTACCCGAGCGGCGCCTCACGGCCCACGACGTGGGCACATGTAATCAGCCAGCCGGGCGCGACCGCGAAGCCGCAGCCAGGCTGGCGGCCTATCACGCGCACGCACTCGCTGCGCAGCCGAGCGATCAGAGATTCGGCGTCGTCGGCCATCGCTCCTCGCCGCGGCTAGGCCGGATCAGCGTTGGTCCCATTCCAGGGCGACCTTGAGATTCGCCTTTCCGGTACCGCGCGCGATCAAGGCAACGACTTGTCCGGCTTCCAGTCCGAACTCAACACCAATCTCGATCGAAGCCTTGCTGGGCTTCACGGCATCAACGGCGGTTTCGAGCCCCTGGGCGATTCGCGTCAGGGTCTGGACGACCTGGTCGAAAGGGATCCTGTCCAAGACGCCCACTTCTTGGCGTCCGCGCGAAGTGACTTCCAGATAGGCCGTCGTCCCGCCTCCTAAGTCCAATGGCTGCCATTCTGTGCGCTCGCGGTCCTGCATCTCAGAATCCCGAAAATGTCCCCGTGGATTGCACAATAGCAGAGAGGCTTTGGCAAGTGCATCTCCACAGGAGTTCGCAGGGCCCTTGTGTCAGTACATATTGGGGCATAGGCGCCAACTTAAGGCCTCGCCGCTCATATGTTGCGGAATTTATTCAAGTACCTCTCAGCCAATGCCCTGGGCTTGCTGGCTCTGAGCTTATCGATAGCCAACACACTCTTCATTTATTCGGCCAACACCAAGGGGGGCGTTGCTGTGGAGTACGGTCTCTCGTCCGGGCGCTGGCCTGTTTTTTTACATTATTATTCAATAGGTTATACCTTAAGTTGGTAATTTCTCAATAACTCAGGGCACGGCGCCTGCCGCCGCGGCACGCTCGCGGATAATCTCGGGCAAGGGGGCGATGTTGCCGTGCCGTCCGATGCGGTCACCCAGATAGTCCCAGAAAGAGAT
>JBAUWJ010000302.1:0-5876 GCA_049583715.1 Arenicellales bacterium | reverse complement strand
GACAATTGTCGGAATGAATTCCGACCCACAGGGATATTGACATTGGGAATACAGCAGATAGCCGGGAGGGCACCTTGCTCCCTCTCCCTTTGGGCTCCCCGCGGGCGAGGGAAGGGACCTCTGGTTCGAGGTCAGTGATCCGAAACGGAACAGTGGTCACAACTCCAGCTCATGCCGGATAGCCTGCGGGGGCGACTCAGTAGCTGACCGGACGCGATGGATCCCGCATCAAACCCGGTGCGCCACGTAGCTGCCCGGTGCCGGCTCGATGACCTTCAGCTTGTGGTCGCCGGGCTTTCTGGCCGGCACCCGGGTGTCGTCCAGCTTGCTGATCCACGCCTGCCAGTCCACCCACCAGGACCCGTCCTTCTGGCGAGCCTTGCCGAACCACTGGTCGGGGTCCTCCGGGAGCGTCTTGCCGGTGCCGACCCAGTAGCCGTACTTCTTGGCCGCCGGGGGGTTGATCACGCCCGCGATGTGGCCGGATCCTCCCAGCACGAAACGCACCGGGCCCTTGATCAGGCGCGCCCCCAGGTACGTGCTTCGCCACGGCGCGATGTGGTCTTCGCGGGTGGACAGGAAATAGCAGGGAATATCGATCCTGCGCACGTCGATCTTCTCCCCGGCGATCTCCAGGGCGTCCGGCTCGCGCAGCAGGTTCTTCATGTACATGTTGCGCAGGTAGAAGCTGTGCATGCGCGCCGGCATGCGGGTCGAGTCCGAGTTCCAGTACAGCAGATCGAACACCACCGGGTCCTTGCCGAGCAGATAGTTGTTGATGGCGAACATCCAGATCAGGTCCTTGGACCTCAGCATGTTGAACGTGTTGGCCATGGACTTGCCCTCGAGGTAGCCCTTCTCCGCCATGCGCTTCTCCAGCGACTTGACCTGCTCCTCGTCGATGAAGGCGCCGAGGTCGCCGGGAATCGAGAAGTCGATCAGGCTGGTCAGGAACGTGGCGCTCGCGATTCGCCTGTCCTTGCGGGCAGCCATGTGCGCCAGCACCGTGGCCAGCAGGGTGCCGCCGATGCAGTAGCCGACCAGGTTGATCTGCTTCTCGCCGGTCGCCTTCTCGGCGGCGCCGACGGCGGCATACAGGCCGTCCGTCACGTAGTCGTCGAAACCCTTTTCGGCATAGCTCTCGTCGGGATTCACCCAGGACACCACGAACACCGTGTGCCCCTGGTCCACCATCCATTTCAGGAGCGAGTTCTTCGGCTGCAGATCCATGATGTAGTACTTGTTGATCCACGGCGGTACCACCACCACCGGCCGCTTCGCCACGGTCTCGGTAGTCGGCTCGTACTGGATGAGCTGCAGCATCTCGTTCTGAAAGACCACCTTGCCCGGCGTGGTGGCGACGTTCCTGCCGAGCTCGAAGGCATTGGGGTCCGTCATGGTGATCTGCAGCTCACCGTTGCCGCTCTCGAGGTCCGACAGAAAGTTCTGCCAACCTCGGATCAGGTTCTCGCCCTTGGTCTCGATGGTCTCGCGCACCACCTCGGGATTGGTGGCGGCGAAGTTCGTGGGCGCCATGGCGTCGATGAACTGCTGGGTGAAGAAGCCGAGCTTTTCCGCCTCCTTGTCCTCCAGCACGTCGGTGGGATCCAGGGCGGTTTCGAGGTAATGAGCGCCCAGGAGATACGCCTGCTTGATATGCTCGAATACCGGGTTGTGAGACCACTCCTCGGCGCGAAAGCGCCGGTCTGATTCATCGACCTCAATCACAGGCTCCGCTTCCAGGCCCATCAGCCGCCGCATGCTGGCCTGCCACAGGGCAAGCGAGTCGCGGCAGAATCGCAAGTGCGCGTTGACGAGCTTGTCGGGGTTCTCGGCCCGGTCTTTCATGACCTTGGCGTAAGCCCCCATGACGTTGAAAGGATCGAAATCGAGATCCTTGTAATCGAACAGCAGCCCCGACCAGACCTGGGCCGCGGCCTTCTGGCTGCGCAGGGTCAGGTCGAGAAACGCGTGCGTCCAGTGAACGGATGATTCGGGTGTGGGATCCTGGTCTTCCTCAGTCATAGGGCATGTTCTTGGGTGTTTGTTGCAGTGCAACATACTACCGGAAATCCGCCTCATTTGGCAACTCACACGCGAGGCCGGTCCGTCGAATCGATGCGGCGCATGGGCTTCCGCAACGTCAACGATCCATGCGGGTGCTCCCTTATCGGGCGCCGGACGTGGCGACAGAAGCAGGAGCGCGATTGTTATACTTCGCCCGCGCGTTTGGCCCCGCCCTGCAGGTGCGGCCGGCGCCCGCATCAGACCCCTGGTCACGAGTGCAGTCATCGAGCATCTTCCTGGACGATCAACGGAACCGGTCAATGAGACACACCTTCGCGCCCATAGCCGCCCTCCTGCTGGCGGTTGCACTGCTGCTCATGGGCAACGGCCTGCTCGGTACCTTGATCCCGGTGCGCGCACACCTGGAAATGTTCTCCACGTTCTCCATCGGGCTCCTGGGGTCGACCTATTTCCTGGGCTTCGCCATCGGCTGCATGTCCGGACCTTACCTGGTCCATCGTGTGGGCCATATCCGTACCTTCACCGCCATGGCCTCCATCGTGTCCGCCGCGTCATTGGGCATGGGGCTTCTGCCCGTGCCTTTTCCCTGGACAGCCATGCGCGTCATTATGGGTTTCTGCTTCGCGGTTCTCTACATCGTCATCGAAAGCTGGCTCAACGAGCGCTCCACCAACGAGACCCGGGGCAGAGTGCTCTCCGCGTACCTGATCATCAACCTGACGGTCGTGGTCCTTGGCCAGATGATGCTGACCTTGTCCGATCCCGCGGGACTGGCGTTGTTCGCCCTGGCCTCGATCATGGTGTCGGTGGCGGTGGTTCCCGTGGCTCTGAGCGGAGCGGCGGCTCCCCAACCCATAGAGACCGTCCGCGTCCGGCTGTCCAAGCTGTTCAACACCTCGCGCATCGCTTTCACCGGCTGCCTCGGCGTCGGCCTCGCCAACGGCGCCTTCTGGACTCTCGCACCGTTGTTCGTTCAACACGCGGGCTTCGACGTCACCGCCGTCGCGCTGTTCATGAGCGCCACCGTCCTCGGCGGTGCTGCCGGGCAGTGGCCCATCGGCCGCTTGTCCGACAGGATGGACCGCGGGAAGCTGATCGTCGCGACATCCGCATTGGCCGCGGCACTCGGGATCGCCGTCATTCTCCTGAGCTCGGACTCCCTCCCGTGGCTGCTCGCGGCGGCCGCCGGCTGGGGCGCGGTCACCTTCCCCTTGTATGCGCTCACCGTGGCCCAGGCGAACGATCGCGCCCGCCCCACGGAGTTCGTCGAGATATCGGGCGGCCTGCTCCTGACCTATGCCGCGGGCGCCGTCCTGGGGCCGCTCGTGGCCACCGGATTCATGAGCCTGCTGCAGCCGGGCGGCCTGTATCTTTTCACGGCCCTCGTCCACTTCCTGGTAGCGGCGTTCGCCTATCTGCAGCTCAAACATGAGCAGCCCGTCCCGGCCGAGGAACAGATTCCCTTCACGGAAGCTCTGCAGGCCGCCCAGACGGTGTCGCCGACCTTCGACGTCCAGATTCAGGAAACTCACGTGCAGAGCGCACCGGACACGGGCGAGAGCGAGGCCGTCCAGGCAACCGGTTGAGTACGATTGTCGGGCTGATGCTCGAACTCCGGGAATGGCGGCGGCGGGTGGGCCTTGGACAGGGCAACGGTTGCAGTAACGCGCAACGTGCCGCGGACCTTGGAGCCCATCGAAGACGCGGGTGCCGGCGCCGGGGGTCAGTGTCGCCAGTAAGCCGGCAGGAACAGAATGAGCAACGTGAAAATCTCCAGCCTGCCCGCCAGCATGCCGAAGATACCGAGCCATTTCACCACCGGTCCCACTGTCGTGAAGTTTGCCGCCACGTCTCCCAGCCCCGGTCCCAGCACGTTCATGGTGGAGGTCGTCACGCCGAGGGCGGACTCGAGATGGAGGCCGGCCGCCATGGCCGCCAGCGTGAGCAGCAACGCCGTCACGACGTAGAGCACGTAGAAGCCCCACACCGAGTAGACGACGTCCTCCGGCACCGGCCGGTGGCCCAGCTTGATCACCGATACCGCCCGCGGATGCGCCAGGTGGAAGAGCTGGCGCACGCCGAGCTTGGCCAGCAGCATCACCCGCAGCACCTTGATCCCACCGGCGGTCGAGCCCGCGCAGGCCCCGGTGAAAGACAGGATGACGAAGAACAGGGGTATGTGCAGCGGCCAGGCGGCGTAGTTCGCCGTGCCGAAACCGGTGCTCGTGAAGACCGACGCGACCTCGAAGGCGGAGTAGCGCAGCGATTGCCAGCCCCCCGCATAGGCACCGGTCCAGTACAGACTGACGGCGACGAATAACGTCGCCAACACAAAGATCACCCCGTAGGCCCTCACCTCCGGGTCCATGATGTAGCGGCGAAGATCGAGGTCCCGCCAGGCGAGGAAATGAACGGCGAAATTGACGCCGCCCGCGAGCATGAACACGATGCAGATGATCTCGATGGGAATACTGTGGTAGTAGCCAATGCTCGCGTCATGCGTCGAGAATCCCCCGGTGGAGAGGGTCGAGAACGCGTGGCCTATGGCGTCGAACCAGTTCATGCCGGCGATCCAGTAGGCCACCGCACAGGATACCGTCAGGGTCAGGTAGATCAACCACAGGGCGCGGGCCGTCTCCGTTATCCTCGGCGTCAGCTTCTCATGCTTCGCCACCCCCGAAGTCTCTGCCCGGTAAAGCTGCATCCCGCCCACGCCCAGCAACGGCAGGATGGCCACCGCCAGGACGATAATCCCCATGCCGCCCAGGAACTGGATCTGCTGCCGGTGATACAGTATCGACGGCGGCAGCTTGTCCAGCCCCACCAGCACCGTCGCGCCCGTGGTGGTGAACCCCGAGATGGATTCGAACATCGCATCGGTCAGGTCGAGCCGCAGGCCGATGATGAAAGGCAGGGACCCGACGAGCCCCAGTATCACCCAGAAAAGCGCCACGAACAGAAATCCATCCCGCACCGTCAGCTCGCTGCGGTTGGAATAATTGATCAGCCACAGCAACAGCCCGATCCCGGCAGTGATGAGCATCGACTCGACGAACACCATCCATTGGCCATCGTCGAACACCAGGGACACCACAATCGACGGAACGAACGTCGCGCTGTAGCCCACCAGAAGTATACCGAACAGCCGTAGTATCGTGCGCCAGTGCATACGATCTTCAGAGGGAGCAAAAGCGCCGGCAAAACCGGATCAAGAGTCGCTCGCGAAAGCCCGGCGTTTCGGGACGATGAAGACAGATCGGAAGGATAACGCAGTAAGCCGGCAGTACGCGTTCATCACGGACCATCCTAAGCATTGGCTACTTTGTGTTTCTGATTCGGTACCTGCCGTGACGTCGGCCGAACTTTACTCTGGCGCCAGCAGGACCATTGTATATTAGTGCCGAGGACCTCGATCCGCAACGGTAGGCGAAAGCCAGCCATCACGACGTCCGCCACACAAGGAGACTTTCGGGCATCGCGGAGTAAGAACGGGGTCCGAGTAAAGCAAGGTTCCCGGCGCCGTCGGTCTCCTCCTCAGCCGCCCGCCGTGGGCTTCAATGAGGCCTCCGCTGTTAGCGGAGGAAAACCCAGCCAGCCCCCAACTCCCGTGCGAGCCATGTGTCGCTTCAATGAGGCCTCCGCTGTTAGCGGAGGAAAACCCGAATGGCCCAGCATGGTATTCGGCGCAAAAGACGCTTCAATGAGGCCTCCGCTGTTAGCGGAGGAAAACTCTCTGGAATCGCTGAAACGCGAGATTGCGCGCGCCAGGCTTCAATGAGGCCTCCGCTGTTAGCGGAGGAAAACTTTGGCGTACCAGATTACGCTGGCGTCCTTAAGCCGCTTCAATG
>JBAUWJ010000301.1:0-48607 GCA_049583715.1 Arenicellales bacterium | reverse complement strand
GGTGTGCGGCCTGCGCGGCCACCGGGTGACGCTTTACGAAGCCGCCAGCCGCGCCGGCGGGCAGATTCTGCTGGCCTCCAAGGTGGAGCGGCGCCGGGAAATCGTGGGCATCACCGAGTGGTTGATCGCCGAGGTCGAGGCGGCCGGCGTCGAGATGGTGTTCAACCGCCTCGCGGAGGCGTGCGATGTCCTCGCCGATGAGCCCGACGTAGTGGTCATCGCGACGGGAGGGATACCCAACACCGGCTTTCTCTCGAACGGCGAGGAGCTGGTGACCACCACCTGGGACATCCTCGGTGGCACAATCCCGCCGGGAAGGGAAGTGCTGCTGTTCGACGACAACGGCCAGCACCAGGGTCTCTCGTGTGCAGAGTACCTCGTCCACGCGGGGAGCAGGATCGAGATCCTGACGCCGGACCGGATGATCGGGCAGGAGGTCGGCGGAACCAACATCCCCGCTTACTTGAGGACGTTCTACGAGAACGGGGTGAAGATGTCGGTGAACCGGCGTCTGGTGAGCGTGGAGCCTGAAGGGCGGCGCCTCAAGGCGCGGCTGCACAACGAATTCACGGACACCGGGGAGGAAAGGGTGGTGGACCAGGTAGTCGTCGAGCACGGCACACTGCCGGTCGACGACCTCTATTTCGAGCTGAAGGATTCAGCGATCAACCGCGGCGAGACGGATCCGGGAGCGCTGATGGAAGGGCGCCTCGAGGAGCCTGTGGTCAATCCCGAAGGCCGCTTTCACCTGTTCCGTGTCGGGGACGCGGTCTCGAGCCGCAACATTCACTCGGCGATCTACGACTCGCTGCGGATCTGCAAGGATTTGTGACCTCGCGCGTCGGTTCCTTCCCGATTTGATGCAGGCGGAGCCCATTCTGGCACCGACACTTGTCGGAATGAATTCCGACCCACAGGGATCCGGGATCGAAGCCCCCTGTGGGTCGGAATTCATTCCGACAGCGACATCCGCATTGGCCCGGCCTTCGTGGGGCTGAAGCCCGACCCACAGGGATCCGGGATCGAAGCCCCCCGGTGGGCCGGAATTCATTCCGACAGCGACATCCGGATCGGCCCGGCCCTTGGTCGGGCTGAAGCCCGTCCCGCAGCGCTGCCGCGCTCAGTACCCCTTCGCTTTGTCGACGACATTCTCGAGCGGCTCGCCGCGCAGGAATCGCTGCAGGTTGTCCTTGAACTGGGATATCAGGGCGGCATCCGAGCCTTGGACGTCGCCGGACATGTGCGGTGATACCAGCAGGTTGTCCAGCCCCCACAGGGGGCTTGCCTCCGGCAAGGGCTCCTCGGCAAACACATCGAGCGCTGCACCCGCGAGCCTGCCGTCTCCCAGGGCCGCCGCCAGCGCCTCTTCGTCGACGGCGTCGCCGCGGCCGACGTTGATGAATCTCGCGCCCCTCTTCATGCACTGAAACCGGGGCGCAGAGAACATGCCACGGGTCTCGGGTGTGGAGGGCGTGATATTAATGACGTAGTCGGACTGCGCGAGAAGGCGGTCCAGCTCGGCCAGCGGATGCACCTCGCCGAATACCGCGTGATCGGACCTGGCGGTGCGGCCCATCCCCATCACCTGCATCCCGGCGCCGTGGAGTAGCGCGCCGATCGCTCCCCCGATGTTGCCGACACCAACGACCAGAGCACGCTTGTCCGCGATGGTCTCGACTTTTCGGAAGTCCCAACGCCGCTGCCCCTGGGAGCGGGCGGTCCTGGGAAATCCCTTGGCCAGGCACAGCACGAGCCCGAGCACGTATTCCGCCATGGCCTGGTCGAAAATACCCCGCGCGTTGGTCAGCACGACTTCGCTCTCGCGCAACGCGGGGAACAGGACGGCATCCACGCCCGCGCCTCCCCAATGGATCCATCGCAGCCGGCGAGCCCGGGGCCAGACGCGTTCCAGGGCACCGGCGCGAAAATCCCAGCCGAGGAGGATATCGGCGTCGCCGATGATCCGCGCCAGCTCCGTCTCGCTGGTGGCGAAGCTCATGCGGGCTTCGCCGCGGATAGTGGACAGGCCGGGAAGATCCTCCTCGCCCCTCGCCCCGAAAACCGCCAGATTCGGCTGGGCGGCTACCACGCGGTCCCGAAGAGGAACGGTATATCGCTCCATTCCTTGGTGGGCTGCACTACGGGAAGGCTGCCGTAGCCGTAGAACCACGAGTCCACCACCCAGCGCTTGCCGGTCTTGATGTTCTCGATCTGTCCCGCGAAGTGCTGGTCCACGGCGGACTTGCGGCGGGCCCGCCCGATGACGCGGTAATATTTGAACAGGCCCGCTTTCTCCATCAGGGTCAGATAGGTCGTCATGTTCAGGGAATCGTCCACGCAGTCCTGCTGTCCCACGGTGTCGGCGTTGTAGTCGATGCCGGTCCTGTTCTGGCCGGACCCCATCCGCCCTGGATAGTCGTCCCCGGGCTTGTCGAGATAGATCGGCGTGTGATGGCCCATGATCACCTCGAACCACCCGGCCGCCTTCCGTATCTGCTCACGTTCCTCGGCGGGGGAGGTCGCCGGCGGGTCGAAGAACGCCTTGATCTGATCCCACTCGTCCCCGGATATGGAAGCTATATCTTTGTACTTGCACCCGAAGCCATTACAGACGGGGATGTTCTGAAGCCCGCCGCCGAGCGACACGCCGGGGGCTGCGCACAGGGCGGTCACCACCAAGCACGAAGCGGCGAGTCCCGCCACGCCGCGTGCGGCTTTCGCCCCGCGGCGCCGTGCTCGAACAGGGAACGGGAAATGCATCAACAATCTGTCTGCTGAAGTTGTGTCGCCGGTCCTGGATCGATCCCGGGACGCGCGACCGTCGCAACCATCGAATCGATCAGCGTTTCGCTAAGATTAAGCCTTGACGGGCTCCATATCAATTTCCCGCTCGACGCCGGGCGCATCCCGGTGGCGCCCGGAAATCTGTCAGCCCTCGTAGCCGAAGTCCGCGAGGATCGCGCCCAGGGCTTCATGGAACGGGCCCAGCCACTCGTCGTAGTGCTTCCATCGTTGGACGGAGCTGCGGTACAGGGCGCGGGTGACCTGCTCGTAGCTGGCGGTCATGATCGGCGCCGAGCGAGCGGCGATCCCGCTGTAATTCTCGATCGCCTCATGCCACTCGAGCCCCATGTCCCCGAGGACCCGCGTCACCTCCCCGCGGAAATCGGTGACCAGGTCCTCGTAACGCACACGGGTGACCGTCGACGGAACGGTCGATTCGTACTGGCTCATCAGCCTCAGGAACTGGGCGCACAGCGCGGCGGTGGATTCCAGGGTCAGGAATCGCGCGGTGACCGGCCCCGGATTGAAATCCTGCATGAAGCAGCTCAGGGCGGCGTCATAGGGGTGGCGCAGCACGAATATCACTCGCGCCCCAGGGAACAGCGTGGGTACGACGTCGAGATGCATGACGTGCAACGGATTCTTGTCCACGATTCTCGCGTCTTTCCGCAGCTCGACATGACGGTCCACGAATTCCCGGTACAGACGCCGTGCCTGCCCGGCGCCTGCGCCTTCGGCGATCGCTGCTTCCGCCATTCGCAGACCTTCCAGCTCCTCCAGCACCTGAATATCGGGATGGGCGTCCAGCATCCGGTCCAGCAAGGTGGTGCCCGAGCGCGGCAGGCCTGTGACGAAGACGGGCTGGCGATGGTCCGGGCTGCGATCCGCGGGTGTCCCGGCCGGCACCTGGATACCCGTTTCCAGCTTATGCCGCAGGTACTCGTCGAGCGGCTGCGCCAGCAGGCGGCGGTAGTCCTTCTGGGCCGCACGCGCCTTGTTGGCGCGTTTGAACGCCGCCATTGCCTCCTGGTAGCGCCCCAGGCGGTCCAGGATGGCCCCTTCGCGGTAGCCGAGGAACTCCATGCCGGTGCGCCGGCGAGCCTGTTCCAGCCCCTCCAGCGCCGTCTCTAGCCGGTTATCGCGTGCCAGGAGCTGCGACCGGAGGTACTCGGCCCGTGCGTCGGCGCTCTTGTCCTTCAAGGTGCCGGGTTCGGGCAGGTAGCGGGCGGCCTCTTGCGGTCGGTTGGCCTGCTCCAGGAGCTCCGCGTAGGCAAGCCGCAGCTCGCCCCGATCCGGATACCGGACCAGCAGATCTTCATAAGCCTGCTTCGCCTCGTCGAAACGGCGTAGCTGGGCGAGCGTTGCCGCGCGACCGCGCCGAGCCTGTGGGAAGTCGGGCGCTGCCTCGAGGGCCCGATCGTAGTAATCCAGGGCATCGCGCAGACGTCCCATGTCCTCGTTGACAACGGCGAGGTTGTTCCACGCCTGGGCGTTGTGAGGGGCCCTGTCGACCGCCTCCTTGAAGGCCTCACAGGCTTCGTCCATGCGGCCGAGAGCATGCCGGGCATTGCCCAGAGTCAGCCATCCCTCGACGCGGTCTGGGACAGTCTCGAGCGCCTTCGCGAGAAGCGTCTCGGCCTGCCGCCAGTCCCCGAGCTGCGCCTCGACGAGGCCCGCCAGGAGGAAGGTCAGCCCGTCCGCGGCCGGGTGGTCGAGGAGCCCCTTCAAGGCACGCCTGGCCTTGGCGGGCTCGCCGCCTTCGTAGGCTTCGACGGCGGTCCGCCACAGCCGCGCGGGGTCGCGCCCCGGCGCGATCGCCGGCGAGTCCCCCGGGGTCCTGCGTCGCGGGCGCCTGCGATTCATCGGTGGGCAGTGCCTTGGGATCTGTGTGACATTGAAACGGGGAGATGACCTGGTCTCGATTCCGGCGTTATTGTCCATATTTGGGGGACGCGCCGATATCCCCACCCCGGCGGACCAATACCTGGAGGTGGTCTCCGACAGGCGACGGGACCTGCTCGTTTGCCGCGCGATCCCACCGCGGCCGAGGACCATTTGGCATCGGCGGCAGTCCTGGATTTGTCGGTAAATACCTGCAAATACAATGACTTCGGCCTTCTGGCGCGAGGATTTCGCGCGATTTTCGTCTGACTGTGGCAACGCGCCAACAAACCCGTCCCCGATACCACCCGATCTCGTTTGCGCCGATGTTGGGAAAGCTCCGCCGACCGGCGTCGGGACAAATGCGCAGCTTTGGTCTAAGCGTTTGATTCATAATGAATTATTTTGACAATAGCCGTATTGTACAAGTGCGCGGGTTTGTGCTATAAACGCGTTGCGCTAGAAAAGCAACAATTGTTGCGACTCTGCAACATTCAGTGTGTTGCTTCGAATGGGCAGATGTTGCTTTTGTTGGTAAGCGACAAATAATTCACACCAACGACAAATAGGGTCAGTGAACTATGTTTAAGAAAACTGCAGTTGCGATGGCCGTTGCCGGCGCCTTCGGGGCGTCGATACCGGCGCATGCGGTGCCCATAGGCAAGGATGGCACGAACGAAGTCTATGGCTTCGTCAACGTGAGCTTGGACTACTCCGACGTGAAGCACGGTGGCAATGCTTCCAACATTTTCCTGCCGAACACCAACCCCGAGGGCGGTAGCGACAGCTCCTTCCAGACCGGCGACCAGGCGAACTCCCGCTTCGGCTTCAAAGGCAGTCAGGATCTCGGCAATGGGCTGAAGGCAGGCTACAAGATCGAAATCGGTCTGGGTACCTCGGGCTACAACCGCGGTGCTCCGACTGAGGACACGTCGCACTGGGACAAGCGTCTTGCCTATGTCGAGCTGTCCGGAAACTGGGGCACCCTCCGAGCCGGTAACACCTGGGGCAAGTTGTACGAGTACCTGGGCTACAACACGGTCCGTTCCTTCGGGTTCGGCGGCTCCACCTGGTATGAGGCGACTCGCCACCTGAACTACGACACCTACGGCCTGCGCGTTTCCGACGCGGTCGAGTATGACTACGGGTCCGGCGGTTACGGCAGCGACCCGTTCACGTTTTCGGTGCAGGGTATCTTCGCTCCGCCGAACAACACCATCGGCGGTTCGGGCGGTAACGAACATCTCACTGATGCCAACGGCAACCCGATTGACAACACCAACACGCTGGATGCGTACACGGTCGCGGGTGCCGCCACGTTTGGCATGGTGACGGTGAACGCCGCCTACTACGGCGAGAACAACCCGTCTCCCCTCCCCGAAGTGAAGCTGTACGGCGTGGGCGCCCGGTTCCAGATCACCAAGGCTTTCATGCTGTCTGGCACGTTTATGGAAGTTGACCGCGACAACGGCACCGACAAGCCACAAACGGCTGAGGTGCACGCCGAGTATGACTTCGGTAATGGCATCATGGGTATGCTGAGCTACGGTCACGGCAAGGACAATACGGACGGCGATCTCAACTCGTATTTCGCGTCCGTACACAAGGACCTTGGAATGGGCACGAATCTGTACATCGAGGCTGAGCACGACCAGCGCGACACCGCTGGGCCCAACCCCGAGAGCACAATCGTGTCCGTAGGTATGATCAAGTACTTCTAACGAATACTTTCGTACCTTCTGCAAGTTTGAAAAGGCGCCCGCAAGGGCGCCTTTTTTTTCGCAAAGCCGGTAGACTAATCCGGGTCTCTCATCCAGCACCGATACACAATGGGTAGAACGCAGGATCGTTCGTCGCCGGCGCGTGAAGCATCGCGGCAAAAGCCGGGTAAGGCCGAGGTGGACGCCTTGATCTCGGCTTTCAGGTCAGGACGCTACGAGGACTCCCTGACCGGGGCGCGACGTTTCACCGAACAGTGGCCCGAAGTGGGCTTCGGCTGGATGATGTCGGCCGCCAGCCTTCATGCCCTCGGCAGGCTCGAGGAAGCGGCCGAGGATTACCGCCAGGCCCTCGAGCTGGAGCCGAAAAACGCCGAGGCGCACAACAACCTGGGCAATATTCTGCGGGACCTGGGTCGATACGTCGATTCGACGGAATCCCACCGCCAGGCGATTGCACTCCGGCCCGCATTCGTCGAGGCGCATTTCAACCTGGGGCTGACGCTGTCCGCACTCGAGGACTACCGGGGCGCCGAGGCGGCATTCCGGACCGTGCTTCGGATGCGCCCCGACATCGCCGATGCGCACAATCATCTCGGCAACCTTTACAAGGGTCAGGGCCGTCTGGAAAAGGCGGTCGATGCGTACCGTCAGGCGTTGAAGCTGGCTCCCCGCTTTGCCGAAGTACACAGCAACCTCGGCTCCACCCTGGCCGCCCAGGGAGCTTACGAGGCAGCCGAAGCGTCTTACAGGCGGGCACTGGAGATCAAGCCGACGGCGGCGGACATCCTGAGCAATCTCGGTACGTTCCTGATGGGCCGCGGGCGCTTCGAGGAGGCCGAGGAGTGTTACCGATCGGCAGTACGGCAACGGCCGGGAACGGCGGATCTCCACAACCATCTCGGCATTGCTCTGCGGGGGCAGGGCAGGTTCACGGAAGCGTGCGCGGAGTTCTCGCGGGCTATCGAGCTCAAGCCCGGCGCAGCTTCCATCCATCACAATATGGGCGACGCCCTGATGGATTTGGGCCGGCTGAGAGAAGCCGAGGAGCACCACCGGCAGGCTGTGCGCCTCGCGCCGGACTCCGTCTCGGCGCACCGTAACCTGGGGGTTGCCCTCGCGGTCCTCGGGCGTCCGGAGGATGCGCTGGAATCGTATCGTCAGGCACTGCGCCGCGGACCTGAAGAGGCCGAGCTCTATTACCGCCTAGCTGAAGTCAAACGCTTCGTGCCAGGCGACCCGGACCTGGGCGCGGTCGAAGAGCTCCTGGATCGCGGCGACACCAGTGACGACGACCGGGTCTACCTGCACTACGCCGCGGGCAAGGCGTACGCCGATATCGGGTCGGACTTCGACCGCTCTTTCGAGCACTACGCGGCGGGTGCACGGACGAGGAGGTCGCAGCTTCGATACGACGTCTCCGGCGACGAAGACGAGCTCGAACGCATTGCCCGCGTATTCACATCGGAGCTGATCGCCCGAATATCGACACTCGGATACGCCGGTGACGCACCCATGCCTGTCCTCGTGGTGGGCATGCCGCGCTCGGGCACCACCCTGGTCGAGAACATTCTCGCGAGCCATCCCGCGGTGCACGGCGCGGGGGAGCGCACCGACCTCGACAGGCTGGCAGCGTCGATCGGTCGTTCGCTTGCCTCCACCTATCCGGGCTGGGTCGGCGAGATATCGGACACTGACTGGAAGGAGCTGGGGCAGGGATACGCCGCGAGGCTGGCGGAGACATCACCGTCGGCTCGCTGCATCATCGACAAAATGCCGAACAATTTCCGGCATGTCGGTCTGGTGGCCGGTATGCTGAGGAATGTGCGTGTCATTCACGTCCGGCGGGACCCTCGGGACACCTGCGTTTCGTGCTTTACGCATCTTTTCGAGGGTGGTCAGTATTTCAGCTACGACCTCGAAGAGCTGGGCCGTTTCTACAGCGCGTATTCGCTCCTCATGTCCCACTGGCGCGACGTGCTGCCGGACAGCGTCCTGCTGGAAGTGCGCTACGAAGACATGGTCGCCGACCCGGAAACATGGATGCGAAGACTGATAGCGCACTGCGGCCTGGAGTGGGCCCCGGCGGTGCTCGACTTTCATGCCAGTGAGAGGGCGATTCCAACTGCAAGCCTGGTGCAGGTTCGCCAGCCGATATACCGGGGCGCGATCGGCAGATGGAAAGTCTATGCACGCCACCTGGCTCCGTTGATTCGGGCGCTCGGTCCGGTACGCTCGACGTCCGCCATAATGGCGGGCCGGGGGGAGTCGTGACGCGGCGAGGCAAAGGCCAGGCGGCACCACGCGGGTGGTGCGTTCGGGGCCGACGAGAGCCGGGACGGTAGCTGCCTTGTCCGGGAAAGGACACGATATCGACCAGTGGGACCGCTACTGGGGATACGGAAACATTCATTCCTTCAGCCAGGTATCGGGCGGCAACTACCAGGGCGCCATAGCCGACTTCTGGAGATCGAGGTTTCGGGGCCTCGCGGAAGGAAGCGCCATTGTGGATATTGCGACGGGAAACGGCGCGATCGCCTTGCTGGCTCTGGAGGAGTCGGAGCGGCTGTCGAAGGGCTGCCGTATCATCGGCGTGGATCTGGCGGACATCGATCCCGTGAAACTGGTGCGCGATCCGGCCGTGTCCGGCCAGCTCGGCAGGATCGAATTCCACGGGCGTGTTTCCGCCGAGTCGCTGCCCCTCGATGATCGAAGCATTGACATGGCATGCAGCCAGTTCGGCATCGAGTACAGCGACCTGTCTCGCTCGATCCCGGAGGCCGCGCGGATCCTCAAGCCGGGGGGCCGGTTCGCCGCGATCATGCATCACCGGGAGTCCGTGCTCTTGAACGCGACGCGCGACGAGCTCGATCAGCTCGATTTTGTGCTGAATGACGTCAAGCTGTACCTCCGGACCCGCAATTTCCTGCGGGCTCTGCCCGCCGTCGCTCAGAGAAAAGGATCCGCAGAAGTGGCCCGCAACTCCAAAGTGGAGAAGAAGCAACGTGCGGTGCAGGACGCCTTGGCGCGGATCCGGCAGGGGGCCGCCAGCCGGACGAACGCCAACCTGTTGATGGGGCCGGCGCGCTATGTCCGGGAGATCCTGTCGCGGGTGGACCACACCCCGCCCGCCGAGCTCCTCGAGTGGTTGGAGGAGGCCCTGCGCCGGGTCGTGGCCAATCAGCGCCGCCTGATAGACATGGTCGCCGCGGCCAAAGGCCCGGACGACATAGAGGAGCTGGGACTATTGCTCACCGAGGCCGGATTTTCCGACAAACGGATGGAGGTCTTTCGCCAGGAACAGGGTGGGCTGTTGGGGTGGTCGGTGGAGGCTCTCAAGAGCTAGCCGATGGACGACCCCCGCAACTTCGATAGTGTTAACCGGTCAAAACGGGCATTCGTTACCTGCTATTGTCGATTATTGGCGCAACTTTTCAATACGAGAATTCTGATGAAACAGATGAAGCTGATGATGCTGGCTGTTGCCGGTCTGGTTACCGCGTCAGTGGCGGGCTGTTCCAGCACTGGCGGATATCAATCGCCCGAGTATCGTCTTTCCAAGGGTTCGACGATCGAGCTGATGCAGACGCTGCATTTTTCTTCCGGTTCGGCACGGACATACATACAGGATGGGAACCCCCAGAGTTGGAACGACCTGAACCTGTGGAAGGCCTATTGCAGCTTCGGGCTGAACTCCAACCGCGACCACAAGCCCCTGGCGCACGAGATCCAGCCGACGAAATTCACCATCGGTGGTACGCGGCTGGGCGTCTATGCGGCTTTGGATCCGAGTAATCCTCCGGCAGTGGACCCCGACAACGTCTTCGCAAGGCGGGGCGTCGAGGTGGCGGGTTTGTTCTCGGGAGGCGGAAACGCGGGTTTCCCCTATCCGTACACGTTTACCACCACCATGAGTCTGTTTTCAGAGCAGGAGCCCCAGGTCGCTGATCTGACCTGCGCTTTCAACGGCGAGCCTGCCGACCGGAATCTGACCCTGACTCAGATTCAAGACACGCTGGGTTCCGTCGCGAAGATCCGGTAGCCAGGACTATTCGGTCAGGACGAATATCGCGGAGCGAATGGCTGACGGATAAAAGCCCGCGCAGTCCGCGCGGGCTCTTTGTTTCCGGCTGTCCCGGTGTCGCCCCTCAGCGTATCAGCGGCGGGTTGTAATCGAGACCATGTTCACCCCCCGGGGGCGGGGCCGTGCTCGGTGCGGGTTCAACGTTGGGGGGGCGAGCAGAGCCGACAAAGCCGGTGCCTTGTTGCGACGCCGTGCTCCCCTGTCCCTGTCCCGCGTTCTCGAGCCCATACTCTATGGACGACAAGGCAAGCCGCACCTTATCCGGGTCTTGTTTGGTCGCCACCCATGTCCAGTGCTCGAAGGTGGCGAAGCCGCCTTTTTCGTCCTTTATCTTCTTGACGCCCTTCTCGGTCACGTAGATCCTGGTCTTGGAATCTCCTTTGCGCTCGAGACGCATCGTGTACTTCTCCAGGGCGGTTGTCTCGTTCGCGAACTTTCCGAGGAACTTGTCGAACAATCCGGCGGTCAGCCCTTGATCCTTGGATCCTGCCGGTCTCACCCAGCCGGTCTCCATGATTCCCGATTTCGGATCGTTGACGGTCAAATCCACGCCCAGGGATGCCCAGTAATTGATCAGCTCTTTCCACACCTGCTCCGCCGGCTCATTGACCTCGAGCCAGCCTTCCTCGTCATTGCGTGTGATCTTCGCGCTCTTCTTTGGTTTGGGAAGCACCTCGACGGGCTGGGCGGTTTCCTGATTCTTGACCAGATTATCACTGGTACTGTTGATGAGGTCGGGAGGTATTGCGAGGTTCGCGCGCGCAGGCGCGGTGTCCGTGCCGGGCTCGATGGAGCTGTAGCTCCTGCTGCTTCCGCAGGACGCCAGTAACAATGCGAGTAGGCACGGCGGAAGTGTTTTTGCGAGAACACGAGTATTGATCATCGGAAATGGCTGCTCGGATAGGCGAGACATGAAAGTATTATCATCGACGGACACGCTGAAACCGTCCCTGCGGCGGAAAACGGGTGGGATTATAACAACGATGACATGGGACGTCACTTCACAGGCGGCGCGGCCCCGGAGGCTGCCGGCCACCGCCCGGGACAATCCACATTCAGGAGCCATTAACGTTGACACAGCTCCGGCGACATGTATTCGACCCGGCTGCTGAATCGCGGATCAGGCCCGCACGATGCCGTTCGACGTGGAACGCCGCCTCTGCCACCATGGGGGGAAACGGGCTATCCCGTCTCGTGCCGAACGGACCACCGGCAGATCGCACGGGCTCCGGCACATGTTCCGACGCGACGTCGCGGCGAGGTGTCCATGCCCTGAGCCGGCGGCCCGGTTTTCAAACGGGCCTCGAAGGTATCGAACAAGGCTCGTCTGTCGCGGAGACCGGGATGGCCTTATAATCCCGGGGACTCGAATGCTTGTCGACTCCGTTGCCGGCACTGGTAGACATGAAGCACATACGCATCAAAGACAACGCACTCACGGCAACGGAATGCAAGAGTATCATCGACTGGTTCGAGCGACACACCGACATTCAGCAACCCGGGCGCATAGGCTCGCAGACCCTCAACACCGCCTCCAAGGCTTCGACGGACATCCCGAGATGGTTTCATCTGCAGGAAGAGCCGGAGAAGATCATAGAGAAGTCGCTCAGGGAAGGCGGGGGAGAATACGGTCGGGAACGGCCGCACATCTTTCGCACGTTTTCGAAGCTGATCGTCGACAACAGCTACATATTGCAGAGGTACAAACCCGGCGAAGGATATTACGCGCTGCATTGCGAGGTCGGGAGCCCTGCCAATATGATGCGCGTGCTGGCCTGGATGATATATTTGAACGACGTTCCGGATGGGGGAACGCATTTCAGCGAGCAGGAGTTCGACTGCGAGGCCAGGCAGGGGCGGCTGGTCATGTGGCCCGCGTATTTCACCCACATGCATCGCGGCATCGTCAGTGAGATCGGAACCAAGTACATCGCCACGGGCTGGATCATCTGGGATGGCGTCCGGCTGGATTGAGGACGGAGCCATCGCACCCCAGGGGGTGCCGCAGAAGCTCTCTCTGCCCTCTGGGACGAGGTAGGACGAAGTCGGGAACCCGGGTCGAGAGGGCTGGAGTGAGGGGGGGTTGTTCGGGACCACCCTCACCCTAACCCGCCAGCGGGAGAGGGAATCTTCACTTTGCCGACGGGCCCGAAAACCTCGGCACTATCAAACATAAGGGGTCGGCTCCTGGCTGCTCGACAATCTCCGCGTACCGGCATTGCCTTGATGTTGGCGGGCGTTTCCATTGTTCCCCTCATGGACGGGTTGGCGAAGTTCCTGGCGCACTACTATCCGGTGACGCAGATCGTCTGGAGCCGCTTCTTCTTTCACTTCGCCTTCATTCTCCCGGTGATGCTCATGCGCTACCGCGCCGATGTCCTCAGGGTGCGGCAGCCCATCCTGCAGATACTGAGAGGGGGCTTCCTGCTGGGCGCCACGGTATGCTTCTTCTGGTCCCTGAAACGCCTGGCGATCCCCGACGCCTTGACCCTGCTCTTCGTCTCTCCGCTGCTCGTGACCTGCCTTTCCCCCGTGATCCTGGGGGAGCACGTCGGCGTCCGTCGCTGGGTAGCCGTGGTGGTGGGTTTCATCGGCGTGTGCATCATGCTGCGCCCGGATCGAAGCGCGTTCCAAGGAGCCTCGCTCGCGGCCCTGGGGGCGGGCCTTTGCCACGCCTGCTACATCGTCGCGACGCGTCGGCTTTCGGGGACGGCACCGCCGCTCGTGACCTTGTTCTACACCTCGGTGTTCGGCATGGTGCTGCTGTCCCTCTATATGCCGTGGCACTGGGTCGCGCCCCAGCCCGTCCATTTCGCGGCGATGATCGCCATCGGGGGCATCGCGGCGGCCGGCCACTACCTGCTGATCAAGGCATTCGACTATGCCGAGGCTTCGGTGCTGGCGCCTTTCGGCTATGGCGAGATAGTCATGGCGACCATCGTGGGCTATTTCGGCTTCGGGGACTTCCCCGACCCGGTAACCTGGTTCGGTATGGCCGTCATCATAGGCAGCGGCGTGTACATCGCAATGCGGGAGCACCGGACGCACGTGGAGGTGCCGCCCGACGAGGGGCAGGTGGTCGGCTGAAGAGGGCGGCGCGGCGGGCACGCGGTGCCGGCTTGCCGGTTCCGGATTCGGGCGTGCAAGGACTTCGTGCACAGGAAGACGGTATCCGCTATACTGCGGCGGTGGGGTTGTATTTCCCGGTTTCCACCCCTAACTAGAAGACGTAGGTCCAAATCCTGTGGTTTCCGTTGCGACCCCTTTCCCGGGGCTCGTGTGGTGCGCACCTTGAATTCGATGCTCAGCAAGAGAACACTCCCGGCGCGAGCCCTCGTCGCCTGCCTGTTGCTGGCTGCCGCCCCCATGGCGCCGGCGGCGCCCGCGCCAGACAACGCGTCCTGCTCGGCCAAACCCGCGGTTCATGGCATAGACAAGGCGGCGAGCAAGAAGGTCGAGATACTGGCCGACGACATCAGCTTTCCGGAGCGTGGAGTCGTCCAGCTCAAGGGGTACACGCAGCTTATACGGGGTGGGCACCGCGTCTATGCGGACGAATTGACCTACGACAAGGCGACCAACAAGGTCGTGGCCAGGGGAGTCGTCAAGTTCGAGACGCCTCACGGCGACGTGATTCGCACCTCGATCCTCGACTACGACATCCAGACGGGTAAGATCGTCTCCGGTCCGGCCGAGTTCATGCTGGCCGACAGGCAGAGCAGCCTGCTCGGCGACGGGCACAGCACGGTCAACGCTTTCGGCACGGCGAAGCAGATTACGCTGGAGAACGGCAATATCCTGAACCTCACCGACGCGCGGGTCACGAGCTGCCTGAATGGTCAAAAAGACATGACATTCACGGCCGCGAGCCTCACCGTGAATGTCGATAAGGGAATTCGAACCGCGGACCGCGCCAAGATACGAATCTCGGCGCCCGAGCGGCATGAGCGGCTCAAGAAGGCCATCGACGCTCTCGAATAACCGGCGTTCCGCTTCTTCGGCGCCGCCCGGGCGGCCCTCGACGGCCGATTCCCGCGAGCCGGGCCGGCACGCCACATTGAGGTCGGAGGTGGCGGATCTGTTCGAGCCCAACCCCCTGATCTACTGGCCGGACTTCCTGTTCCACGTCGCGTTGGGCTGGACCGCGTTCGCGCTGGCCGTAGTGCGCGGCGGCTGGCTGGGACTGCTGCTGACAGTGGTGGCCGCGGGGGCACTGTATCGTGCAATCGTGTTCACCCACGAGCTGGTTCATCTCGGGCGCGGGAAGCTGCCGGGGTTCCGCGCCGCCTGGGATATCCTTTGCGGAATTCCGTTGCTGGCACCTTCCTTCCTCTATGACGGCGTCCATCAGGAGCATCATTTCCGCCATCATTACGGCACTCCGGAGGACGGCGAGTATCTGCCCTTCGGCCACCCGCCGCGATGGACGATCCCCGTGTATCTCGCGAGCCACGTCCTGATTCCATTTGTAGCCGTGGTCCGTTTCGCCCTGATCGGGCCGCTGAGCTGGATGTGGCCCGCCGCGCGGCCGATGGTGCTCGCACGGATGTCCTCGCTGTCTATCGACCCGCGATATGTCCGCAAGGTCCCCGAATCGATTCCCGCTTCCTGGAAAATTCAGGAGGCGGCGTGTGCCGTGTTCCTTTGGGGCGTTGCGGCCGCCTTGTGGCTGAAGTGGCTGCCGCTGCGCGTGGTGTGGGTATGGTACCTGGCTCTGGCGTTGATACTGGTGTTCAACGGCATTCGTACCCTCGCTGCCCACCGCTACGCCAACCGGTCCGGGACGATGACCCGCGAGGAGCAGCTCCTCGACAGCGTCAACATCGCCGGTGGCTCAGCGCTGACGCCCGTGCTGGCGCCCGTGGGGCTCAGATACCATGGGCTCCACCACCTGTTTCCGACGATGCCGTATCATCGCCTCGGCGCGGCGCACCGGCGCCTGATGCAGGTGTTGCCGCCCGATGCACCTTACCGCGCCACCGTGGAGCGGAGCTTCTCGGCGGCGCTGTCGGACCTCTGGCGCCGCTCCGGCGGGAAGGGGCCCCGGCCGCGGATCAACGAGTCCGGCTGAGCGCGGGTGCCTGGCCTGCGAAGCCCTCGCCGGCTCGCGAACGCTTACCGCCCGTACGGAATCCGCCCCGGTGAACTATCATCAGGGTCGTATCGGGAGAAGCACGAACATCCGGCCTTTCTGCTTCATCAATCCCGCTTTTCTCTCCGCTTTCGGGCCCTCCCCCCAGAACACGTCGGCCCGGGTGTAGCCTCGGACCCCGCCACCGGTGTCCTGGGCCATCATCAGACGGTTGAGCGGTTTGTGGGAATGACCGGGCATCGATGTTTCCAGCCAGATTGGAGCGCCCAGGGGGATCTTGTCGCGGTCGACGGCCAGGCTGCGACCGGCCGTCAACGGGACACCGAGGCTGCCCTCGGGACTGCCCGGGGCGCCCGGCTTCACGCGAAAGAACACGACGCGGGGATCGCAATCCAGGATCCGGGCCGCCTCGTCCGGGTGCGCGCGCAGCCAGCGCCGGATGGTGAACAGATTGACATCCTCCCGGCTCATCTTTCCCTCTTTTATCAGGCACTTGCCGATGGAGCGATAGGGTCGGCCGTTGTTGTCGGCGTAGGCGAGGGCAACGACTCTGCCGTCGGGAAGCTCGACCCGCCCCGATCCCTGCACCTGCAGAAAGAAGGCGTCCAACGGGTCGTCGACCCAGAGCAGCTCCGACCCCGCCAGCGCCTGCGGATCGGCCTGCAGTTCGGCGCGGTCGGGGTAGGGCACCACGGTCCGGCCTTGTACCCTGCCGCGCAACTGGCGGCCGGCGAGCGCCGGGTACACGCCGGCGAGGTCGATGTTCAGCAGGTCCGGCGGGCGGCCGTAAATGGGATAACGGTAACGTTTGTCCGGTTCGAAGCTGCCCCGCAGCAATGGCACATAGTAACCGGTGATCAATCCTTCGCGGCGGCCACCTTCGCCATAGAGCGGGTGCGGTCGGAAATGCCGGTGGAAGAACGATCTGGCCTCGGCGTCCGTCGGCTTGTCGAACCCCTGGGCGGCCCGGCACGTCGCGGTCCATGCCTTGTCCCTCCCGATCCTCGAGCAGCTTCGAAGGAGGGCGGTCCAGGCCGCCGACTGCGTGTCGGTCGTCCACCCGGTCAACTGGTCCCAGGACACGGGGTCGGCCACGCCGGGCTTCGACGGTCCGCCCGTGCAGGACTGCAGGCACAGGGTGGTCGACACGACGGCCCATAGAATGGCCGCCCGGACGCGCGATATCGGAGCTGTTCGAGACATGGAGACGCGGGTCTGTTGGCAAACCCTGA
This sequence comes from Arenicellales bacterium, assembly GCA_049583715.1. Classification (GTDB taxonomy): domain Bacteria; phylum Pseudomonadota; class Gammaproteobacteria; order Arenicellales; family JAANXG01; genus JAANXG01. The sequence continues at coordinate 31,816 of JBAUWJ010000301.1, read as the reverse complement.
ATTCTAGCCTCCCGTGGGCGGAGCGCGACGGCGGACCCCGGTCGGGGCCCGATCGGGGTAGCAAAGGGATTATCAGCGCGACGGAGGCGCGGACGGATACCCCCTTCAAGCAGCCACGAGCCCCGGCTCGTCCTTGATATCGGTCAAGTACATAGTCGCGGTGCGCGGCTACGCTGTAAATCCTTTCCGCTTCGACCCGTTATATCCATGCATCACAGGCTCGTCGAAATGACAGACAGCGGGCCACGCCGCGACCCTGGCGGCGTGGCCTTGTTCGCGCTCGGCTTCCGGCCGTTCTTCACCGGCGCCGCGGTCTACGCGGTGTTGAGCGTGGGGGCTTGGACGCTGGTCTATACGGCGGGAGCTTCGTTGCCTGTCGCAGGCATTTCGCTGTCCGAGTGGCACGCCCACGAGATGATCTACGGTTACAGTGCAGCCGTGATCGCCGGCTTCCTGTTGACCGCCGTGAGAAACTGGACCGGCATTGACACGGTCAACGGCTGGCCGCTGCTGGCGCTGTTCGGTCTGTGGACCGCCGCCAGGGTGTGCATGCTGTTCGGCACCGAGCTGGTCCACGCGGCCGCGGTGTTCGATATGCTGTTTGCCGTGGGACTGGCCGCTGCATTCGCACATCCGGTCTTTCGTGTCCGCAAGTGGAAGCAACTCGTCATGCTGACCATTCTCGTGCTCTTGGCGGCGGGCAACGCTGCGTTCTATCTCGGTTGCCTCGGTGACGTCCACCAGGGTGCCCGCTGGGGCATCTATGCGGGGCTGTATCTCGTTGTCGGCCTCATACTGATAATGGGTCGCAGAGTGATTCCGCTCTTTATTCAGGGCGGGGTCGGCTACCCGGTGACGGTGTTCAACTCGAAATGGATTGATCGGCTGGTTCCAATCGTGTTCGTGATGTTGCTTGCGGCCGACGTGTTCGCTTCCGGCAGGCGGGCGGAGCCGTACCTGGCCACGGCGCTGTTCGCGCTGAACTTGGTGCGGCTTGCCGGCTGGCACACGCCTGGCATCTGGAGGAAGCCGCTTCTGTGGAGCCTGTATCTGGCCTACGCCTTCGTCGTCCTGGGATTCCTGTTGCTGGCGCTGAGTGGATTCGGGTCTGTGTCGAGGTTCTTGGCCATACACAGCCTGACCTACGGTGGCATCGGTCTGATGACCTTGAGCATGATGATGCGCGTTTCTCTCGGCCACACCGGAAGGAACGTGCATCACCCGCCAGGCGCTGCTTTCTGGTGTCCGCTGCTCCTCGTCGTCGGCGCCGTGTTCCGGGTCCTGCTTCCGCTCGCCGACATGCACCATTACATCGCGTGGATCGCGGTGTCGCAGGCGGCATGGATCCTGGCCTTTGCCTGGCTCGCGGTGTTCCTGATCCCGATACTCGTGCGCCCCAGAATAGACGGTCGTCCAGGTTAGTCCCGGCCCCTTAACGCCCCGATCCTACCTCCGGGCGAACAGGTTGGTCATCTCGTAGGCGATGGTCGCACCGGCCAGGGCCGTGATTTCCGCATGGTCGTACGCGGGCGCCACCTCGACGATGTCCGCAGCGACGATATTCAGGCCCGCCATTCCCCGGAAGATATGGAGCAGCTCGCGTGTCGTCATGCCGGCGACCTCCGGGGTACCCGTGCCCGGCGCATGGGCCGGGTCGAGCACGTCGATGTCTATGGACAGGTAAAGCGGGTGCTCGCCGACGCGTTTTCGCAGCCGCTCGACGACGGCGTCTATACCGCCGGACTGAAACTCGTCACAGTGCACGACCTTGAAGCCGAGCTCCGCGTCCCGCTTAAGGTCGTCCCGGCTGTAGAGCGGCCCGCGGATGCCGACGTGCATGGAGGCGTGATCCAGGAACAGGCCTTCTTCCGCCGCGCGACGGAACGGGGTGCCGTGGGTGTAGGGTGCCCCGAAATACGTATCCCAGGTATCGAGGTGTGCATCGAAGTGGACGAGGGCGACGGGCCCGTGGCGGTGATGTGCGGCCCGCAGCAGCGGCACGGCGATGGTGTGGTCGCCGCCGAGGCTGATAATCCCCGCCGAGACTGTATCGATCAGTTCGGTGGCGCCTGCCTGGATCTGTCCGATGGCCTCCTCGATGTTGAACGGATTGCACGCGATGTCCCCGGCGTCGGCGACCTGCTGGGTGGCGAAGGGCTCGGTGTCGTAGGCCGGGTGGTAGCGCGTGCGCAGGTGCCGGGAGGCCTGGCGGATCGCCTGGGGACCGAAGCGCGCCCCCGGGCGGTAGCTGGTGCCGGCGTCGAAGGGGACACCCACGATGGCCACGTCGCAGCGCGGTACGTCGCGCAGCTCGGGCAGGCGGGCGAAAGTGGACGGCCCGGCGAAACGCGGTACCTTGGTGCCGTCGACAGGTTGAATCGGTTCTTCGTTGCTGGACATACGGGGTACCTCGAACTTGTAATCCCTGAGGTCATTGTACGCGAGCCGGGGGGCGACGGAGGCCCTGCGCCTCCTCATGTTTCCAGGCGAGCCGGGGTAAGTCCCTCTCCCCGCGGGTTGCGGTCAGGGTGTGATCGGAGAAGCGTGCTGCCTGGACGGGGCAGGCCTTCCGCGAGCGTGTTCAGCGGGTCATGCAAGACTTCACCGCGGTGCTCGGCTCCACTTCGGAAGGCGCGAACCACAGGAGGTGCTCCAAGGTCGAAAGGCCGGACCGAACACCGCACCTCGATTCTTGAACATGTCGCACAGGGCGGTGGTCTTCTGTGGGCGGCCCACGGACAGCATCAGGCTGCATTTGTCGGAATGAATTTCGACCCACAGGGCGCCACGGTCTTGACCCGAGGAGTGTGGGTCGGAATTCATTCCGACGGCGGGGTTCGAAGTCGGTACGCCATCCCATCCCATGCCGGGGCATTCGTTTGCCTTTGCCGGGATGAGTCCCCACCCACAGGTACCGGGGTTACGCAGATCGGTATTTCATGACGACCACGGTTTTCGAATCCGGCGCAGTCTGAAGGTTCTGCAACCATCAATACCAGCTATCCCGCGAGCTCGATGTTCTGTTGACGATGAACTCCCTCAGTGCTTCGTCCGCGCCTTCGCCGATCGGAGGTGGCTGTCCCGGCGGAAGCCGCCTCACCGCCACTGATCTGCGCGATGAGCCTAGCCGAACAGGACCTCGACGTGCTCTATCCTCGGATCGCCGGCGATCGCCTGGCGAAGCCTGGCGGCAGCCTCGGCGGCCTGCTCGACGCCGGAGAACGCTTCCAGGGGAAGATGGACCTCGACATGCAGCTTGCCGCCGAGATAGTGCAATGTCTTTCGCTTGATCAACGAAGCCTCCGGTAGATGCGCCCAATATTCGTTCAGGAGCGCATCCATGTCCTTTCTAAGGGGCAGGTGCGCGGACTTCTGATAGGCCTCGTCGTCCTCCGCGTCGATGTGTATGGTGATGTCGGTGATGTCGTTGAACTCGTTGCGCAGCCGGTGCCGGACCGCTTCGCCAATGCGGTGGCCTTCGGAAACGCTCAGCTTGGGATCCACCCGGACGTGGCCGTCCAGGTAGATCTCGTTTCCCATGCGCCGGGTGCGCAGATCGTGAACGCCCCGCACGCCGTGCACTTCGTTCGCGGTCTGCTCGATCTCCCTCACTTTGCCCGGGTGGACGCCGGTATCGACGAGGTCCTCGACCCCGCGCCAGGTCATCCTGCCTCCGACCCAGAGGATCATGACTGCCACCACGATAGCCGCCAGGGCGTCGAAATGCCCGTAGCCCAGCATGCTTCCTGCCACGCCGACAATCACCACCACCGAGGACAGGGCGTCCGAGCGGCTGTGCCAGGCGTTGCTTCGAAGCAGCCCGGAATCCAGCCGGTCGGCCACCTTCATCGTGTAACGGAAAATCGCCTCTTTGCTGAACACCGAGACTGCAGCAACGATGAGTGCCGCCATCCCCGGCGTCGAAGTTTTGCCGGCGAGCGCCGACTGGGCGGCGTCCCAGGCGATGCCGATTGCGACCACCGCCAGCACGATGCCGAGGACGATGGTGCCGAGCGTCTCGATCCGCTGGTGGCCGTAGGGGTGGTTGGCGTCCGGACCGCGGCTCGCCTCGCGCGCTGCCCAGATGACCATGAAGTCCGTGGCGAGATCGGAGAGCGAGTGGACGCCGTCGGCCGCGAGGGCCTGGGAGCCTGCAAGATAGCCCGTGGCGATCTTGGTTACACCGAGGACGAAGTCCAGGACCGCGCCGATGACGGTGACCCGTCGCGTCGCCCGGTATCGTTCGGTTTTGGTGTTTGGCATGGCTGCGATCATGATCGACGGTATCGGCGGCGCTTCCAAGGCTGGCCGCGGAGGCCGGGGAAATTATACCTTCAAGGGTCTGTGCCGGCGGAGGAGTGCTGCCTGCGGGCGCGCGCACCGAGAGTGCTTCGACCCTCGATATCGTGTCGCGTACGGTGCCTTGCGGGACGGCGTATTCAACCGCCCGTTTCCGGGGCTTGCTTCTCGCAGGTTCACGGTTCGCGATCTATCTTGAGAGGACCGTCGCCCGTGACGTAGTATTCATGACGAAGCGGCTTCGTTCTTACAGTGAAACCCGAGGCTCCGGTCCTCGTTACCTTTGACCGCGACAGCCCGGTACTCGAGCGCTGCGAGGGGATCGCGGGCATACATATGGGTGGCGTTTCCCGGAGGCGAAGACGCGAGCTCAACAAGACCGCGGCGGTGTCGGCCCACGGGCAACGAGACCGCCGCCAGGGTGAATCCTGCTGATGAAACACTGGGACGCGGCCGTTTACCGGCGCAATACCGGATATATCTCCGACCTGGGTATGCCCGTCGTGGAGCTGCTGCAACCCCGGCCCGGGGAGCGCATACTGGACATCGGCTGCGGTGACGGCGTTCTGACGGAGAAGATCGCCGCCGTCGGGTGCGAGGTCGTCGGTATCGACGCCAGCCCGGACATGACAGCCGCTGCGCGGGCCCGCGGTCTGGATGCCCGAACCATGAATGCCGCGAGCCTCGCGTTCGACGGCGAGTTCGACGCGGTCTTCAGCAACGCCGCCCTGCACTGGATGCATCCGCCGCGGGCCGTTGTCGAAGGGGCATACCGAGCCCTGAAACCGGGCGGACGCTTCGTCGCGGAGTTCGGCGGCGCCGGAAACGTCGCGAACATCCGACGGGTGCTCCACGCGAGCCTCGATAAGCACGGCCTGCGACCGGAAGAGGTCGACCCCTGGTATTTCCCGACGCCGGAGGAATATGGGGCGATGCTCAACGGTGTCGGATTTCAAGTGAGATCCATGGAACACTTCAAGCGGCCGACGGTGCTGCCCACAGGAATCGTGGATTGGCTCGAATCCGTCGCGAGGCCCGTCCTCGCGGCGGTCCCGGAGGACACGCGCCCGGCATTCGTGATGGAGGTCGAAGCCGCCCTGAGGCCGTTGCTGCGCGGCGAGGATGGCGTTTGGCGGGCCGACTACGTGCGCTTGCGGGTGCTGGCGGTGAAGTGACGCTGCCCCGCGGGCGCTTATGAGAGTGGGCCCGGTCCCGTCCCTGATGATCTCCGGCACTCCCGACGCCCTGCCAGTCGGAATGAATCCCGACCCACAGGGTGCCACGATCTCGAGCCCAAGAGTGTGGGTCGGAATTCATTCCGACAGCGGTGTTCGGAATCTGCACGGCATCACATGCAGGGACATCAGGCCGCACTTGTCGGGATGAATCCCGACTCACAGGTGCCGTGGTCCGGAGTGTGCGTCGGTATTCTGCGCCGGCAACGGGTCCGGGCCCGCTTTCACCAGCGATACTTGTTCCACAGCTCCGGGTTGGCCCAGTCGTCCGGATTCAGCCAGCGGGGTGTCGCCTTGTAGGTGCCGATGTCGTACTTGTAAAGATGCAATCGCCGGCCGGGCTCGTTCTCGTAGCTGTTGACCAGCGTCATGCCGACGGCAAGCAGCTCGTTCGACGTCCACGTGCTCTTCAGCCCTTGCCAATCCTCGCCGACGGGAACGGCAAGGCAGAAACGCGCAGTGTGCAGGTCCCTCAGCCGTGACAGGAGGTGAAGGGCTTCGCGCTTGCCCAGGGCTTCGATGGTCTCGGTGACGATTCCCAGATCGTAGCGCCTGGCGATCGCGCCGGCTTCAGCCGCTGCCAGGCGATCGATTCTGCAATCCCTGCCGAGCGTGCGTTTTTGCTCCGCGTAGTTGTCCACGGCTTCGTTGGCGCCGCAGCCCATCACCAGCACGGAGTCCGGCTGGCATTCATTCAACAGCGTTTCGATATCAAAGCAGTACGGTTCGGACATGTGTGAACGCCCTTGCGTCACGGGTAGTCGCGCATGACGGTACTCGACCCGGGTGTTTTGTCAACGGTCCGTGCTGTGTAAATCAGGAGTCGCCGTCGCTTTGGTGCGCCCCGATATGCTGCAGCCGCCGAATGAATCTACGGATCTCCCCGCGATGCTCCGGCTTGAGATCGGTGAACTCGACGCCGAAGGCATTCGGCGCGTTGAGGTTGTCGCGGTGGCGAACCACGCCACGCGCGAGGAAACTGCGTACACCAGGCAGCGTGATGACGAGCTCCACCTCATGCTCGAGATCCGAGTCCCGCAGGCCGTGGGGCACGCGAACCCCCAGGCCCGAGTGGCTGATATCCCGCGCGTACAAGATGTTCAAGGACTGTGCCCCCATGATGTGCACCTCCACCGGCATATCGGAAGGCGGCTCGTATCGGGGCTCGCTGCGCCGTCTCAGCAGGCCGTGGCCGACCCGGAAGGAGGATCTCACTGGATCACCGCGCTGTCCGCCTGTTGGGGGCTCTCGCACGCCGGTATCTCCATGTCCGACTCCATTTCGCACGCCGGCATCGCCCGTCCGATGAAATAGCCCTGGGCGTACTCGACTCCCAGCCCGCGCAGCGCCTCCAGCGCCGCTTCCGATTCGACATACTTGGCGAGGGTCAGCATTCCGTGGGCACGTCCCACCTTGTGGATCGCGTCCACGATTGCGTAGTTGCCCATGTCGATCATCATCGTGCTCACGTAGCTGCCGTCTATGGCCAGGTAGTCGCCGGGCAGCTTCTTCAGATACGAGAAATTGGACTGGCCGCCGCCGAAGTTGTCTATCACGAACCCGCAGCCGAGGCTGCGCAGGTCCCTCATGAACTGAGCCGCACCATCGAGGTTGCTGACCATCGAGGTTTCCGTGAGCTCGAAGCATAGTGCTCCGGGACTGATGTGAGCCTGTTCGACCAGTTTCGTGATCTCGTTCGCGGTGTCGGCGCGGCTGATCGACGTGGCCGAGAGGTTGAGGGACAGACGCAGGGTGTTGCTCGCGAGGCGGGACGCCCAGTGTTCAAGACACTGCTCGAGGACCCAGGTATCAACGACACCCATCTGCCCATAGCGCTCTGCGGCGGGGATCAGGCGGGACGGGGACGACGCTCCGCCGCCATGCTCGACATTGTACCGCAGCAGCGCTTCATACCAGGGAGCACTTTCGGGCCTTTGCAGGGCCGCGATCCGCTGGACGTGGATCAGGGTACGGCTGTCCTTCAGGGCCCTCATCAGCTCCCCCGTGCTGCGCGCATCATCGGTGAACAAATCGAGATCGGGTTGAAAGAGACTGACCTGATTGCCGCCGCGGTTCTTGGCCCGGTAGCAGCTTGCATCGGCATCGGACATCACCTGGGTCGACGATCTGTAAATGCCCGTCACGCGGACGAGCCCGATGCTGGCGCCGAGGGGCAGGCTGACGCTGCCCCAGCCGAGCTTGAAACCGGTGATCTCCCGCACGATGCTCTCCATCAGCTCGACCGCTCGTCGCGCATCCTTCGCCTCGAAGCATGCCGCGAATTCGTCGCCCCCCATCCTCGCAACCGCCTCTTCATCCGGCAGACACGCCCGCATGATCTCCGCCACGCGCTTCAGGACGGCATCCCCGGCGTGGTGTCCGGCGTTGTCATTGATGAGCTTGAAGCGGTCCAGATCCAGGAACGCGACGTAGTGATCGCGCTCCCGGGCTCCGCGGGTCACGATATCCTGTATCCGAACTTCGAGCTCGCGACGGTTGAGCAAACCGGTAAGGCTGTCGTGTGTCGCCTGGTATCGGATCTCACGCTCCAACTCTCGCTCGTGGGTGATGTCCCGGCCGACGCCTCGCCACCCGATGACACGCCGTTCTTCATCGAACAGGGGCTTGGCGGCGCTGGCGACCTCGAGGTCCCTGTTATTCGGTGTCGCCACCGTGAACTCGAACGTAATGGCCGTGGAGCCGCCGCCCGAACGAGTCTCGCCCGCTGCCTCCCTGGCTCCCGGCGCCACGGCCCTGGCGAGCTCCTCGCGGGTCCTTTGCATGATCAGCTCCATGTCCGCCTCGGCCGTCGTCTGCTTCCGCTCGGATATGTAGGTATATCGCAGCGCCGGGTCCATCTCCCAGAACCAGTCGGCGGCGGTGCTCGCGAAATCACGGAAGCGCTGCTCGCTCAGCTGAATCCTCTCTCCGCTGCGGACATCCTCGATGACCAGTGCGATGAGGCGACTCAACTTGTTGACCGTCTCGAGCTCCTCGTGGGAAGGGGACTGCGGCGCCCCCCGGTAGACCGCGAACGAGCCCAGCACATCGTCGTTGCGAGACATGATGGGCGTGGACCAGCACGCGTGAAGATCATGGGCCAGGGCCACGTCCCTGTAATCCTTCCATAGCGGATCGCTGGCGATGTCTTCCACGATCACCTGCCGTTTGTGGTGCATGGCCGTGCCACAGCTCCCTGCCGAAGGGCCTATTTCCAGCCCGTCCACGGCCTCGACGAAGGCCCGCGGCAGGCTGGGAGCAGAGGCGTGCCTCAAGCAGGCGTGTTGGGCGTCGAGCAGCACGACGGAGCACTTGCTGCCGGGGAACAGCGCTTCGACGTCGAGGTTCAGCTCATCCAGTATCCGGGGCAACGACATCTGCCGGGCGACATTCTCCAGCAGGTTCCTCTCGGCGCTCAACAAAGCCTCCGCCCGGAGTCTCGCATCGATATCGGTCTCGAGCTTGCGGTTGGTCGCCGCCAGCTCGTCCGAGAGCTGTTGCTTCTCGAGCCCCAGGCGGGTGGCGGCCCGCAGGTCGCCGTTGTAGCGCCTGGCAATCCCGGACATGGCGGCGCAGTACACCAGGCTCAACACGGCAATGTATAAATCCCCGGGTTGTCGTCCCAGTGCCAGGAGGAAAGAAATGGGAAGCTGGGCGCCCAGAAGGTAACCGAGGTAGGCACGCAGTACGGCTCCCTGATAGACGACGGCGGCGGCGATCATCGCGGCGATCACGACCAGCACCGCCGTCTCGCCCCGCGGTGTGGCAGCGGCCCACAGCATGAGGCCTCCACCGATGCCCCAGGCCAGGCCGGTTACGGTGGTGTTGATCGCATACCGGCGCTCCCACCTGCCCGCTGCGTCGATCGACCCGGCAGCAGCGAAGCGCCTCGCCCACAGGAATCGCCCCAGCACCGATAACGCGATCGCCAGCCAGCAGGCCGCGGGAAGCCAGATGCCGTCCGAGTAGACTGCGGTCACGAACGCCAGAGTCCCGGCGACGACGACGCTCAAGAGGCTGGCGGTGGCCTCGTTCGCGTATACGCGCCGCAACAGGCGCCAGTCCACCTGCCGCTCGATTGGCATGCGTGTTGCCTCGATCGGCCCGGAGGACGGGTTCGGTTCCACGAGGACCAACACCCCTCTCGATTATTATGTTCACTCCCATTATAGGAACAGCGGGGAGTGATCGCAAAGCGCGCGGCAAGGCACCTGAACGGGCGGGCTCGGCCTCGATTTGGGCTGCCGAGCCTGCACATCTTGACCGGCTGTAAGCTGTCATCCACCCGGAATCCGGGTAAGATAGGAGGGGGCTCGCGGAACCGCGCCGGCCGCTGAATTCAATTCAACGAGGGGAGTCAGACATGAAGCTTATAGAATACTGGGGCGAGCTCAGCACGTCGAACAAGTACGGCCTGAGCGTTGTTGCGGCGATCATCGTGCTGGGAATCGTTTTCTTCGTCCTGAGGTAGGACTCGCCGGTCGAGCCCCATCCGCGGCGGTCCGTCAGTCCGTTGGGGTGGTCCACAGCCGGGCCGCTCCCCGCACTCCCGAGCTGTCTCCGTGCCGGTTCTTCAGAATTGGTGTATTGAATTGATCGTTGAAGACGTGGCCTCGGACAGCCTCGACGCCCTGACTGTACAGACCGTCGATGTTGGACAAGCCTCCGCCGAGAACCACGGCGTCCGGGTCGAGGATATTGATGACCGTGGCAAGCGCGGCGCCGAATCGCGCGAAGAACCGCTCCATCACACGCTCGGCATCCGCTTCACCAGCTCGAGCCCGTTCCAGTAATTCATTGACGCTGCCGGGCCTCGTGCCGTCGTCGGCCCAGTCCCGGAGAAGCCCCGGCCCCGACAGGAAGACCTCCACGCATCCGCGCCTGCCGCAATAGCACGGCGGTCCGCCGGGCTCCAGAATGTTGTGCCCCCACTCCCCGGCGATGTGGTGGCGACCGGGATGCAGCCGCTTGTTGAAAACCAGGCCCCCGCCTACCCCGGTGCCCATGATCACCCCGAAGACGACATCGCGGTCGCTTGCGGCTCCGTCGACGGCCTCCGACAGCGCGAAGCAGTTGGCGTCGTTCTCGATGAGGACCGGCCGCTCCAGTGCCCTTTCGATGTCGCTCTTGATGTCGCGGCCGTTGAGACACAGCGTATTGGAGTTCTTCAGTCGGCCCGATGACGCCGAGATGGAGCCGGGTGTGCACAAGCCCACGCTGCAGCGCTGCCCGGCGATGGATTCCAGCTCGAGGGCCAGTTTCCTGATCGCGCCGATGACGGCGTCGTAGCCCAGATGTCCCGGCGTCGGGACGCGGCGGCGCGCGATCGTGGCGCCATGCGGCGTCATCACGATACCTTCCGTCTTGGTGCCGCCGAGGTCAATTCCGATCAAATGCATTTGCGCTATACTGGCTTGGAGCCCGCTTCGTTTACCACCGTATCCCGGAAAATGCAAAACAACTCGAGACCCCGGAATGCGAGGCTTGCGGCGTCGATGTTGCTTTGCTGCGGCCTCGCCTGGGCGGCCACGGCATTCGGGGTCGACAAGCTGACCCTGCTGGCGCTGTTCAAGGACAAGGCACTGCTGCAGGTCGACGGTGAGCGCCGGATGCTCGTCAAGGGCGAGACCGGCCCGGAGGGCGTGACCCTGGTGAGTGCGGACTCGAATCGCGCGGTGGTCATCGTCGACGGTAGAAAGGAGGTTCTTCAGCTCGGCATGGGGACCCGCTTCCCGGGTGCCTCGGATGATGTGTCCCCTTCCTGGAGTGGTCCCGAGACACTCACCTTATGGGCCCAGGACGACGGATTCTTCTACGCGTCCGGGCAGATCAACGGGGCTCCCGTTCGTTTCCTGGTCGATACGGGCTCGAACACGGTGGCGATGAATCAAAGCGATGCCGAACGCCTCGGCATCGACTATCGCAAGGGGCAGCGGGGCATGGCGAGCACCGCCAGCGGCGTGGCACCCATGTACCTGGTGAAGCTGGACCGTGTGAGCGTCGGCGACATCACGCTCCACGACATCGACGCCGGCGTCCTCATGAGCGACCATCCAGACATACCGTTGCTCGGTATGTCGTTCCTGGGCAAGCTCGACATGGTGAGAAACGGCAAGCGCCTGGACCTCAAGCGCCGCTGATCGATCCGACGGACGCCGCTCGCCTCGGCCCGCCGTGGGTTGGACCCTACTCCTTGTCCTCCGCGGTCTTGCGCCGCGTGATCTGGGCGTAGGCCGAATGATTGTGTATGGATTCGAAGTTCTCCGCTTCCACGGTGTACGCCTTGACCCGGTCCTCCTCATTGAGGCGTCCCGCGATGTCGCGGACCATGTCCTCGACGAACTTCGGGTTCTCGTAGGCGCGCTCCGTCACGTACTTCTCGTCCACGCGCTTGAGCAGACCGTAGAGCTCGCTGCTGGCCTCACCCTCCACGATGTCGACGACCTCCTCAATCCAGATGAAAGCGCTGGACTCCACCGACACCGTAACGTGCGAGCGCTGATTGTGGGCGCCGTAGCGGGAAATCTCTTTCGAGCAGGGGCACAGGCTGGTCACCGGCACGAGCACCTTGAGATGGATCGTCGAGCGGCCGTTGGTCATCTCTCCGATCAGCGTCACGTCGTAGTCGACGACGCTCTCCACGCCCGAGACGGGGGCCTTCTTGGTGATGAAGAAGGGGAAACGCATCTCGATGTGGCCCTTCTCGGCTTCGAGCAGCTCCGTCATCTCGCCGATCATGTGCCGGAACGTACGCACCGAGATCTCCCGCTCATGCTGATTGAGGATCTGAACAAAGCGGGACATGTGAGTGCCCTTGAAGTTATGCGGCAGCTCCACATACATGCTGAAGGTCGCCACCGTATGCTGCTCGCCGCCGCTGCGATCGGAGATGCGGACAGGGTGGCGAATATCCTTGATGCCGACCTTGTCGATGGATATCCGGCGCGTGTCGGCGCTGCCCTGAACATCCGCCATGACGATGGCCGCGTCTTTATCGAGTTCGGCTTTGTGGGTCGGCATCTGAGCTCGAGTCCTGGTCGGGAAAGTCAAGGGAGGGAGTATAAGGATTCACTAATATTGCGGCAAGCCTTTGATCGACCGATCTTGACGGCGGCCGGCACGCTTGTCGGCTCGCTCACGGCGAGCGCACAACGGTATGACCCGGCTCACGATGAGCGATCCACGATCAACAGCGCGATGTCGCGCAGCATTCCGGTATCCCCGGTCACCCCTTCGAGGGCCTCGAGCGCCGATTGATAGTGCTCGCGGGCGAGGCGCCTGGATTCCTCCAGCCCGATGGCGGCGGGGTAGGTGGATTTTCCCGCCTGGCGGTCGGCCCCCGCCCGCTTACCGAGGGTTATCGTATCCCCGGTTTCGTCGAGCACGTCGTCGACGATCTGGAAGGCGGTGCCGATCTCCCTGCCGAAGCGCTCGAATGCCGCAAGGGTGGGGTCGTCCGCGCGGGGCGAGCCCAACGCGCCCAGAACGACCGAGGCGGTGATCAGGGCCCCGGTCTTCGCACGGTGTATCTTGCGGAGCTCCTCGAGGCCGAGAGAACGATTCTCGCCGGCCATATCCAGAACCTGGCCGCCGACCATGCCTTTCGATCCCGCGGCGCCCGCCAGCACCGCGATCATCCGCACGCGGCGCTCGTGCGGAATGCGCCCGTCCTTCGCCAGGACCTCGAAGGCCTGGGTCTGCAGGGCATCACCGGCCAGGATCGCGGTGGCCTCGCCGAACGCGATGTGGCAGGTCGGGCGCCCGCGGCGAAGGTCGTCATTGTCCATCGCCGGAAGGTCGTCGTGAATCAGGGAGTACGCATGGATCATCTCGACGGCCGCGGCGGGGGCGTCCAGTGCGGCCAGCTCGGCATCCAGAGCCCGGCCCGAGGCATAGACGAGCATGGCGCGAACCCGTTTGCCTCCATCCAGGCAGGCGTAGCGCATGGCCTCGTGCAGGCGCGCCGGCTCTTCCTCGGCGCCCGGAAGCAGGCGATCCAGAGCGGACCGCACCCTCCGGACGTAAGCTTCCAGCGTGGGGTTCGGCCGTGGACTATTCAAGAATTGCTGTCGGAACCGTCGTCCGCCCGGTCGTCGGACTGGTCATCGGCCTGATCGTCGGCAAAGGGCTCGGTCCGGATCTCGCCGTGTTCCTTGACCAGCTTCTCGACCTTTTGCTCCGCACTCTTGAGCATGGTCTGGCAGTTTCGGGTCAGGGTGACGCCGCGCTCGAAGTCCTTCAGGGAATCCTCCAGGGACTGGTCGCCGCTCTCCATACGGGCCACGATCTTCTCCAGCTCCGCCAGGGAGGCCTCGAACCGGGAGAAATCGTAATCCGGCTGTTTGCGCGTTGATTTTGCCACCTTACCCCGCCATCGTGATTCGTCAGGCATTGTAAACCGAGCCACCGCGACGAGGCCAACCTCGCGGCGGAACGACGCTTGACACGTCCCCACCTTAGACTTTAGACTCATTCTAAATTCACTGGCGAGGCCGCCCGGCATTCGCCGTTGCATCAACGAAACCTCTCGGAGTGAAACGATGGAATTGAAAGGCAGTAAGACCGAAGGCAACCTGAAAGAAGCGTTTGCCGGCGAATCCCAGGCGAACCGTCGCTACCTGTATTTCGCCGCCAAGGCGGACGTGGAAGGATACAACGACGTGTCCTCCGTGTTCCGCTCTACGGCCGAGGGTGAGACGGGCCATGCGCACGGGCACCTGGAGTACCTCGAGGCCATCGGCGACCCGGTCACCGATCTGCCCATAGGCGCGACCGCCGACAACCTCAAGTCCGCGATCGCCGGGGAGACCTACGAGTACACGGACATGTATCCCGGCATGGCGAAGACCGCGCGCGACGAAGGCTTTGACGAGGTCGCCGACTGGTTCGAGACCCTGGCCAAGGCCGAGCGCTCCCACGCCAACCGATTCCAGAAGGCCCTGGACAATCTGGACGCATGATGTTCCGGGGACCTGGCGACATCTGATCGACCGGGTTCCCGCAAGCGTCTCTTCGGAGTACTTCCGGGCGCGGATCCCGCGCCCGGCAGGGAAGCATCACGAACGTTCGCTCCGCATGACGGTATGCGGCGGCTCCGTATCTTCCGGCCATGCCACGGGGAGTATCGAGTACGCTTCCCCTTCGAGGTTCCGCCATGTCATCCACCGTTGATTCCTCTCGCGAAGGCAGTCTGGAAGCCCCGACCAGGCATCCCCTGGACTGGCGGGACGAGAAGTTCTACGACGAGCAGGACCTGCACCAGGAGATGGAGCGGGTGTTCGACATCTGCCATGGATGTCGCCGGTGCTTCAGCCTGTGCAATGCGTTCCCGACGCTGTTCGACCTCATCGACGAGTCGGAGACGATGGAAATCGACGGCGTGCCCAAGGAAAAATATTGGGACGTCGCCGACCAGTGCTACCTGTGCGACATGTGCTTCATGACCAAGTGCCCCTACGTGCCGCCGCATCCCTGGAACGTGGACTTCCCGCACCTCATGCTCCGCGCCAAGGCCGTCAAGCACAAAGAAGGAAAGTCCAGGCTGCGCGACACGATCCTCGCCAGCACCGATGCGGTCGGAAAGCTGGCGGGCATACCGGTCGTGGTCAACGTGGTGAACGCCGCCAATGAATCCAAGGCCGGCAGGGCGCTGCTGGAGAAGACCCTGGGCGTGCATCCCGACGCCCGCCTGCCGAAGTATCACAGCCGGACCCTGAAGAAGATCGCGGGCACCGGTTCCGCGGCGGCGGTCGGCGAGGCGGTGCCGGCGGGTCCGACGCGCGGCCGTGTCGCCTTGTTCTCGACCTGCTACGGGAACTACAACGGCCCCCAGGTCGGCCTGGACCTGATCGAGGTGTTCGAGCACAACGACATCCCGGTGCGGCTGGTGGAGAAGGACCGCTGCTGCGGCATGCCCAAGCTGGAGCTCGGAGATCTCGAGGCCGTGGCCAGGGCAAAGGACGACAACATCCCGCAGCTCGTGAAGCTCATCGACGACGGCTTCGACATCGTCGCCCCCGTGCCTTCCTGTGTGCTGATGTTCAAGCAGGAGCTGCCCCTGATGTACCCGCAGGATCCTGACGTCCAGAAGGTCAAGGCGGCGATGTTCGATCCGTTCGAGTACCTGATGCACCGCCACAAGTCCGGATTGTTGAAGACCGATTTCAAGACGGCGCTCGGCAAGGTGGCCTACCATGTGGCCTGCCACCTGCGGGTCCAGAACATCGGCCTGAAGACCCGGGATCTCCTGTCGTTGATCCCCGATACGACGATCGACGCCATCGAGCGCTGCTCGGGGCATGACGGCACCTACGCGGTGAAGAAGGAGTTCCACGAGGCTTCCATGAAGATCTGCAAGCCCGTGGTGACCCGCGTCCGGAAGCTCGAAGCGGATCACTACAGCAGCGACTGCCCGATGGCGGGCGACCAGATCGCCAACGGCATGGACGACGGTTCCGAGGCCGTCCACCCGATGTCGCTGCTCAGGAAGGCCTACGGCCTCTGACACCGATGTCCGGCGCTGCATCCACGGAGACCTGCGGCCGGTAATCAGATGATGCAAATTTCCCGATGCGAAGGCTTCCGGCACGTCGGAGCCTCATCGAAAGACGAGAGTAGACCATGCACAGCAAGCCGTTGACACGAAACGACCTGTACTCCCTGGAAGAGTACGCCTCGAGGCGCCCCGAGTTCCGCGCCAAGGTCATGGCGCACAAGAAGCACCGGGCGGTGCATCTGGGCGAGCACGCGACGCTTTATTTCGAGGACCGACTCACGATCCAGTACCAGGTCCAGGAAATGCTCCGCGTCGAGCGCATCTTCGAGCCGGAAGGCATCGCCGACGAGCTGAATTCGTACAACCCCCTGATTCCCGACGGCACCAATCTCAAGGCGACCTTCATGATCGAGTACCCCGACGTCGAGGAGCGCCGCCGGCAGCTCGCAAGACTGGTTGGCATCGAGGACAAGGTCTGGCTGAAGGTCGACGGATTCGAGCCGGTCTACGCCCTCGCCGACGAGGACCTGGAACGGGACACCGAGGACAAGACTTCATCGGTCCACTTCCTCCGCTTCGAGTTCAGCGACGAGATGCGCAAGGCGGCAAAGCAGGGCGCCGCCCTGTCCGCCGGCGTAGAGCATCCCAACTACACTGAGACCATCGCCCCACTCCCCGACGACATCCGGGAATCCCTGGCGGCGGATTTCGACTCGGATTGACACCCATTTCGTTAGCGCGAAAGCAGCGCCGCAATCCATACGTTCTCTCTCCCGGTTGCGGGACGACTTCAGGGACGGAGTCGGTAGGGCGAAGCCCGGAGCCAGAGCCGAGAGCGCCAGGGCGAGGACAATGAAATGCAACCCCGGGGATCACCCACTGGGTACGTCCGCCCGCTTGGAACCGGAAAAGGCACAAAGGTGACTTGAATATCACCCCTCACCCCAACCCTCCCGGAGGGAGATTCACCAACGGCCCGCGCTACATCCCGAAAATGACTCTGGAGGCCTACTCGACATACACGCCACGCGACGGCTACGGCCCGCCGGACCCCCGGTGGAAGTCGATGTCGTTCGTAGAGGATGTCTTCGAGCACGAGCGCCGCCACGAGAGGTCGTCGAAATGAACGGTTGGTGCCGCTGTACTTCCAGACCCTAACGCCTCCGTGATCTTTTCTTCCCCTTCTTCGGCCTGTTCGCCGCCGTGGATCGGCTTTCGATGAGGCGCTCGACGCTTTCCAGCAACAGGTCCAGGCCCGTTTCGAAGGTCCTGTCGTGCTCGCCGGGGCGGAAGTACGGTCCCGCCGCGACCACGTTCGGATAGTCGCGCGCCATCACCTCCTCCGGCACGGGCTCGACCGTCGAAGGCCCGTGCGCGTAGCCGGCCGCTTCGTCGAGTCCGGTACCGGACACATAGTAGCTGAAGACCCGGAACAGGCGGACGGCCTCCTCGCGGCTCAGCCCGACTTCGCCGAACAGGCCGATGACGCCATCGAGATAGGCCAGGCAGGTGGGTGTGTTCATGCGAAACGTTGCCAGAAACATGAAGAAGCTCGGCCTCTTCGTCAGGCAGGCGCGGTAGTCCCGGCAGCCTGTTCGAACCCGCTCGCTCCAGGGAACGTCCTTCGAGGGAAGCGGCGGTATCTCGGAGATCGCGCGGTCGGCGAGCGCATCCATCAGGTGCCCTTTGCTGGGAAAGTAGTGATAGATGCTCATCGCCTCGCAGCCGAGCGCGGCCGCGAGCTTGCGCATGGAGAAGCCGGCGAGCCCCTCGCGCTCGATGACCAGAAAGGCCGCCTCGGCGATACGCTCCCGCGACAGCGGTTCGTCCCGTCCCGACCTGCTCTTGTTCGCTTTCGCTCGCGCCACCGTAGTCCTGCACCAGTTCTTGCGCCGTGAGGTATTGACAACTTACACTGTAAGGCCGAAAATGCAAGTACCTTACAGCGTAAGAACCACCACGGCGGAGACGAATCCATGAAATACACTGCATCCCATGGCTTGCGCAGCACGCTGCTGGCCACGGCGCTCTTTCTCATCACCACGGGCCTTGCGCCCATCGCCCGCGCGGACGACACCACGAAATCGGCCGAGGCGACCTACGCCGACATCCAGAAGACCATGGGCAGCGTGCCCACCTTCGTGAAGCTCTTTCCCAAGGCCGGCATCGCCGGTGCTTGGGCGGAGGAGCGTGATCTGGAAATGAGCGACAAGACGGCGCTCGACCCCAAGACCAAGGCCTTGATCAGCCTCGCGGTCGCGGCGCAGATCCCGTGCAAGTACTGCATCTGGCTGGACACGAAGACGGCGAAGGAACACGGCGCCACCCAGGAGGAGATCGCCGAGGCGGTGGCCATGTCCGCGCTCACCCGCCACTGGAGCACGTTCTTCGATGGCATGCAGCTCAACTTCGACGACTTCAAGAAAGAGTTCGGCGGCGACACCGCCGGCAATTAGCCAGCCTCCCGGAACTCTCGAGACCTGACAAGGGCCGGCCCGAGGGGGTCGGCCCTGTCTGGACAAGGGCACGGGTCAGATCTGGCCCGATCTGAAGATCATATAGTCGACCTCCGTAGCTTTGGGCTTGCAGAAGAAATCCCGAAGGACATCGACAATGCTTACACCACAGGGCCACGGTATCCTGTCTTCGATGTGAAACGAACCGACATTGACCGTCCCACCGGTTCTCCGTTCTGACTCTGGCCAATACTGGGAATTGTAAGTATCATCGATGTTCCAAGGACGGCGAGCCCGCCAGTTTTGCCGATTCGTGTCATAACGACAGCATTCATGTGTCCGATATACGATTCCTCCGCGATCGAGGTGCTGACCGGCCTGGAGCCGGTGCGCAAGCGCCCGGGCATGTTCACGCAGACGGAGCGGCCCAATCACCTGGTACAGGAAGTGGTCGACAACAGCGTCGACGAGGCGATTTCCGGCCATGCGAACACCATTCAGGTCGTGCTGCACGACGACGATTCCGTCACCGTGGCCGACAACGGTCGGGGCATGCCGGTGGACATCCACAAGGAGGAGAAAGTCTCCGGGGTCGAGGTGATCCTGACCCGCCTGCACGCGGGGGGCAAGTTCTCCCACAAGAATTACCGCTTCTCGGGTGGGCTGCACGGCGTTGGCGTATCGGTGGTGAATGCCTTGTCGAAGAAGCTGGAAGTCTGGGTGCGGCGCGGCGGCAAGGAATACTACATGGCCTTCGCCAACGGCCGGAAGAAGGGCGATCTGAAGCCCGTCGGCAACGCGGGCTCACGCAAGCGGGGCACGGTGATCCGGTTCTGGCCCGATCCCCAGTTCTTCGACACCGTCAAGCTGCAGCTCCCGCGTCTCAAGCGAATGCTCCGGGCCAAGGCCGTGCTGTGTCCCGGGCTCACGGTCACGTTCACGGACAAGAACGACTCGAAGAACGACGAGCAGTGGTACTTCGAGGACGGCCTGAAGGACTACGTCCTCGGTGAGCTGGAAGACTGTGATCTGATTCCCGAGGAGCCCTACATCGGTCGGGGCCAGGGCGCGGAAGAGGAGGTCGAGTGGGGCCTGGTGTGGGCGCCCGAGGTGGGGCAGGAGCTGGCGGAGAGCTACGTCAATCTGATTCCGACGCCCCAGGGCGGTACCCATGTGAACGGCTTCCGCCAGGGGTTGACCGATGCGCTGCGTGAGTTCTGCGAGTTTCGCGACCTGCTGCCGCGCGGTGTGCGCATCACGCCGGACGACGTCTGGGCGTGCTGCAACTTCGTGCTCAGCGCCCGGCTGCGCGACCCGCAGTTCACCGGCCAGACCAAGGACCGGCTCACCTCGCGCGATACCGCGGTGTTCGTGCACTCCGCGGTCAAGGACGAGTTCAGCATCTGGTTGAACCGGCATATCGCCGAGGGCGAGCGGATCTCCCAGCACGTCATTGACACCGCCCAGGCGCGCATGCGGGCCGGGAAGCGGGTGGAGCGCAAGAAGGTCACCACGGGTCCGGCACTGCCGGGCAAGCTGGCGGACTGCTCGGGCCAGGACTTCGACCGCACCGAGCTGTTCCTGGTGGAGGGCGACTCCGCCGGAGGCTCCGCGAAGCAGGCTCGCGACCGCGAGTATCAGGCCATCATGCCGCTGCGCGGCAAGATCCTGAACACCTGGGAGGTGGACTCGGGCGAGGTGCTGGCGTCCCAGGAAGTCCACGACATCGCGGTGGCCCTGGGCGTCGACCCCGCGTCGAGCAATCTCGAAGGCCTGCGCTACGGCAAGGTTTGCATCCTGGCGGACGCGGACTCCGACGGGGCGCACATCGCGACCCTTCTGTGTGCTCTGTTCCTCAAGCACTTCCGGCCGCTGGTGGAGGACGGCCGCGTCTACGTCGCCATGCCGCCGCTCTATCGCATCGACGTCGGCAAGGAGGTGTTCTATGCCCTGGATGAGCGCGAGCGTGAGCAGGTCCTGAAGCGCATCGAGTCGGAGAGCCTGAAGGGCAAGGTGAACATCCAGAGATTCAAGGGTCTGGGCGAGATGAATCCGCTGCAGCTCAGGGAAACCGTCATGGACCCCGCCACCCGCCGCCTGGTGCGCCTGGAGGCGAAGCCCGGTGACAAGACCGCTCAGCGATCCATGGACATGATGCTTTCCAAAAAACGTGTCGCGGACCGCAAGTCGTGGATCACGAAGTACGGGGACCAGGTTTCGTTGTGACCATGCTCGGGCTGCTTACCGAATCTCCGGTAGCGACGCGAAGTGTGCCCCGTTCCGTTTGGAAGACGGCGCCACATTGCTCCCTCTCCCTGCGGGAGAGGGAGCCTAGGGAAGCTCTGATTAATCGTTTACGTTGTCGCTGCGAGCGCAGCGAAGCAATCCAGGGTGCCTGCCACTCCACGCTTTCTGGATTGCTTCGTCGCGTCGCTCCTCGCAATGACAGCATTAATCAGAGCTTCCCCAGCTGTCAGATCCTGATCCGCTATGGCTAGAAAACAGACGACCAGGTCAAAGAGAAAGCCGGTGAATCCGGCGGTGCTGCAACGGGCCGCGGATATCGAGACGCTGCCGATGTCCATCTTTACCGAAAGGGCGTACCTCCACTACTCCATGTACGTCATCCTGGACCGCGCCTTGCCCTTCATCGGCGACGGGCTCAAGCCGGTTCAGAGGCGCATCGTCTACGCCATGTCGGAGCTCGGCCTGCATGCGGCGGCGAAGTACAAGAAATCCGCGCGCACCGTGGGCGACGTGATCGGCAAGTTCCATCCCCACGGTGACACGGCCTGTTACGAGGCGATGGTGCTCATGGCCCAGGACTTCACGTACCGCTACCCGCTGGTGGACGGGCAGGGCAACTGGGGCACCGCCGACGATCCCAAGTCCTTCGCCGCGATGCGCTACACCGAGTCGCGCCTGACCCGCTACGCCCAGAGCCTGCTCGCGGAGCTGGAGCAGGGGACCGTCGAATGGGTGCCGAACTTCGACGGCACGCTCGAGGAGCCCAGGACCCTGCCGGCGCGCCTGCCCAACGTCATACTGAACGGCACTTCGGGCATCGCGGTCGGCATGGCCACAGACATACCGCCGCACAACATCCGCGAGGTCGTGTCGGCCTGCGTGCGGTACCTGGAATCCTCGCGTGTCAGCGTCGAGGACCTGCACCAGCACATACTGGCGCCGGACTTTCCCACCGAGGCCGAGATCATCACGCCCCCTGAAGAAATCCTGGCGATGTACGAGACCGGCGTCGGCTCGGTCAGACAGCGAGCGGTGTGGACCCGGGAGGGCGCAGACATCGTCATCACCGGGCTGCCTTACCAGGTCTCCGGGTCCAAGGTGCTGGAGCAGATCGCGGCCCAGATGAACGCCAAGAAGCTGCCCCTGGTGACGGACCTGCGCGACGAGTCGGATCACGAGAATCCGACGCGGCTGGTGATCGAGCCGCGCTCGAACCGCGTCGACTACGAAGCTCTCATGAGCCACCTGTTCGCCACCACGGACCTCGAGCGCAGCCACCGGGTCAATTTCAACCTCATTGGCCTCGACAACAAGCCAAGGGTCTACAACCTCAAGGACCTCATCAAGGACTGGGTGACGTTCCGCCTGGATACGGTGCGCCGGCGCCTGGAGTGGCGCCTGGAGCGCGTGAAGCAGCGCCTGCACATCCTGGAAGGCTTCCTGATCGCGTATCTGAACATCGATGAGGTGATCCGCATCATCCGCGAGGAGGAGCAGCCCGGCCCGGTGCTGATGAAGCGCTTCGACCTGAGCAAGGAGCAGACCGACTATATCCTGGACACCCGCCTGCGGCAGTTGTCGCGCCTCGAGGAGATGAAGATCCGCGGCGAGCAGGCCGAGCTCGAAAGCGAGCAGGAGCATTTGGAGAAGACCCTGGGCTCCGAGGCGCGCCTCAAGCGCCTGGTGCGCGACGAGCTGATGGCGGATGCCGAGGAATACGGCGACCCGCGGCGCTCACCCATCGTCCGGCGCGAGACTGCCAGGGCCATCGACCAGAAGCAGCTCGTGCCCTCCGAACCGGTCACGGTGGTGCTGTCGCGCAAGGGATGGGTGCGGGCGGCCAAAGGTCACGAGCTCGATCCCCGTGAGCTGTCTTACAAGGCCGGGGATGCGTACCTTCACGCCGCGCGCGGGCGATCGAATCAGTCCATGGTGTGCATCGATTCCACGGGCCGCACCTACTCGGTCCCCGTCCACGGCCTGCCCTCCGCGCGCAGCCAGGGCGAGCCCTTGAGCAGCAGCCTCAACCCTCCCTCGGGCGCCACCTTCCAGGGCGTCATGATGGGCGACGACGCCGACCTGTATCTGCTCGGTACCGACGCCGGATACGCCTTCATCGCGCCCCTCGGCGAGCTGCACACCAAGAACAAGAAAGGCAAGGCGGTGCTCCGCGTTCCGCCGGGCGCTTCGGTGCTGACGCCCCAGCACATCGTCGACCCACAGGAGGACTGGCTGGCCATCGTCACCACCGCCGGGTACCTCCTGGTCTACCTCGCCGGCGAGCTGCCGCAGATGGGCAAGGGCAAGGGTGTCAAGATCATCAACATCCCCTCGCGACGGCTCAAGTCCGGCGAGGAGAAGGTCTTTGCCGTTGCCGCCTTCCATGAGGGAGAGCAACTGGTCCTGCATTCCGGCAAGCGCTATCTGCGCCTGCGTCCCTCCGACATGGAGCACTATATCGGTGAGCGCGGCCTGCGCGGCCGGAAGCTGCCCCGGGGCTTTCAGCAGGTCCACGGCATCGAGATCGAATAGGATCGCCTGGATAGCATCCCGTCCCGGAGGGAGGCACGCCTGAGGGTCGGAATTTATTCCGACGGTGGCGCCTGAGCTTGGCTCGGCTTGTCGGAATGAATTCCGACCCACACGGGGGCATGGTCATGGGCCGATGGCTGTGGGTCGGAATTCATTCCGACAGCGGCATTTGGGGCGGCGCAGGTTTTGTCGGGCTGTATTCCACCCATAGGGGGGCACGGAAGTAGGTCGGAATTCATTCCGACAGCGGCCTTCGGGGTGGGACGGGTTCTTGTCGGGCTGAAGCCCGACCCACAGGGGGCGGGAATCTGACAGGGCGATCTTCTACAGGTGCCCGGTCTTCAGGTAGGCCGTGCACCCAGTCCGGCTGCGTGGTTGATGCCGGCTGCCGGCCGGCAGGCGCAGCCAGCTTCCGCGCTCGTAGACGCCGTCGTGGTCCTCGAAACCGCCTTCCAGCACGAAATACTCGGCACCTTTCGGGAACTGCCTCTCCGGGAGGTTAGCGCCCGCCTGCCAGTGAATGATCCGGACGTGCTCGTGTGCGGTACGGTGCAGCTCCAGGACGCTCTCTGATTGATCGACGACCTGCCATCCCCGCCTGTCCCGGGTGTCCAGCCGCACGAACGCCTGATCGTCATCGGGAATCTGCCGCAGCTTCACCAGGATCGTGCAACCCGGCTCGCTCGAAGGCTTGTGCTTTGATCCGGGTGGGTTGCGCACGTACATGCCTTCGGGAAAGTCGCCGCTCTCGTCGGAGAATACCCCCTCCAGCACCAGGAACTCCTCGCCAGCGTCGTGCCGGTGCGGACTGAAGGAGCTGCCCGGCGCGTAGCGGACGATGCTGGTGGCGCGCGCGACCTCGTCGCCGTCCCGGTCCAGCATCCGGCGGTGTACACCGGGAAGCGGAGACGGCACCCAGTCCAGCGTTTCGCTGTGCACTACCGCTCTCTTTGACAAATCGGCATTGATCTTCATGGACGCCGGCCTCTTGCTGAAGTGGGCCCGGCTTGCTTCGGGATGGCGGGCGCCGAGCGTCCGGTCGCGCCGCGCCTCCGCCGGGGCAATCTCATGCCGTCGCGGTGACGATCCACGCCTGCATGGGCAAGGCGAGCCCGAGGTCATCCTCGTACACGGACAGCGCCTCGGTGACTTCGTCGACCACCGTTTCCAGGGCTCCCGGGTCGGCGTCCTGCATGGCCGCCGCCAGGGGGGTGCCGGCCATCATGATCCGGATCATGGCCTCGGCGGAAGGGAATCGGGCCACACGCGCATCGAGTTGGACCGCCACATCCGTGAATCCGGCGCCCTCTACCAGGTCCCGGATCTCCTCCCGGTCCGAGAGGCGGAACGGCGCCCGCCGGGTGGCGCCGGCTTTCTCGCCGACGCGGCGGTCCAGGACATCGGCCAGGACTGAATGCCCGGGGTTGTGCTCCACGGGCCGCCACACGCTGACGACGAGCCGGCCCGCGTCCCGAAGGACGCGATGCATTTCCTTCAACGCCGCGGACCGGTCCGGGAAGTACTGGAGGCCGTGATGACAGATCGCAACGTCGAACTCGTCGTCGGAGAAAGGCATCGAGACGGCATCGCCTTCCTCGTACTCGATACTTCCCGCTCTTTCCTCGAGGGCCTTACGGGCGATCTCGAGCATCCCGGCATTGAGATCGAGACTCACCAGGCGTCCGGACGGCGCAATCTCCGGCCAGGCGAGGCGCGAGACGATGCCCGTGCCGCAGGCGACGTCGACGACACGCTCACCCTCGCGCAGACCGGCGAATTCGAGCATGCCCCGGGCGAAAGGCTCGAACAGCGCAGGCACCATGTTTGCCTCGTATTTCTCGGGGGCGCTTCCGTGCAGGTGGTACTGATTCGCTGCGCTCATGCCTGTTCTCCCGAGCGGTGCTGCTTTTTCAGCAGGGTTTCTCCCAGTAGATAAACGAGGATGTGGTGTACGACGGAGATCAGGCCCAGGGTCCACCCGAGAATATGCTGGCCCGCGGTATACAGCGCAACGGCAGCCGCACCGGATATGACCAGCTCCTGAATGAGGCGCAGCGGCTCAGCCGCCGATCCCGCCCTGTGGAAGTCGACCAGGCCCCAGAATCCGAAGAGCAGCAGCGGTGCGGCAACACCGAGCGATATCCTGGCCGGCATGCCTTTGCCCGCGTGGTATCCCCACCACGCCAGACCGGCAACGATGCCGAACTCCATCGCGCCCCGCAAGGCGAGGTTGGCCCGGCTCAGCGCGACGCGCATCACGAGGTTTCCGTCATGCGGCGCGCCTCAGTGCCTCGATGTCGATCTTCTTCATCTGGAGCAGCGCTTTCATGACCCTCGCGGCCTCTTTCGGATCCGGGCTGCTCAACAGCTCGGGCAGCACGGTCGGAACGACCTGCCAGGATACCCCGTACCTGTCCTTCAGCCAGCCGCACTGCTGCGCCTTTTCATCCCCGCCGGCGCAGAGCTTTGCCCAATAGTAGTCGATCTCTTCCTGAGACTCACAGTTGACGACGAACGAGACCGCTTCGGTGATCTTGAAGTGCGGCCCGCCGTTCAAGGCCACGAATTTCTGCCCGTCGAGCTCGAAAGCCACGGTCATCACCGTACCCTCGGGTCGCCCGGAGGCCTTTGCTGCGTCTCCGGAATAGTGCGTGGTGGTGATGATCCTGGAATTCTCGAAGACGGATACGTAAAAGTCTGCCGCTTGGGCGGCCCCGTCGTCAAACCAAAGGAATGGGGTGATTCGCTGGATGGTCTTACTCATGGTATTGCCTCCTGATCCGGTCGCCCGCGAGCGGCATGCCTGCGGATATCGCCTGGTCGTGCGGCGTCAGTCAAAATCGACAAACGATCCGTGCGTACCCGCGCCACGCCGACCACCGGTCCGGCGTGCGGGGCGACACGGGTCTTGTCGGAATGAATTCCGACCCACATTCGTGCCGAGCTTGTGGGTCGGGTGCCATCCCGACAGCGGCGTGCGGGGCGGCACGGCCATGACTATTTCCACCAAGGATGCCTGTGCGACTTGCGACTCCCGCGAGCCACGGTGCTCCTCAGAGCTGTCGGATGTAAAGAATGATCTGCCAGATCTGGTCCTCTTTGAGCGCGCCCTTGAAGGCCGGCATCGCGGTATGAAGCGGGACGCCGCCCTCGGCGATAGTCCAGTACAGGTAGCCATCCGTCGACATCCCCATCTTGGTGGACGCCGCTATGTTGGAAGGCGGGGGCTTCAACTGCTTTCCGGCCACGCCGTCGCCCAGGCCGGAGGGTCCGTGACAGGCCGAGCAGTTCTGGTCGTAGAGCTTCTTTCCTGCCTCGAGGTTGTCGTCGCTGGCCTCCAGTGGGTTCTCCTTGGACGCATAGTCGGGGTCTATGCCGTGCTGCATGACGAACTGATGCCGGATGAAGGATATGCCGCTCCCGCCTCCCTGCATCATGCCCATCTGACCGTGGCCCGCCCCAGCCGTCGCAAGAAGCCCCGCCAGCAATGAAGAAACCACGATTGCTTTCATCTCTACCTCACAGTCTGTACCGATGGGTGTTTCATGGGCCCGCTACAGGCCCGCACAGATTTCGTCCACCGGCTGCACCCTGGCGAACGAGCCGTTGATGGCGGCGACGAAAGCGGCCTGGACCTCCGGGGCCGGTACCGTCGCGCCCCCGAACGACAGGGACCTCGTCGCACAGGCATCGTGGGCCAGGGTGCACTGGAAGCCGAGGTCGGCCGCGGCGCGCGTGCTCGTGTCGATGCACATATGGGTCATCATGCCGGCGATGACCAGCCGGTCGATATCCTGCTCGCGCAGGTGGTCGAGCAAAGGGGTCTCGCGAAAGCTGTTCGGATAGTGCTTCCGGAACAGGGTCTCACCGGGCGCGGGTGTCACGTTGCCGTGGATCTCGACGCCGGGCGTGTCGGGAAGGAAGAAGGTGGCGCCCGGCCGCGTGGACACGTGCTGAATGTGGATCACGGGCAGGGACTTGTGTCGAAAACCCTGCAGCAGTCGGCCGGCCCGGGAAGCGGCTTCCGGGCTTCCGTCCAGCTCCATTGCTCCTCCCGGGAAATAGTCGTTCTGAATGTCGATGATGATGAGAGCCTGATTCATTGCAAACCTCGTTCGTGAATACCCGGATAACGTATCTGGTGCTCAGACGCGCACGGTGAACTCGAACCCGCCGACGAAGGGCACCTTCCCGCGCGGCGAGGCGATCGACCCCCGTGTCTGTCACCTGGAGTGCTTGATCCTGCTTCCGTGTATTGTCTTCACCGGTATCGCGTCCAGGTCCAGCCCTTCGAGACAGCGGACATTGACGGCCCACCCGTCGAACGGCTTTGTCCCCTCGGCGATCTCGCCGGGGGTCGGGTCGCTGGGCCGTCTGAAGGGAAGGATACCGCAGGTCGGGCAGAAGAAATCCTTGGCGGTGCGGCTTCCCCACTGATACAGGACCAGATCCTCCCAGGGCGTCAGCAACCGGAGGTTCTCCTTGGGAATCCGATGATTCAACGCGCCTCGCTTGCTGCAAACCGAGCAATCGCACGACCGGACATGGTCGATCTCCGCCTCGATTTCGAAACGTACCCGTCCACAGTGACAGGAACCTTTGTATCTGCTCATGACACCCGACGACCTGAACGGAGTTTGCCGCAAAACGCAAAATATGCCACCCCGGGCGCCGCCCTACAAATCCTGGACCCGGGATTCTCATGCCACGACAATTTGCCGGTACACAGAGGGGCGGGCGCTTGACAGGGCAGGGGGCGCGTACCCTGCGCCGCTGAGCCTGATGCAGGGCGCCAACTCGCCTGTGGCCAACTCACCCGCTTCAACGGCATGCAGGTGGACTTCGACACCTTCAAGAAGGAAACGGACGGAGCAGCACCGAAATAACCCGGCCCCCCGAGCACAATGCTTTGTACCGGTCCGGCGCCCGTCGGCGGTGCCGGCCCGTTTGCTTTTGGCGTCTTGTACCCCGACTCCATCGCAGTGTAATCGCACGCATTGAACGTCAGGTCCCCGCCATGCGCCGAAGCTGGCGTTGGAAGCCGAGGTCGGTGTACAGATTGACACGCATCTCGTCGTGCATCTGTGAGATCACGGCGGTTCGAACATCCTGCACCGACCGGGCGGCGACGTCCGCGGCCCGCTCGAGGGCGGCCTCGACGTCGCCGACCTCGCCGCTGAACAGTGCGATGCCCTTGCCGCCGATGCCGTCGGCCAGCTTGAGGGCATCCAGCTCGACTGCGGCATGCTTACGGCCGGCATCGGCGCCGCGCAGGACGGAGGCGACGCTGCCTGTCTCCAGAACCCCGATAGCCGTGCCATGGCTTGCGAGCGCTTCGCCGGTCAGCGCGCGTACGACGTCGCGGTGGACGTCCGCGAGGAACAGGCGGTCGAGCAGCGCGGCGGCACCGAGCCGGGCAGCGCGGTCCACGGCGATCTCGACACTGGCGGTGCTGCCGGTGGTGAGCAGCAGGTAGCGGCCCGGCTGCACGGTGCCGCCGTAGATCGCTTCCACCGGCGCGGCTTTGACCATGGCGTCGCCCGCCGCGATGCCTGCCGCGATCGAATCGAGCTCCACCAGGCCGAGGGCGGGAAGCACCTGGGCGGTGCCCATGGGCTAGACGATGCGCAGGGCGCCGACGACCGTGACGCGCCGCACGCGGGAGAACATGCGCGGCCGTGTCATGCCTTCGCCGGTGGGGGAGGCGATAGAGAAGGAAGTATAGCCTTCGCCACCCGCACCCAGCCCGGCCAGGTTGGGTCCGTTGGCGACGAAGATCGAGCAGTTCATGGCGCGCGCCATGCGGGTGATGGTGGCGACGTTGTGCGAGTGGATGGAGGCGGTGTGGCGATAGCCGTGCTCGCTGCGCACGGCGAGATCGATGGCGGCGTCAACGTCCTTGACGCGGGTGACCGGCATCACCGGCATGAGCTGCTCGGACCACACCAGCGGATGATCGTTGGGCACTTCGGCGAGCACGAGCTTGAGCTCATCGTCCGCGCGGATGCCGATCTCCGCCAGAATGTGGCCGGCGTTGCGCCCGATCCAGGCGGGGTTGACGCTGTTGCGCTTCCCGGGGCGGAGCCCATCGGGGAACAGCTTGCGCTCCAGCTTGCGCAGCTCGAAGGCCTTGAGCAGCCTGGCTCCCGACTGTTCCATCGCCCGGATCAGGCGATCGGCGACGGCGTCGACGACGATGGTGGTTTTCTCGTCGGTGCAGATGACGTTGTTGTCGAAGGAGGCGCCGTAAACGATGTCGCGGCCCGCCCGGTCGATGTCCGCAGTCTCGTCGACAACGGACGGCGGATTGCCGGGACCCGCCGTGACGGCTTTCTTGTTGGTGCGCAGGGCCTCCGCCACGACCCCGGGTCCGCCCGTGACCAGGAGCAGAGCGATGTCCGGGTGGTGCATCAGCGCCCTCGCGGAGTCCAGCGTGGGGTGGTCCACGGTCGTGACCAGGTTCGGCGGGCCTCCGGCGTCCTCGATGGCTCGGTTCAACAGGTCTATGGTGTCGACCGAGACACGGCGTGCGCCGGGGTGCGGGTTGAAGGTCAGGGCGTTGCCCGCCGACAGGATAGCGATGCTGTTGTTGATGAGGGTCGAGGTGGGGTTGGTGGTCGGCGTGATCGAGCCGATGACGCCGAAGGGGGCGTGCTCGGTGATGGTCATGCCGTTGTCCCCGGTGACGGTGTGCGGCTCGAGGTCCTCCGGTCCCGGCGTCCTTTCGGTGACGAGCTCGTTCTTGATCACCTTGTGCTCCGGTCGCCCGAGACCCGTTTCCCGGTGGGCTTCGAAAGCCAGCCGCTTGCCTTCCCTGCGGCAGGCTGCGCGCATGGCTTCCACGATTCGGCGGCGGCTGTCCAGGCCGCTGTCATGGAAGGCAACGAACGCTTCCTTGGCCGCGGCGACTGCGTGCTCGACGTCGTGGAAGACGCCGCGGCGCTCCGACGGCCCGCGGGGCGCCGCCGCGGCGGGGCCGGGACGCGGTGTCGCGGTATCGACCGCGCCCAGCCTCGCGTCGACGGCGGCAAGGATACGCGCGATCTCGCTGTCGCCGACCTTCACGCTAGATTCCCTGGTGGGTGCGGCCGTTGGCGTCCCAGTGGTCGACGATGCCGACGACGGCTGCGTCCGTGGGTGCGTCCTCGGAGCCTACCGCCCGGCGGGCGCTGCTGCCGGTGACATAGATCACCGCCTCCTCGACGCCGGCGCCGACGGTATCCACGGCGATGATCGCCGCCGTGCCGTTGGAATCCCCGTTGGTGGACAAGGGATCCAGCAGCAGCAGCTTGCTGCCCTCGAGGCGCTCATCCTTGCGCGCCGAGACCACGGTGCCGATGACCCGGGCGAGATGCATGTCACTCGGTCTCGGCGCTCGCGCGTCCCACGGGAAGCACGCCGCGGATAGAGGCGTGCGGCCGGGCGATGACGTGAGTCGCCACGACTTCACCCACGGTCTCGCCGCCGCGGATGCCGGCGTCCACGGCAGCCTTGACTGCCGCGACGTCGCCTTGAACCACTGCCGTGACGTAGCCGCCCCCGGTCTTCTCGTAGGAGACGAGCTCGACCTTGGCGGCCTTGACCATGGCATCCGCCGCTTCCACCACCGCGGCGAAGCTGCGGCATTCGACCATTCCGATTGCTTCTGACATTGTGTTGCGCCCCTCCTGTGTTGAGTAGGGTGTTGCTGGGTTTCTGTCGCCGCCGCGCGATGCTGTGCGGCGCTTGGTGTTTACACTGTCTTTCCGTGCCACTGGTGCCTCATCGGAGCCACGCTCTGGCGCGCGCCACAACAGCTCCCTCTCCCTTCGTACCGCCTGTCGACACAGCTCATTGCTCCCGACCTTCTATGCCTTCCAGCGACGCGACGGCGGCTTCCCAGCCGACGTCGATGTCGCGCTCCTCACCGCCCAGAAAGATGCGGCCCACGGCGCCTGCGGCGCGGACCTCCAGGATGTTGATGTTGGCGGACTTCTCAGCCTCGTTGGCGGCCAGGGCGGCGTAGGCGGCGGGCTCGCATTCCAGTACGTACAGGGTCTGGCCGGGGATGATCATCTGTCCGTGACGCATTCGGTTGATGAGTTGCGCGTGGTGATCGTCGATGCGGCGGATGATCTGGCTGGACAGGATCCTGGGCTTACGGCGATCGGCTTCCGCCTTGCCCGCGGTCTCCAGGATCGCGGACCCCGCGCCGCGGGTCTCGGCCTGCTCCGCGGAGTGGATCTCCAGCATGCCGTATACGCGCTCGATGATCTGCATGGACGGCTTGACGTCATTGGACTTCATGGCGATGTCCGTCAGCCGGTTGATCTCGATGCCGGGTGCGATCTCCACGAACAGCGAGGCGTCGCCGGCGAGCGGCAGGAAGCCGGTGGAAACGGTCCCCAGGAACGCGGCGAGCTGGGGCTGAAGGCTGTCGAGGAAAGCGTAGGACCGGATTTCTATGTTGCTGTTCATGACGTGCTCCGGATCAGGGATTCCGCGTTATCGAAGCCGGCGATGCCGAGGCGCCCGGCGCCGGCGTCGATCAAGGCCTCGGCACCCGCGCCGCC
>JBAUWJ010000300.1:0-5089 GCA_049583715.1 Arenicellales bacterium | reverse complement strand
TGACCGTGTACGCATGCGGTCGAAGCTGGGAGATCGGCAGGTGGGCTCGGCGCGTGCCGCCGACGATGCTCATCTTCCTGCCGTCGAACGCCTCCAGTTCCAGCGTTCCCTCGATGAGGTAGATCGTAACGTCTTCTCTGGAACCACGCTCGACCAGCCGGGCGCCGGCCCGCCTGCGGGTCACGACATGGCCGCGGGCCAGAAACTGCCGCTGGAGGTCGTTCAGCTCGTTGAAAGGCGAGAACCACGCCAGAAGCCAGTAGGTCACCGGGTCACCGTCGTTGAAACACGTCTGCCGCTGCTCCGGCTCGTCCTCCCAGAGGTTGTATTGACTCGCGCTCTCCGCCGTCGAGTTCCGCCCCTCCGCCACGGGATTCTCCACGACCATCAGCTCAGGGAGACTGCGCAGCTCAGGGGCAATCTTGCCCTGGGACATCTCGACGACCATTCGTGTCAAAGCCGGGTCCTTGCGCTCCACGGCGGACAAGGGTGCCATCAGGTCGAGCACCTCGAAGGCGATGCGCGCGTCCGTCGCGGCGACGCCGTAGCGGCGACGCAGGGTTTCACCATCCGCCTCCGGACTGAACAGAACCGGGCAGAACCGGGGCTTAGGCGGCTGGGATGCCTCCTTGGTCTCCAGCACCAGCTCCATGCCCTGATAGACGCTCTTGATCCTGTTGCGCCGCTGAAAGGTCGTCAGCGGCGCGCTCGGGTCATTGCTGGTTCTGAACACTTCGTGCAACGCCTTGTCGCTGAAAGCGAGGGAGGCACTGCGCCAAGACTGATCCGGGGTGCTGCGGGTCACCAGTGCCAGAGCCAGGTCATCGACATCCCCGGCGCGGTACCGCTTCAGCAGGACCTCCAACTTGGCGGCCAGGGACTCGGTAAGGTCGGGGTTCTCCGAGAATCTGCCGTCGCTGGAGTACCGTCCCAGCCTGCCGTCCGCCGTCAGGACGTAGAAGCCCTCGATGCCGGGAAGCAAGGCCGGTGTCGCCCCCGAGGGGCTCGGAAAGGGCACGACCTTGTCGTCTTTATGGACTGCGTTGGTCATTTCGGGCTCCGGGTTGTCAAAGCATTTCACTCCCAGTGCTGCAAGACCCGTGCCAATCCCGAAGGTCGTTTAAAATCAATGGGTTACGGTATCAACGTCGGAAAAGAGAGGCGCGCAAGGCGGCGGAAAACCGGCGGTGCCGGGGGAAGGACGAAAAGTGTCAAAAAGCCGACGCTCGGATCATTCAGGGCGACGTGCCGAGCTGGCCAAGGCCGTCTTCCAGGTACGGGAGGCCGGGACGCTTGCGGCCGGGGGAAACAAAGGCGCCCCGGCGGGGCACGCCGGGGCGAATGGAAAAGCAGGAGGAATCTTGACTCGGAGTCAGCCAACTTCGCCATCGCGTCAAGATTCGAAGATAGAATAATGCATGCGCTGGGATCTGATTTGACTTGAGTCAAGATTTCCCGATACTCACCCGCGCTTCGCACAATACCCCGGAGGCATCCCGCTCCGCATGATACCGGCACACCCACCGTCCGTGATCCTGACGGCGGCGATCGGCGCCTCGTGGGTCGCCGCGCTGCTGGTGCTGCGCGGCTGGAGCAGGGAACTATCGGACGCCCGGCTGGAATCGGGCGCGTCGCGGCCGCCGGGCCAGGCCGCCGCGGCCGCGCTCGTGAGCCGAGGCATCGAGCTGGCAATATGGACGCTCACCACGGGCTTCATCCTCGGCGGCACCGCCATCTACGTCACGCGCAGCCCGAGCCCGCTGGCGTCGATCCTGGTGTGCACGCCCGCGGCATTGGTGCTCGCCTGGAGCATTGTCAATATGCGCCGCCTCGCGGGTGTCATCGAGACGCTGCGGCGCCGGCGCGACGGCCAGACCCTGGTGGGTGAAGACCTGGAGCGTGCCATGCCGAGCGAGTTTCGGGTGTTCCACGACGTGCAGTTGTACGACGATATGATCGACCACGTCGTGGCCGGCCCCACGGGCGTCTTTGCAATCGAGTCCTGGCCGCGATGCCAGGAAACGGCTCCGACGGATCGCCGTGAGCGCTCTATCCGGCACGACGGAAGAAAGCTGTATTTCGATGACCAGCCGGCGACCGGGGACTCGCGGGACCTCAATACCACGCGCAAGAAAGCACGGCTGCTGAAGGAGTGGATCGCCGCGGAGGCCCGGGAGTATGTCGGCGTCGGCCCCGTGATGGTCCTCGCGGGCTGGCGGATACTCACGGACCCCCAGGTCTCGGCGGCAGACAAGGGCTCGGTACGCGTTCTGGACGAGGCGGGGCTCGGCGCCTTGTGGGAAGGCGAACGAATCCTGCAGCCGAGCACCGTTCATCGCATTACCAGCCGCCTGGAGCCCACCCACGCAGCGGGGCAGCCGTCGCGCACGGCCGGAAACCGGGAGGCGCGGGAACTCGAAGGCTGCAATGCCGCACACATATGCTAGGCTTCAAGGGAACCGACTTGTCAGCGATACACACATGATAAACGAGCTTTTGTCGGCGCAGAGAATCTTCGAAGGCATCCCTGACGACACATTGGACCTGCTGTGGCAGGCCGGACGCCCGGTCTCGTTCAAGAAGGGCGAGGTGGTCATCGAGGAGGGAGACACGGTGCATAGCCTGTACTGCATTCTGAAGGGCGAGGTGGACATCCTGCTTCCCGACGACCTCGAAGAGTACGACGACCTGACCCTGGTGAACATGCTGGTGGATGGGGAATGCATCGGCGAGTACAGCTTCGTCGATCGCCAGCCGGCCTCGGCGACGGTCCGGGCTAACACCGACCTCGAGCTGCTCGAGCTGCCCCATGACGAGCTTCGCAGGACGCTCGAAGCGGACAGCCAGCTCCGGGCACAGGTTTACAAGAATCTTCTCGAGAGCCTGGTGGAACGCCTGCGCAACACGAATATCTATATCGATTACCTTCGACGCAGTAAGACGGAGCATTAGGCGGGATCCGATCCACTTCGTCTTTGCGAGCGCCGGGGCGCGCAGAGAAGCAACGAGGCAGTCCTGTCAGAGTGTGCGGAGCCCCAGGCTTCCCGGCCGGCTTCGCACCGCTCGCGCTGACCGCTGTACGACGAGGCTCAACGGACGGCCCTGCATCCAATCACCTTCGGCAGATCCGGTTGGCACCGGCAGTGTGCGATGGGTCGGAGCTCACTCTCCCACCAGCGGGAGAGGGATCTGTTGCCCGGATAGAGAACATGGATGCAATGCCTTGGGCGCTCGGGGGGCATCGCGATACTTTGCGGAAGAGGAGGGGACCTGTCCGCCACTGCACGGGGGCGGGTCTCGAAGGCTCCGCGCGAAAGACAATCAACAACAGACTCGAACCGGCTAACGACCATGCACAACCTGATCAAATGGGGCGGAGAGATAGGCCTGCGGTCCTGGATGATCGAAGTCTTCGTCATCGTATTCACCACGCTGCTGCTCGGGCTCGTGTCCCGCCTGGTGCTGTCCCGGCTCTACGCGAAGCTGTCGCATACGAAGACGCCTTGGGACCACTCCCTGGTCGGGGCGCTGGCCAGGCCCCTGCAGGTCCTGATCTGGCTGGTCGGCCTGACGTTCGCCGTCGAGACGGCGGGACGAAGCTCGAACGCCGCAATCCTCGCCGCCATCGAGCCGATTCGCGAGGTCGGTGTGGTCGCCGTCTTCGCCTGGTTCCTGATGCGCTTCATCAAGCGGGGCCAGGAAATCGTCATCGCCCGGCCGCGCCCGGAGGGAAAGGCGGTGGACTACACGGCGGTGGACGCCATCGCCAAGCTGCTGCGCCTCACGGTGGCGATCACCGCGGTGCTGGTGGCGCTCCAGACCCTCGGCTTCAGCATCGCGGGCGTGTTGACCTTCGGAGGCATCGGAGGCATCGCGGTCGGCTTCGCCGCCAAGGACCTGCTGGCGAACTTCTTCGGCGGCCTGATGGTCTACCTGGACCGGCCGTTCTCGGTGGGCGATTGGATCCGGTCGCCGGACAGAAACATCGAAGGCACGGTCGAGGACATCGGCTGGCGCATCACGCGAATCCGCACCTTCGACAGCCGCCCCCTGTACGTTCCCAACGCGACCTTCGCCAGTATCGCGCTCGAGAACCCGTCGCGCATGCAAAGCCGGCGTATATTCGAGACGGTCGGCATCCGTTACGACGACGCGGCCCGCATGCCGGCAATCGTGGCGGACGTGAAGGCAATGCTGATGGAGCACGAGCACATCGATAAAGACCGGACCCTGATCGTGAACTTCAACGCCTTCGCGCCGTCCTCTCTCGACTTCTTCGCTTATTGCTTCACGACGACGGTGGCGTGGATCGAGTACCACGAGATCAAGCAGGACGTGCTGATCAGAATCCTCGAGATCATCGAGAAGCACGGTGCACAGTGCGCCTTCCCGACCTCGACGGTGCACTTGTTCAATGAGAGCGGCGCGAACGAAAGGTTCCCACCCTCGCCGGCGGGAAGCAGCCTGCATGAATAAGGGTGAGGGTGATCCCATAAACCGCCGCCTCACCCCAGCCTTCTCCCGGAGGGAGAGGGAGCCATGTGGCCTTCGCAGCCCATCCACGGAGGATCACGCGGCAATCAACCCTGCCTCCCCTGTAGGTCGGGCTTCAGCCCGAGAAATATGCGGGCCCGTCCCCAACACCGTTGTCGGCATGAATGCCGACTTCACCTGCCGTACCGAACGACCGCGCCAGGGAATTGATCAGATTCGTTCGAATCTCTCCCGACAACGGGAGAGCCAAATGCGGGAGGGGAGCGCTAGCAGGCTGTTGAAAAACAGCCTGCTAGTGCGGGACAGGGATGTCTCGCCGCGAATCAAGCACTGTAAGTGCTTGATTCGGCGTGGCCGAGTAGCGGACATGCGCCGTGCTCGGCGCGTTGAAAAAGGCCAGGATGGCGTTTTTCAACATCCTGCTAGTGCCCGAGCTGGTCGCGGGCCCGGTACCGGCCGCTGGCGTCACGCACGAAGAACTCGTCTATCTGGGGGTGCTCGATGGGCTCGCCGGTGTGATCCTCGAGCAGGTTCTGCTCGGAGACATAGGCGACGTAGGTGGATTCCTGGTTCTCGGCCAGCAGGTGGTAGAAAG
>JBAUWJ010000299.1:0-5017 GCA_049583715.1 Arenicellales bacterium | reverse complement strand
GCGGGACAGGGATGTCCCGCCGCGAATCAAGCACTGTAAGTGCTTGATTCGGCGTAGCCGAGTAGCGGACATGCGCCGTGCTCGGCGCGTTGAAAAAGGCCAGGATGGCGTTTTTCAACATCCTGCTAGCGAGTCAGGAATAGATCGTCTGAGGTCGCGTGTAGAAGTCGCAGTCGAATTCGCCGTGCTCCGGGGGGCCGAGACCGGAATGCTTCCAACCTCCGAAGGGGGCGTCGACGGCCGCCGAGGCGGTCGACTGGTTCACCTTCAAGATGCCCGCCTGCGCCCGCTCGAGGAAGTCGTCTATCGTCTTTCGAGAGCCGCTGAAGACCGAGGCCACCAGACCCTGCCGGACGCCGTTGCACAAGGACGTGGCTTCGTCCCAGTCCCGGGCGGTCTGCACCACGAGGACGGGACCGAAAACTTCCTCTTGAACGATCTCCATCGCACTGTTCCCGCAGCACAGGATCACAGGTGGATACCACGCCGCCTCGAACGATTCGGCGGGCGGCTCACTGCCGAGGGGCCACAGTCGGCGAGCCCCGTCCGCCACCGCCCGCTCGACCATCGAGGCCACGCGCTCGTGGTGACCGGTGCTCACCATGGGGCCTACCTGTGTCGCTTCCTGCGTGGGGTCGCCCCATACCAGTGAGGCGGCTGCCTCAACGAGCAGCTCGAGCAGGGCGTCGCGGCAATCTGCATGAATCACCACCCGGCTGTTGGCGGTGCAGCGCTGCCCGGCCTGCTCGAAGGCGCCCGCCGCGATCTCCCGGGCGGCCTGCTGGAGATTCGCGTCCGGCATGACGATCGCCGCGTTGTTCCCGCCGAGCTCCGCCTGCAGGGGGATACGCCGGCGCGCGCCTATGACCTGGGCGGCATAGCCCGCCGCGGAAGACCCCGTGATGGTCGCCGCAGACACGGGCCCGGCATTCATGAGCACCTCGCCCGCCTCGCGCCCGCCTTCGATACGGCGCACCAGGTTCTCCGGCCAGCCGCTGGCCGCCAGGAGATCCATCATCCGCCCGGACAAACCCGACGCCTCCGGGGCCGGTTTCCAGACGACCGTGTTCCCGTACAGAACGGCGGGAACGATCTTGCCGAGCGGGATGTACAGGGGATTGTTCCAGGGTGTGATGATCGCGACCACTCCGTGAGGGCGGCGACTGACGCTGAAGACCCTCCCGGTTTCGGCAGCCTCCTCGCGGTGCCATCGCGACACAATGCCGCGAAGCATCTCGACGGTACCGAGGACTTCCCCCCGCCCGAAACGAACCGGCTTACCGACCTCGCGCGCCATCTGCAGCGCCAGCGCCTCGCCCTCGGAATCGATGGCCGCGGCGAGCCGCTCCACCATGGCGGCTCGGGCGTCCCTCCCGGTCTCCCGCCAGCTCTCCAGAAAGGACCGCGCCCGATCAACCTCGACGGTGACCATCCGGCCGGCTTGCGCACCCTGCGGCCCGCCCGTCTCGTCGGAACGGTCTGCGAGGTCTCGCACCAGGGCCTCCACGCGCGCGAAGCGTATCGCCCGCGCCTCGAGGTATTGACGCGTTATCGCGCCGTGCAGAGGATCGTTGCTCGCGACCGCATCTTCCGCGATCACGACCCGCAGTCCCGAGCAATAGGCATCCAGCGCGGTCTGGCGAACGCACGCATGAAGGTGGACGCCGCATACCAGCAGCGCGTCCGCGCCGTTGCGGGCAATTACTTCCCGCAGCCGGCCGCCCTCGAAGCCGCTGAATCCACACTTGTGAACGATCGCTTCGCCGTCTCGAGGCTCGAGAACGCGCGGGGTCGCGTGGCCGGGCGTGCCCTCCTCGCACATCCAGCGTCCGGACTCCTTCCAGTGCTGCATCCGCCTGTCGGTACGGCGATTCACGCTCGTCCACACGTGCACAACCGGAACGCCGAGCTCGCGGCACGCTTGGAGCAAACGATGCGCCCCCTCGACAGTGCTGTCCGCCGGGGGTTCCAGTCCGGCCGATGTTAGATAGTCTTCCTGCAGGTCTACGAGAACGAGCAGCGGCTTCAAGCCGTCATGCCCGCGGCCCGGGAAGCCTCGAGCAGATCGGCGACCCTGCCGGCGACGCGTTGACCGATCTCCCGCGTCCCCGCAAGCCGACACCCGGGCACCGACACATCGCGGCTGCGAATGTTCCCCTGCCACACGTCCCGGAGCGCTTCCTCGATGGCCTGCGCCTGGTCCGCCAGGCCGAAGCTCTCGCGCAGCATCATGGCCAGCGACAGAATCTGGCCACCGGGGTTGGCGATATCGGTTCCGGCAAGGTCGTAGGCGGATCCGTGATTGGTCTGGTAGACGCCGTCTCCGGACTCGGTGTAGTTCCCGGAGAATGACAGGCCGCGGGAGCCCAGCAGCACGGCGGCGAGATCGGCCAGAACGTCCCCCGGGAGATTGGGGGCGGCGATCACATCGAAAGCCTTGGGCTCTCGCACGAGGCGATAAGTCAGTAGATCGATGTCGACCATCTCGCAGCTCACGCCCGTGCGTGACGCGGCGGCCGCGGCGCATTCCCGCCACAGGCCGCTGATGCCCTTGACGCCATGCTCCTTCCACCCAACGGTCAACTTGCCTGATCGGGTTGCCGCGAGCCTGGCTGATGCTTCGAGGAATCGCGTGACCTGTGTCTCGGAATAGCTGAAGCTGTGATGGACTACCTTCCTCCGGGAAGCGTCGCGCTCCTCCCACGTCGTTCCCTGGTAGATGCCACCGGAGTTCTCCCGTGTTATCAGGATGTCGACCCCCTCCAGAGCCTCGGCTTGGAACGGGGAAGCATCGGGCAACCCCAGCGCCGTCTGAATCGGGCTGATTTTGAAGAACAGGTCGAACTCCTTTCTAAGATCATAGACGTACCGGCTTCCACCGGGGCCGTTCAGGATCGCTCCGCCTGCGGCAAAAGTCTGCCTGCAGAACTCGATAACGTCACCCGGGAGCGCCTGGCCGCAGCTCTCCTCCGCGGCCCGTCCGATCGTCGTGCCATAGCGGATGTCGAGCGTCAGTCCGTCGATGTCGGCGATCACCTTCAGGATATCGATGGCGCAAGACGTGACCTCCGGACCGATTCCCTCCCCCGGGAGCACACCGATGACCAGCTTATCCGTCGCGGTATCCGCCGACGGCCCAAGCGACAGACAAATGTCGGTCCACCGCGCGGCACACTCGCCGCCTCCGCCTGCCGTCTTCACCATGAGCGGCACCTCCAATGTCCCGCGTGCGCAGCAAAAGAAGCCATGCACCCCCCCAAAGAGTTCGAATTCCGGTTGATCACCAAGGGGGCACCTCTACTCGAAGCTCGAAACCACCCCCGTCGCGCGCCTATGATAGCATTTCGCCGCCGGATGACGAACCCGGCCATCCACAACGTAAGAATATATAACGCAATGGTGGCAATAACAGGTCGGGGCAACCCTGTTCACACGGCACCACACGACGCGGCAATGGCCCCCGACATAGCGTCTCGCACCGTCTACACGATGCTCGCCGAGCGGAGCGCCAGCGGGCCGGAGGCGTTCGCGCTGTTGGCGCCGGGGCGCGACGCGCTGTCTTTCGGTGCCCTGATGCGGCAAATCGACGAGCTCCGTGGCCGGCTCAACGGGCTGGGCCTCGGGCGCGGCGATCGGATCGTCGTGCCCGCTCCACGCGGGCCGGAGACTGCGACCGCCGTCCTCGCCGTCTGCTCCTGCGCCACCTGCATCCCGATGCATCCGTCGGCCACGCCATCGGAGTGGAGGAGCACCCTGCTTGCCGGTCGCGCGAAGGCGGTGCTCGCACCGAAGCCGGTCGACCCCGCCATTCACAATATCGCCCGCGAGCTCGGCGTGTCCTGGCTTCAGGGCAGCACAACGAAGAACGGGCCCGCCGGCCGGTTCTCTATCGAAGTCGCTCCTGCCGCATCGGCGGACCATCCCGGCTTGCCGGAGCCCGGCGACATCGCGCTCATACTGCGAACATCGGGGACGACCTCGCGTCCCAAGCTCGTCCCGGCCGAGCACCGGCATCTCGTCGCCCGCATAGAGAAAGTGATTCGCCTGCAGGCGCTCACCTCGGCCGATCGCTGCCTGAACCTGATGCCGCTCTGCTACGGCCATGGCCTGTTGTCCGGGACCATGAGCTCGCTCGCCGCGGGAGGCAGCGTGATTTGTCCGCCGGATGTCGATGCCGATACTTTCCTGCGCTGTCTGCGCGAATTCCGGCCGACCTGGTATACGGGCGGCCCCAGCTACCACGGGATGATCGCTGAGTGGCTGCACGAGCAGCCCGATACCGGCCGGTCACTGCGCTTCGCGCGTTCCAGTGCGGCGCCTCTCCCCGCTCAGGTTCGGGAGCGGCTGGAACGAATGCTCGGAATACGCTTGCTCGAGGGATACGGGACCAGCGAGACCGGCACGATCACCGCGAACCCGAGGGATGGGCGCATAAAGTCCGGCACCGTCGGGATCTCCGGCGACGACGACGTCGTGGTTGCGGACGAAAGCTGCGCGCCGCTCCCACCCGGGGAAGTGGGCGAAGTGCTGGTGCGCGGACCCACGGTATTCACCGGATACGAAAACGATCCGGAAGCGAATCGCGAGTCGTTCCACGACGGATGGTTCCGAACCGGCGACTTCGGGTTCCTGGACGAGGAGGGCTATCTGACCCTCACCGGCCGGGCGACGGAAATCATCAATCGCGGCGGCGAGAAAGTCTCGCCCAGCGAAGTGGATGCGGCGCTGCTCGAGCATCCCGGCGTCGCGGAAGCGGCGACATTCCCGATCCCGCATGCCACGCTCGGAGAAGAAGTGGCCGCCGCCGTGAAGCTGCGGGCGGAAGGCGCCGTCTCAGAACGAGAGTTGCAGCGATTCCTGCTGCAGCGCCTGGTCCCGTTCAAAGTGCCACGGCGCATCGTATTCGTCGCCGAGCTGCCGAAAGGACCAACCGGAAAACCGCTTCGCCAGACGCTGGCCGAGCGGCTGCGGACCAACGCGGCGCTCCGTGGGAACGTAAACAGGCGTCCCTGACCGG
>JBAUWJ010000298.1:0-2270 GCA_049583715.1 Arenicellales bacterium | reverse complement strand
CACGCGGGACGTGTGGCGCTCGAGTTCGTCTCGAAACGCTCCCAGGACGTGGTGCGCGGCCCGCCGCACGGCTGCGTTCCTCGAAGCCAGCAGGCCGATGCCAAGCCCGACATCGCCCGCTGCCAATTCCCGCTGCAACCAGTCGTTGAACCCATCCACCGGGTTGTCCGTCGATTCGCCATGCTCCGACTCGTCGCCGCGCGCATGGATGGATTGCTGACACTGTGTCGCCAGCGCAACAAGTAGCGCAGCCTTGTCCCGAAAATGATAGTGGATCAACGCCTTGCTCACGCCGGCTCGCTGGGCCACGCGGCCCGAGGTTGCCGCCGCCCAGCCCCCGTGTCCGACCTCCTCACGGGCGGCGGCGAGAATCCGATTCCGTGCCTCGGTCGTCTCCTCGGGCTGCGGCATGGACGGCCTCGCGTTCAGATCCGGACGCTCTCGCCGGGAGATGGCGCCGTGGCAACGTACCCGAGCCCACGCAACGTTTCGACGAAGTCGTCCTGCACCTCGCGCTCTCCGTGCACCAGACTCACGGGCAATCGTCGAGCACTGGACCGTGCGACCCCGCCAAGCCATTCGATCATCTCGTCGCGGTCGGCGTGGGCGCTGTAGCCATTCAGGATATGCACCTCCGTCCGCAGCGGAACCTCCTCCCCGAAGATCCGCAGCGACGGGCGTCGCTCGACAATCCGGCGCCCCAGCGTGTGCTCGGCCTGAAAGCCGACGATCAGAATCGTGTTGCGGGGATCGGACGCCCCGTGAGCCAGATGGTGGAGAATGCGCCCCGACTCGGCCATGCCGGACGCGGCAATGATCACCGCCGGTGTGGTCAATCCATTCAGGGCTTTCGATTCCTCGACGTCGCGCGTGTACCGAACCAGGGGAAATCGGAACAGGTGCGGACTCCGGTTCACCAGCGGCTCAGTTCGATCGAACACTTCCGGGTGCATGGCAAACACACCCGTCACATCGGTCGCAAGCGGGCTGTCCACGTAAATCGGAATCTCCGGAATCAGCCCCTCGTTGAACAGACCGTGCAGATCGTAGACGATTTCCTGGGTTCGCCCAACGGCGAACGCCGGAATCAGTACTCGACCGCCACGCGCAGCCGTGGCCCGCACGACGGCGCCGAGCTCCTTCCGCATGTCCCCGGTTGCCGGATGGACCCGGTTGCCGTAGGTGGATTCCAGAATCACGTGATGGGCCTGCCCGGGCACTTGTGGATCGCGAATGATCGGCTGGCCCGTTCGTCCGAGATCGCCTGAAAAGACCAGGCGCCGGCGCCGGTTCTTCTCCCGGCAGTCGACGACGACAATTGCCGACCCGAGGATATGCCCGGCATCCAGAAAGGTCGCCTGAACCCCTGGCACGACGTCGAATGGCCGGCCATAGGGAACCGATTGCATCAGCTCGAGGGTCGCAGAAACATCGTCCTGATCATATAGTGGCGGTATGAAGCTACGATGATGGCGCTGCAAATATTCAGAATCTTTCTTTTGAATGTGGGCCGAATCCGCCAGCATCAGAGCGCAGAGGTCGCGCGTGGCGGGGGTCGCCCAGATCGTACCGGCGTATCCTTTTCGCACGAGGTATGGTAGGCGGCCCGAATGATCGATGTGCGCGTGCGAGAGAATTACGGCATCGATCTGATCGACCGGCGCCGGCAGTTCCAGGTTCTGTCGATTGCTCTGGGCGCGGTGTCCCTGGAACAGTCCACAGTCCAGGGCGACGGTGTGTTCGCCAACCTCCAGCAGGTGGCACGAGCCCGTGACCTCGCGTGCCGCGCCACGGAACGTGACCCTCACGTCACGCTTCTCGATCGCTGGGTCGCTGGAACACCACGGTCAGGCGTTCGCCATCCTGCGAGATCATGGCCGGCTCCCACCCGGACCGGCTGCGTTCGTTCAGCAGGTCGGTCAGGGTGTCCTCATCGTCCCGCACGTGGCGTGTCAGGCGCACGATGACCGCCTGGTATTCTTTCATGCGGGCGAAGATAGTACTTTCCGCTCCATGCACACCACCCCCGAGTTCCCGACACTTCGCGTGGTGGATCACCCGCTGGTGCAACACAAGGTGACGCTGCTCCGCGACCGCGCGACTCCGACCAAGATCTTCAAGGAGTTGGTCGACGAGATTGCAACGCTGATGGCCTACGAGGCAACCAGCGATCTCCCGCTCGAACCCGCAGCGGTTGAGACACCACTTGAAGCGACGACGGGTCAACGCGTCATGGGGAAGAAGTTGACGCTCGTGCCGATCCTTCGGGC
>JBAUWJ010000297.1:0-2166 GCA_049583715.1 Arenicellales bacterium | reverse complement strand
CGAGTCGACGGTGCGTCCGATCCGGCAGGCGCTGGTGCCGACGCAGGAAGTGGTGGAGATCAAGAACGGCAAGAAGGTGAACGTGGAGCGGAAGCTGTTCCCGGGGTACGTGTTGGTCGAGATGGACATGAATCAGG
The DNA here is from genome assembly GCA_049583715.1 of Arenicellales bacterium. Lineage (GTDB taxonomy): Bacteria > Pseudomonadota > Gammaproteobacteria > Arenicellales > JAANXG01 > JAANXG01. Next base: position 2,029 of record JBAUWJ010000297.1, on the reverse strand, counting down.
AAACCCTGCATGTCATCAACTCGATCCAGGGCGTGATCAAGTTCGTGGGACAGGATCGGCTCCCGCAGCCGCTGCGGCCGGACGAGGTCAACCGGCTGCTCGGGATCACCGAGGAAGTCGAGACGCAGGAGCCGGTGGAGGAGATCCCCTTCCTGGTCGGCCAGGCGGTGGCGATCACCGAGGGACCGTTCACCGACTTCAATGGGACGGTGGAAGAGGTGATGCCGGACAAGGGGAAGGTGCGGGTTTCGGTGTCGCTGTTCGGGCGGCCGACGTCGGTGGAACTCGACTATCTCCAGTTGAAGGCCTACTGATCGCAGCAGGCAGCAGGCAGCAGGCAGCAGGTGAAGTGGAAGTCCCGTCGGCCACCACTCCGACGTCGGAAACAACTGTGGGAGTTCGCCGCGCGCTGAGTCGCGGCCAACGCGAATAAGGAGTGCTATGGCCAAGAAAGTCACCGGGTTCGTCAAGCTGCAGATCCCGGCCGGGCGCGCCAACCCCGCGCCGCCGGTCGGTACGGCGCTCGGTCCGCAGGGCATCAACATCATGGCCTTCTGCAAGGAGTTCAACTCCCGCACGCAGAGCCAGGATGGGATCATCCTGCCGGTCGAGGTCACGATCTACGCCGACAAGTCGTTCACCTTCATTCTGAAGACGCCGCCGGCGGCGGTGCTCCTCAAGAAGGAATTGGGGATCGAGAAGGGATCTGGTCAGCCCAATCGGAACAAAGTGGGAAGCGTGACCCGGGCGCAGCTGCGCAAGATCGCCGAAATCAAGATGCCTGACCTGAACTGTGATTCCATCGAATCGGCCATGGCCATGGTGGCCGGCGCCGCGCGTTCGATGGGGCTCGAGGTGGCGGACTGATGCGCACCCACGGCAAGAAATACGACGTCGCGGCCAAGCGGCGCGAGTTGAAGACCGCCTATCAGGCCCGGCAGGCGCTGGATCTGGTGAAGTCGGGCGCCTTCGCGAAGTTCGACGAGACGGTCGAGGTGGCGGTTCGCCTCGGCGTCGACCCGCGGCATGCCGACCAGGTGGTGCGCGGGACCGTCGTGCTGCCGGCCGGGACCGGCAAGGCCGTGCGCGTCCTCGTGATCGCGGTCGGTGACAAACTGAAGGAAGCCCAGGACGCGGGCGCGGACTACGCGGGGGTCGAGTTCATCCAGAAGATCAAGGATGGCTGGCTCGACTTCGACGTGCTCATCGCCACCCCGGACCAGATGGGCCAGCTGGGCCAGCTGGGACGGATCCTCGGGCCCCGCGGGCTGATGCCGAACCCGAAGGCGGGGACGGTCACGTTCAACGTCGGCTCGGCGGTGCAGGAAACGAAGGCGGGCAAGATCGAATTCCGCGTCGACAAGGCGGGCAATCTCCACGCCGCCATCGGCAAGGTGTCGTTCGGGCTCGACGCGTTGGAACAGAACTTCACGGCGTTCATGGATCAGGTGGTGCGCGCCAAGCCGACGGCGGCCAAGGGGGTCTACGTCCGCAACGTCGCGGTCTCGAGCACGATGGGGCCCGGCGTCATGGTTGATACCACTCCCTACCGGTAACGAGCGATGAAACGAGCCGACAAGGAACAGCTCGTCACCGAGCTGCGCGAGAAGATGACGGGGGCGAGCACGCTCTACTACACGGACTTCACGGGGCTGAACGTGAAGCGCATGACGGAGCTCCGGCGCCGGCTGCGCAAGGCCAAGGTGGAGTACGTGGTCATCAAGAACACGCTGGCGTTGCGGGCGGTCCAGGAAGCGGGCCTGCTCAGCCAGCCGCTGCGGGGGCCGACGGGCCTCGTGGTGTCGAACGACCCGCTGACGGCGGCGAAGGTGCTCGCCGACTTCGCGAAGGAAAACGACCAGAAGCCGGTGGTGAAGGGCGGGCTGATGGACGGCCGCGCGCTCGACCCGGCGCAGGTGCAGAAGTTGGCGGCCATGCCGTCGCGCGAGCAGATGCTCGCCGACCTTGGCGCCGGACTGCAGTCCCCGATGGCCGCCTTCCTGGGCGCCATGAACGGCCTGCTCTACAT
>JBAUWJ010000296.1:0-43613 GCA_049583715.1 Arenicellales bacterium | reverse complement strand
TCCGAAGAGAATGGCGGCTCCACCGATTTGCCAGAGTGCGTTACGCGTATTCATCTGTTCATCTCCAGATAGTTGCTGTGTATGGATAACTTGTCTGCAGCCTTTCTTGCTGTTACACACTTAGACGCCGATAGAAGGAGATTGGTTTCGGGTTTTCTCGTTGATCGGCATCGATGGGATAGGGTTGAACTGTTCCGCTGTGCATACGGTCTAATGGGTGCACCATTCCTATAGATGGATGATCTCACTGCAAACAGGCAGGTGACGATGCGGGCCGGTGTGTCCAATCCCTTCGTTGAAGCCCTGCCGCCCGATACTCTTTTCGTCGCGTCAGCGCACGCCGTGGTTGTGGGGCGAGCGACTCATGACGCCGAGTCGTTCTTTCCCAACCGGCAGGCCGCCATCGTCGCTCCGATGAGGCCCACATCCGGATTGCTCACCACCCGAACCGGGATAGCCGCGAGATACCGGGACATGGTGCCCTTGTCGAGAAAAGCTCGGATGAACCGGCCGTCTCTGAGCCGGGGAAGGATCTTCGGCGCGATGCCGCCGGCGACGTAGACGCCGCCTCTCGCGCCGGTGGTAAGCGCGACATTGCCGGCATGGGCGCCATAGATGTCGACGAACAATGTCAGCGCCTCGCCAGCAAGGGGGTCGTTGTATTCCAGTGCCGCGCGGGTGATCGCCGGGGCACGGTCGCCGTGCTTCGTGTCGGCTGCCGCGCCCGGCGATTCGCGCACCCCGCCGCGGCCTTTGAGAAAGTCGTAAATATGTGACAGTCCACGCGCGGAGACGACATCCTCGCAGGAGCAGCGACCGAGAGTTGCCAGAAGACGGCTCGCCAGCTCGATCTGCAACTCGTTTGTCGGGCCGAAGTCGGCGTGACCGCCCTCGGTGGCAATGGGCACATAATGGTCTCCCTGCCATACCAGCATCGCCTGCCCCAGGCCCGTTCCGGCGCCGACGACTGCGCATGGGGCATGCGGGTTCGGATCGCCACTCTGCAAGACGATGAAGTCCTTCCGTCCCAGAGCTCCGATACCGTAGCCGACGGCCTCGAAGTCGTTGATGAGCCGCACCCTGGGGAAAGCGAATTCGTCCACGAGCTCCGCGCTTCGGACTTCCCACGGGAGGTTGGTCACTTGAACGCTCTGGCCTGCCGCCCCCGTCCCCACCGGCCCGGCGATCGCGAGGCACACGGCGTCTATGGCCCGGTTCGCTTCCTGCTTCAGAAATTCGCGGAGGACCGAGGTCAGGCTGTCATAGGCCCCGCTGTCGAAATGCTGATCCCTTACGGCATGATGTCGACCGCGCCCGCATTCCGCGATCCGAAGCCGCGTGTTGGTCCCGCCGATGTCTCCCGCCAGCACGCGCATGCCGCTCAAGGGGGACCGGACCGTCCCCAGAAGATGACCGGGCATTCCAGCGGCACGACCGCGTGCTCATGATGCGGACGGACTCGCAGCGTGTAGTGGGATAGCGGCCGGCTGGTTCGCAGTGTCGCTTCGTAGTGAAAGCCCTGCACGGCGCCTCGCAGGGTATCATCGGCCTGCAAGACAATGCGCTCCGCATTCCCGTCGTCTTGCTCGGGGTCGGCGTACAATTCGACACGCACGTCCTCGACACGAAGACCGTCCAGGTAGACGCGCGCGCCGGCGCGCCAACCCTCCGGGACAGCGGTGAATGCCGGCCCTTCGACCCGGATTTCGCTCAGGTGCTTCATCGTGCGCTCCTGCCAGCCCGCGATCTCTTTCGCGAGCCGGCCTCCGTTTGCGAGACGTGCCACGTAGTTCTTTGCGAGGGGAAGGTAGTAAGCCTCCACGTATTCGCGCAGCATGCGATTACCCGAAAATCTGGGCGTGAGCCGGGCCATGCTCTCCCGCATCCGTGCCACCCAGTTCCTGGGCGTTCCGGATTCATCTCGTTCGAAGAACTGCGGGATGACGACCGTCTCCAGCACTTCGTAGAGGGACCGCGCATCGCGGGCATCCCATTCCTCGCCGGTCTCGGGGAGGCGGCCGTCTCCGATGGCCCAGCCGAGCGGCGGCTCGTATGCCTCCGCCCACCACCCGTCGAGCACCGAAAGGTTCAGCCCGCCGTTCACCAGCACCTTCATGCCGCTGGTGCCGCACGCCTCCCACGGTCGGCGCGGCGTGTTGATCCATACATCCACGCCGGCGGTCAGGGCCGCGGCCACCGCCATGTCGTAGTCCTCCACGAACACGACGCTGCCCGGGCGCAGCCGCGGATGGCGAAGAAAGCGAGTCCATTCCTCGATCATCGCCAGGCCCTCCGGGTCGCGTGGATCCGCCTTGCCCGCCAACACCAGTTGCACCGGTCGCGCCGCATCGGACATCATGTCCAATAACCTGTCCGGCTCGCGCAGCAGCAGGTTGGTGCGTTTGTACCCCGTGAAGCGCCGCGCGAAGCCGATGGTGAGCGCGTTGGGATCCAGGGCGGGACCGGATCCGGTGGCCCCGTTCGGCGGCTGTCCACGTCGCGCCGCCTGCCGGCGCTGGCGTACCAGCAGCTCGTCGATCAGGTGGCGCCTGCTCTCGCAGCGGCACTCCCATAGCTGTTCGTCGGGGACTTCCCGCAGAAAGGCTTCCAGCTCTTCCTGGCCTCCGCGCCAGCGTTCCTTGCCGCAGGCCCGCGTCCACAGCCTGTCCGCGGCCGAAGAGTCCCACGAGGGCACATGCACGCCGTTCGTGACGTGACCAACCTGGATCTCCGACAACGGCCAGCGCGGGAACATCGGTGCGAACAGCGTACGACTGACCGCCTCGTGGGACGAGGACACGCCGTTGATGGCGCCCGCGGTGCGCGCCGCGAGCGCGGCCATGTTGAACCGGGCCTCTCCCGAGGAGGTGCGCTCGGCGCCCAGCGCCAGTATACGGTCCAGCGGGATGTGCCACTGAGTCGCCAGCGGTTCCAGATATTGACCGGCCAGTGCCAGGGGAAAGCGATCGAAAGCCGCGGACACCGGGGTGTGCGTGGTGAACACAGTACCGCTGCGTGCGGCGGCAAGCGCACTATCCACATCCAGGTCGTGTGCCGCCATGAGGGAGGCTGCACGCGCAAGCGTCGCGAACGCGGCGTGGCCCTCGTTCAAATGACAGGTTCTGACGTCTTTGGCCAGCAGATCCATGAGCTGCCACCCTGCCACCCCCAGCACGAGCTCCTGCTGCAATCGGGTCTCGATGTTGCCCCCATACAGCTCTCCCGTGATGCCGCGGTCCCGGGGTGAGTTCACCGGGTCGTTCGCATCGAGCAGGTACAACACGTTTCGACCGACCACGACTTCCCAGCAACGCAGCATCAGTGTCCGGCCCGGCAGCGGCAGGAAGACCCGCAGCCACTCCCCGCTTTCGTCACGCAGCGGCATGACGGGCATCAGCACGGGGTCGTTGTAGGGGTACAGGGCGAGCTGGCGGCCTCTCGCATCAATGGCCTGGCGGAAATAGCCGCGCTGGAACAACATGCCGACGCCGGTAACCGGCACACCCAGGTCCGATGCGGTCTTGAGATAATCGCCGGCGAGAATACCCAGCCCGCCGGAGTACAGAGGCAGGGCTTCGGAGAGACCGAACTCCATGCTGAAGTAGGCCACCCGACCGAGAACCTGCCTGTCGACGCAGGTTTCGCACCAGGAGGCGGCGGCCCCAGCTTCGCGCCGTGCCTCGCTGTGCCGTTGGAGGTCGGCGAGAAACACGGGATCCTCGGCCAAGGCCCGCAGGCGTTGCACGGAAACCGTCTCCAGCAGTGCCCAGGGATTGCCCGTGGCAAGCCACAGGTCCCGGTCGATCGATTCCCACAAGGAGTCCATGCTGTGGTTCCAGCTCCAGCGAAGATCGAGCGCCAGCGGGGCCAGGTCCCGCAGCGGCTCCGGGAGGTCCGGGCCCACGTAGCTCTTGTCAGGCAGCATATGAATTCAGAGCTTGTCGCCGCGGCAATGTCGACTTACATCTCGAGCCCGGGATTCTCCACCCGGAACAACGAAGATGGTATGACATGGATCAAGCAGCCGCTGCCCATCCACCGACGCAGCGGTTCAGGGTAGAATGTCGCCCGTCTCCACGAGGTGGAATTGCCTGTGCGTGCCAATGGATAAGTCCTTCTATCTGGTGCATGTCGAGCCGAGAATTCCACCGGCTCTGTCGCGTCTGCCGGAGCTCGCCAACAATCTGCTCTACAGTTGGGAGCGCTCGGTGCGCTCGTTGTTCTTTCGCATCGACGAGGCGCTCTGGCGCGAGTGCGACCACAATCCGAAGCGGTTCCTGCGGCAAGTGCCGGAAGGGAGATTGCGCGAGCTCGCCGAGGATCGCGGTTTCATCGAGGCCTATGAACGCGTGCTGGCCACCATGGACGGCTACCTGGCGCAAACCAGCGACGGTGACGACCCGTTGGCAGTGCGACTGCGGGAGCAGTCCGATCTGGTCGCTTATTTCTGTGCCGAATACGGCCTGCACGAGAGCCTGAAGCTGTACTCCGGCGGTCTTGGCGTGCTGGCGGGCGACCACTGCAAAGCGGCCAGCGACAGCGGCATCCCCTTTGTCTCGGTGGGCCTGCTGTACCACCAGGGATACTTCACCCAGGAAATCAACGGACGCGGCGAGCAGGTTTGCCGGCTCGAGCCGGCCGATTTCGACGATCTGCCCATCACGCGCCTGCGCGATCACGGCGGCGCACCGGCGAGCATCACCGTCGATTTCCCCGGACGGGAAGTGCATGTTGCCCTGTGGGAAGTCCGGATCGGAAACGTCCGCCTGGTGCTGCTGGATACCGGAGTCGACCGGAACACCGTGGAGGACCGGTCCATCACCTACCAACTGTACGGCGGCGACGAGCGTACGCGCATCGCGCAGGAAATGGTGCTGGGGATAGGTGGGGTTCGCGCCCTGCGCAGGCTGGGCATCGCCCCCCACGTGTGGCACGTCAACGAGGGGCACGCGGCGTTCCAGATCGTCGAACGCTGCTGTGAGCAGGTAGAAGCCGGCATGGCCATGGATGTCGCTCTGGAGATCGTTACGGCGACCACGGTATTCACCACCCACACCCCGGTGGCGGCCGGGCATGACGCCTTCGACCGCGGCCTGGTGCAGGAGCACATGGAGCCCTGGATCCGGAAGCTGGGTATCCCGCCGGAGCGATTCTTCGAGCTCGGCCATTCTCCGGGTTGGCCGGATCGGTTCAGCATGACGGCGCTGGGGCTCAAGGGCGCGAAATACTGCAACAGCGTCAGCAAAGTGCATGCCCGCGTCACGTCGGAGATGACGAACTACCTGTGGCCGCAGATACCGGTGGACGAAAATGCGATCGGCTACATCACCAACGGTGTTCACATTCCCACATTTCTCGCCCGTGACTGGTCGACTCTGTTCGACCTTCGAAATCCCGGCTGGCGCAAACGGCTGACCGACGCCGACTTCTGGGAGAAATGCATCGACGGGATCGCCGACCACCGGTTCCTGAATCTGCGGCGATCGTTGAAGACCGAAATGCTGAGCCGGATACAGGAGCGCATGCGAAGCCACTACCGGCGCCGCGGCTTTGCCGAATCGATGGCGGAAATGCTGGTCGAGCCGCTCGCCCCCACCCGCACCAACGTGATGATCATCGGTTTCGCACGGCGTTTCGCGACCTACAAGCGGGCTACCCTGCTGTTCCGTGACAGTGAACGGCTGGCGAAACTGCTCAACGATCCGAAGAGGCCGGTGATGCTGCTGTTTGCCGGCAAGGCGCATCCCCAGGACCGGCCGGGCCAGCAGCTCATCGAGGATATCGTGCGGCTGTCGAGAACCCGGGAGTTCGCCGGCAAGCTGTTCTTCCTGGAAGACTATGGCCTGGACCTGGCGCGCAAGCTGGTGACCGGCGTGGACCTGTGGCTGAACACGCCGCGCTATCCGCTGGAGGCGAGCGGCACCTCCGGGCAGAAAGCCGCCATAAACGGCGTGCTGAACCTGAGCGTTCTCGACGGCTGGTGGGCGGAAGCCTACGACGGCTACAACGGCTGGGCCATCACGCCGCAGGTGGACGTACCGGACGACGACGACCGCGACCGCCTCGAAGCCGAGCAGCTCCTGGATCTGCTGGAGCACGAGATCATCCCGACCTACTTCCTGCTGGACAACACCGGGTTTCCGGCGGCCTGGATATCCCGTTCCAAGCACTCGATGAAGACCACGCTCCCGCGTTTCAGCGCCAATCGAATGATGAGGCAGTATGTATCGAACTACTATCTACCCGCCGCCGAGAAGGGCCGGCGACTGATCTCGGATTCCGCAGTGCACGCCGTCGAGCTGACCGCCTGGAAACGCCGGGTACGGGAGCGGTGGGCGGACGTGAAGGCACGGCGCGTGGGCGAGACGCCGTCCGCAGTCCACACCGGTGATTCCCTGGAGTTGGCGGTGGCCGTGACCTGCGGCGGGCTGGAACCCGAGCACATTGCAGTGGAATGCGCCGAGTGGCCCGCGACTCATGCCTCCAGGCCTTCCGCCAGTCACCGTTTGCCGCTGGTGGAGGGCGACGGGGACCAGGCCGTATACCGGCTGTCGTTGCCGCTGAACGAGAACGGCATATTCCGCTACCGGCTGCGCGTGTTTCCCTACCACGAGCTGCTGGCGCACCCGCTGGAAATGGGCATCATGATCGAGCTATGAGGAGCGGCCGTAATGCGCCAGCAGGCGGCGCGTGTCCGAGGCGAGCGCCTCGGGAATCTGGCTCCAACTGAACCTCCAGCGCCAGTTTCCCTCGCCGCGCCCGGGCGTGTTCATGCGTGCCGGCGAATCGAGCTCCAACAAGTCCTGCAGGGTGAGCACGGCGAGGGCCGCGACCGATCTCGTCGCCGCGCGGACCATGGGCGCCGGCATGGGCTCGGCCGGCCATCCGAGGTAGTCGCGCACCTGGTCTCTCACGGCCGCGGGCAGATTCCTCCACCAGCCGAGCGTGGTGTCGTTGTCGTGGGTGCCGGCGTAAGTGACCGACGCCCGCTCATGGTTGTGCGGCAGGTTGGCGTTCCCGGCGTTGCCGTCGAACCCGAACTGCAGGACGCTCATGCCGGGCATGCCGCACAGGCGCCGGAGCCGCTCCACCTCGGGCGTGATCACGCCGAGGTTCTCCGCGACAAAGGGCAAAGGCCCGTTCAGGGCCCGCACCGCGTCGAAGAACGTTCTGCCCGGCCCCGCCTGCCAGGCGCCGTTCGCCGCGCCGGGCGTATCCGCATCGATGGCCCAGCAGGATTCGAAACCACGGAAGTGGTCCAGGCGCAGGAGATCGAAGCGTTCACCCTGCACCGCCAGCCGCCTGGCCCACCAACGAAAGCCTTTCGCCGCATGTTCTTCCCAGTCGTACAGCGGTTGTCCCCAACGCTGCCCTTGTTCCGAAAAGTAATCCGGCGGCACGCCCGCCACCGTGCTCATATGACCATCGGGCCGGAGCTGAAAGAGCCCGCGGTGCGCCCACACGTCGGCGCTGTCATGGGCGACAAAGATGGGCACGTCCCCGAACAGCACGATGCCGTGCCCGGCCGCATGGGCGCGCAGCGCCTGCCATTGTGAGTGCAGGACGAACTGCTGATAGCGGACGAGGTCGAGCCGCGGCGCGTGCTCCTGCGCGAAAGCCCTGAGCGCACCGGCATCCCGGTCCCGCAACGGCGTTTCCCAGTCGTACCAGGGCTTGCCTTCATGAGCTTCCCGGATGGCGGTGAAGAGCGAGAAATCCTCCAGCCAGTCATCATTGTTGCGCAGAAATTCGAGATAACTCTTTCGCCAGACATTGGCCGCATCCTGCGCCAGAAATTCCCGTGCCGCAGCGCGCCAGTTGGCGGGTTGCAGCTCTGCGCCCGACGCGGCTGCGGGGTCCTTGTCCACCTGCGGGACTGCCGCGAGCGCCGGCTCCAGAGCGAAAGCGGAGGAGGACTGGTAGGGCGAGAGATCCCATCCAACGGGTCCGAGCGGCAGGGTCTGCCATACGGTGAAGCCGGCGTCCGCCAGCCAGCTCACGAACCGGAATGCGTCCGGCCCCAGCCGGCCCCGTGCCGCCGGCCCGGGCAGGGACGTGACATGCAGCAACAGGCCCGCGCGGCGCTGCTCGAGCAGACGGGTGTCCGTCGAGGTCATCACAGGTAGCCGGGAAGCATGACGCCGGTTCTGTCCGACGGGCCGGCCTCCCCCAGAGGTTCGCTCAGCGAAGCCGGCACCGCCGCGCCCATGTGGCGATACAGCGCCGCGATCTGCTCGCGCAACCCTGCATCGAACTCCATCACCACTTCCGGCGGATTGCCGGACCCCAACCACCAGAACCAGTCCGACGCCTCGCAGACCGCGAGTAATTGCGTGCCGCGGCGGACCTCCTCGTCCGGGGGGTAACCCTGCATCCAGGCCTCGAACGCCAGCTTGAGCTCGCTCAGGCGGTCCCAGCCTGCATTCTTCGCCTGCGTGCCGATCCAGGTATCGAGCGCACCGTACACCCAGCTCCCGGCGCATACCTTATCCAGCTTCCGCACTTCGACCTCGGGGTCGTCGAGGCAATCGGAAAAGGTGGAAAGCCGCAGCCTCGGACTCGCGGTCAGGGCCGCATAGAGCCCGCGCAGGAAACCGTACCCGTTTTCCGCGTAGCTGTCCCAGGGATTCTCGCCGTCGAGGATGACGGCGAGCACCCGGCCCGGCGACGCGGGCCGAGCCGCCAGCGACTCGAGGTGGTCGACGAAATCGCGCACCGCCTCGGCGGGCGCCCAATCCTTGTAGAGGAATCCGATGCGATCCGACAAGCCGTCGTCGCGGAAAAAGCACACCGATCCCCCGGGCGTGCGATAGGGACGATGGAAATGCTCCGAATCGTGCGGCAGATCGGCGCTGTTGACCAGCACGCCCAAGGAGCTCGCGGCCCACCTGAACCCGCTCTCCTCGACCATCTCCAGGACGGGTGTGGATACGGCGCCCTCGGACGGCCAGCAGCCGCCCGGCTGCACGCCGAATGCCTCGGCGAAACGCCGCCGCGCCTCGCCGAGTTGCCAGCGCACTCGCGCCGCCCCGCCGGGGTAGCGTCCGTGAACGGGAAGCGGCAGCTCCGGCCGGGCCTCGCGGGCGCTTTCGAGGTCCAGAAGAAGGGGAAGAATCGGGTGTGTGCAGGGGCTGGTGGAAAGCTCCACCTGTCCGCGCTCCATCAGGGCGCGGTAGCGCGGTATGAGCTGTGAAATCGTGTGCCCGATCCACGCCAGGAGCTCGCGGCGGTCATCCGGCGTGTAGCCCCGCTGCGTGTCGACCAGACGGGCAACGCAGCGGTCGCCCCGGCGCAGCGTCTCGCCGCACCACGCGAGGTGGTACCAGACGAGCAGGTCCGCGAAATACTGCTCGCTCAGATACGAGACCATGTGGGGATGTCCGAGTGCGAGCTCCGCGGTCTCGACGAGCTCCCGGTAAGGAGCGAAGCGTTCGATCACGCGCGCATTGGTGCGCGCACAGGCGGACAGAAGGCGGCGCCGGAGCCTCGTGTCGGTTCCGATACCGCGGCTTGCCAGCGCCGCGAGCAGCGGGTCGCCGGGATCGGCGCCGGTGGCGAGGGTTTCGGCGATCCGGTTTCCGTAGTCCTCGAGCTGCTCCAGCAGGACCGGGGAGAAGTTCACGACCACACGGGCATCCGGGTTGGTCTCCAGGTGCCAGGCCATATCCGTGTAGTCCTTGATGGCGTGCAGGTAAGTCCATGGCGCCCGGTATTCGTGCGTCTCGGCGTGCCGGTAATCGGGTTGGTGCATGTGCCAGCAGAGCACCACCCGCAGCGGCGCCGTCGCCCCGTCAGACATGATGGATGGTTTGCCCGAGCATCTCCGGTGTCACCAGCACGATGCCGTTGGCGCTGACTTCAAAGCGCTGCGCATCCTGGACGCGATCGTAGCCGATGACCGTGTCGGCGGGCAGGGTGCAGCGGGAGTCGATGACCACGCGGCGAAGCCTGCACCGCGCCCCGATGACGGCGTCGTGAAAGATGACGCATTGTTCGATTTCCGCTCCGGGTTCCGCCCGCACGTTCGCAAACAGCACGGAGTGCCGTGCCGTCGCCCCGACAATGATGCAGCCGGACGCCACCATCGAGTCTTCGGCGACGCCCGCCCGGCCTTCCGCGTCGATGGCGAACTTCGCCGGCGGGAAGGTGTCGTGCAGCGTCCAGATCGGCCAGTCCGCGTCGTAGAGATTGAGCTCGGGACGCGCACCGATCAGCTCGAGGTTCGACGCCCAGAAAGCATCCAGGTTGCCGACATCCCGCCAGTAGACCCGCTCGTCGGTGGGGAAGTTCGTGAAGGGAAAGGCAAACGCTTCCGTTGCCTGCACTGCCCGGGGAACGATGTCGTGGCCGAAATCGTGGGTGGACCCGCCTTCCGCCGCATCGCTGCTCAGTGCGTCCACCAGGTACTCGGTATTGAAGACGTAGATTCCCATCGAAGCCAGGGCCCGGTCCGGGACTCCGGGCACGGGCTCGGGATCCTGCGGTTTCTCGGCGAAGCCGCGAACGCGGCCGTTCTCCTGCGTGCTCATGATGCCAAACTCCCTGCCTTCCCGGAGCGGGACCTGCACACAGGCGACGGTGACGTTCGCACGGTTCTCCAGGTGGTAGGCCAGCAGATTGCCGTAATCCATCTTGTAGACGTGGTCGCCGCCGAGGATGAGCACGAACTGCGGGTCGAGGCCGCGGATGATATCCAGGTTCTGGTACACGGCGTCCGCCGTGCCGAGATACCAGTGCTCGCCGGCGCGCTGCTGGGCCGGGAGGATATCTATGAACTCTCCGAATTCGCCCTTGAGGAAACCCCAGCCCTGCTGCAGGTGCCGGATGAGCGAGTGTGCCTTGTACTGAGTCAACACGCCGACGCGGCGGATTCCGGAGTTGATGCAGTTGGAAAGCGGGAAATCGATGAGGCGGTACTTGCCGCCGAACGGGACGGCCGGCTTGGCTCTGTGTCGGGTCAGGGCGCCCAGGCGCGTACCGCGTCCACCCGCCAACACCAGCGCGAGGGTATCGCGGGTAATGAGACTGACGAATCTCGCAGAACGCTGCTCCGGTGTTACCACATGACTGCCCGCGCGCGTTGGGGTGCCCAGGCCGGCAGTAGAGCACGGCTCAACCGGGCATCATTTGATGCAGATCAATCGGGCAGGCCCGCGAGGATACTTTTTGGAATCCCGGAAAGCTATCATCGCCACAACGATACTTACCGGAAGCCGCGCGCAAAGTGACGAACATTCACCCGCTCCGGGACGAGGACGTCGCCCGCCTGTTGGAAGCACGTCTGCACGATCCCTTCCGCGTGCTGGGCCGTCATACCGGCGACGGCGGGCGCGTGCATGTCCTGGTGTTCAACCCGCAGGCCCGCAGCATGACGGTGTCGCCGGGTGACGTTCGGCTGGCTCCCGTGGGAGAGACCGGCCTCTTCCAATGGACCGGAGGGAGCGACCGGGTGCCGCCCCTGTATCGGGTTCGCTGGATCGATCGAGGCGGCCGCATGCACGAGCAGCACGATCCCTACGCGTTCCCCCCGCTCCTGCGCGAAGAAGACCTGTGGCTGTTTGCGCAGGGCACGCATCACGAGGCACACCGGTTCATGGGGGCGCACATCCGTGAGATTCAGGGTGTGCCGGGGGTGCACTTCGCGGTATGGGCCCCCAACGCGGAGCGCGTCAGCGTCATCGGCGACTTCAATGACTGGGACGGGCGGCGCCACCCGATGCGGGCGCAGGGCGCCAGCGGCGTTTGGGAGTTGTTCGTTCCGGAGGTCGAAGACCGTTCACTGTACAAGTACGAGATACGCAACCGGTCCGACGGCAGCCTGCACGTGAAATCCGACCCCTACGGCCGGCGCTTCGAGGTGCCGCCACGCACGGCGGGGGTGGTTACCGCCGGCGGCGCGCACGTGTGGCAGGACGAGGCCTGGATGCGTCACCGGCCCGACTGGCAGCATCAACCGATCAGCATCTACGAGGTACACCTCGGATCATGGCGACGTTCCGGGAAAGGCGCCTTCCTGGACTACCGAACGCTGGCGCACCGGCTCGTGGACTATCTACTGCAAACGGGTTTCACGCATGTCCAGTTGATGCCCGTCATGGAGCATCCGTTCGACGCTTCCTGGGGTTACCAGACCACGGGCTACTTTGCACCGACCAGCCGCTTCGGAGAGCCGGACGACCTGCGGTACCTGGTGGACCACTGCCATTCGAACGGGATCGGCGTCTATCTCGACTGGGTGCCGGGACACTTCCCGCGCGATCCCCACGGCCTCGCACGCTTCGACGGCACTTCATTGTACGAGCATGCGGACCTGCGCCGCGGCCTGCATCCCGAATGGGATACGCTGGTGTTCAACTACGGGCGCAACGAGGTGCGAAGCTTTCTCATCTCCAGCGCCCTGTACTGGCTCAAGGAATTCCACACGGACGGTCTGCGGGTGGACGCGGTGGCATCCATGCTCTATCTCGACTACGCCCGCAAGGAGGGGGAATGGCTCCCGAACGAATTCGGCGGCCGGGAGAACCTGGAGGCCGTGTCGTTCCTCCGCGAGCTCAACACGGTCACGCACGGGGAATGCCCCGGCACGGTGACCATCGCCGAGGAATCCACCTCCTGGCCGGCCGTCAGCCGGCCAGTGCGGATCGGCGGCCTCGGCTTCAGCATGAAATGGAACATGGGCTGGATGCATGACACCTTGTTGTACATGCGCAAGGACCCCGTGCACCGGCACTTTCACCATGACATGCTCACCTTCGGAATGCTGTATACGTTCCACGAGAACTTCGTGCTGCCGCTGTCCCACGACGAAGTGGTGCACGGCAAGAGCTCGCTGCTCGGCAAGATGCCCGGGGATGAATGGCAGCGCTTCGCGAACCTTCGACTTCTATACACGTACATGTATACCTATCCGGGCAAGAAGCATCTGTTCATGGGCGACGAGTTCGCCGCCGGCACGGAATGGAATCACGACCGGAGCCTGGAATGGGGCCTGCTTCGCTACAAGTATCATGCGGGCATGCAGCTTGCGGTTGGAGACCTGAACCGCCTGTACCGTGAGCTGCCGGCCTTGCACCGGCACGACTTCGAGCCCATGGGCTTCGATTGGATCGACTGCCACGATGCCGCCCAGTCGGTGATCAGTTACCTGCGCCGGGGTGCGGACCAGATCCTGGTGGTGGTGTTGAACTTCACCCCCGTGCCGCGGCACGGCTACCGGATCGGCGTTCCCGAAGGCGGCTATTACCGGGAGCTGTTCAATTCGGACAGCGAGAGCTACGGCGGCTCGAACCTGGGCAATCTCGGTACAGTGCGCAGTCGGCCGGTTCCGTGGATGGGGCGGCCCCATTCCCTGGAGCTGACGCTGCCGCCGCTGGCCGGGCTGGTTCTTCGTCGCGAGCAACGGGCTTGAGCGGCAACGACACGCGTCGCGTCCTGTTCGTGACTTCGGAGGTCCAGCCGCTGATGAAGACCGGCGGGCTGGCGGACGTTTCCGCGGCCCTGCCCGCCGCGCTCCAGACCCGGGGCCACGACGTGCGAGTTCTCACGCCGGCCTACGCGGATTCGTTCGAGGCCGGGTCGGCGATTCGCCTTATCGGCGACTTCAGGGCGCCGCCCTTCTCCGCACAGGTCGCGCTCCACGAAACCGTGCTTCCGGAGCACGACCTTCGTGTCTGGCTCATGGACTCGCCCTGGTTCAGTGAGCGGCCGGGATCGCCGTACCACGATGAGCGCGGCGAGCCGTACCCGGACAATGCCGAGCGCTTCAACCAACTCTGCCGGATCGCGGCATGGATTTCAGCCGGCGGCGCAGGCCTCTCGTGGCGTCCGGATATCGTGCACTGCAACGAATGGCACACGGGTCTGACCCCCGTGTGGCTGCGACTGAACCACGCCCCGGTGGCCAGTGTCTTCACCATTCACAACCTGGCGTACCAGGGCCTGTTCCCACGGCGTGATTTCGATGCGCTCGACCTGCCCGAGTGGCTGTGGCACCACCACGCGGTGGAATTCCATGGGCAACTGTCCTGCATGAAGGCGGGTCTGCAGTTTGCCGACCGCCTCACCACCGTCAGCCGCACTTTCGCTCGGGAGATACTCACGCCGCAGGGCGGTGAAGGACTGGACGGCGTGCTGCGGGAACGGGCCGGCGCGTTGACCGGTATTCTCAACGGCCTGGACACGCGTTGCTGGGACCCGGTGCGCGACCCATACCTCGCCCGACCCTACGGCATCGACAGCCTGGAACACAAGGCGGAGAACGCTGCGGCGGTGCGCCGCGACATGCGCCTCGAGGCGAAGGGCACCCAACCGCTCGTTGCCGTGATCGGCCGGCTGGCATTCCAGAAGGGCATGGATATTCTGGTCGACGCACTGCCGGAGCTGATGCAGCTTCCACTGCAGATGGCGGTCATTGGCACCGGTGACCGCGCCTGCGAGCGGGATCTCGCAAGGCTGGCCGGCGTGTATGAGGGGCGGCTCGCCGTGCACATCGGCTTCGACGAGAGGCTGGCGCACCGGCTGGAAGCGGGCGCCGCCATGCTGCTGATGCCGTCCCGCTACGAGCCCTGCGGTCTGACGCAGATGCAGAGCCTGCGCTACGGCACGGTGCCCGTCGTGGGCCGCTGCGGTGGGCTGGTGGACACCGTGGTGGGCGTCGATGCAGTCTCCCTGGCGAACGGCACCGCCACCGGTTTTTTCATCGACCCGCTCTCCCCGGCGGGAATCGTTTCAACCATGAAACGGGCACTCGCGAGCTACGGCGCGCCGCAGGACTGGCGGCGGCTGATGCGCCGGGGCATGCAGCAGGACTTCGGCTGGGACCGCAGCGCCCGGAGCTATGAGAAAGTGTACGGGGATGCCGTTGCCGCGCACCGCCAAGGCCGGCAGGCCGCGGACAGCGCGCCGCGCGAATCACCGCCGCCAGGCGGCTCTGAGTGACAGGCACTCCTCGCGCAACGGACAGCCGGTGTCATGGCAGAAGAAACGCGCGGCCGTTCGGAAACAGGGGATCCTGCCCTCGTCGAGCTGTCGGTTCCAGATGCGCCACCGCGTGCTGCTGCCTCGGCGCGACAGCGGCGGTGGATGGTGGGGAGTAATTTGCGAAAACTGCGACACGATGGGTTACCTGTGTGGGGACCAGCGGTGATGCCTGCCCCGGGACCGAGACGTCTAAAAGGGTAAGCTTGCCGGAGCGTTGCCGGGTCGATGTTGACGAAGGTCATGACTTCGCTGAAATGTCGGCCGAGATCTCCGTCGTCCCCCCGAGCTCGAACGCCCGCCGATCGGCGAGTTCCCAGTTCCGCGGGACTGCTCACCCGGCAATGCCGGCCTCACATCGAGCGGGCAAGAAAAAGCGGCCTTTGGTATCGGCCGCTGAAGGAAGCTACGCGCTGTCTGGCGGGGAGGCGTAGCTCGGGAAGGACGGTCAGCATGGAGCAACCCCGGTGGTGTAAGCAATAAGTACTTATACGAACACCCCGGCACCCATCCCCTGCCGGCGTTTGCGTAGAAATACGCAAAAGACACCTCTTCGAGCCTTGCGCCGGGACCGGGCAGACGAGGAGCATCCCCCGGCTGAACCGCGCCGTCGGCTACTCATCCAGAAGCGGTTCTCGAACGCCCGCCGGCCCACCGATGGCGGGTCCGCGGGGGTCGTCCCGGCGAGAGGCACGCGGCGCATGCGGGGGCTCAACGCCATTGCACCGCGACCGTTCAAGCGCAAGGCAGGCTTTGAAATACAATACCGTGTCAATTGACGTTCACTCCGAGAGGGACGTTCGTTGCCGAACAAAGCAGGAACTGACCGGAAATGCTGAAAATGAAGACTGGTTTGAAAACCAAGATGTCGCCTCCAGGCCGCAACCGCCGGGGAGGAATGTGATGGATCCGATCGTCGTGGCCGGCATCGCGGCCGTCGTCATACCGTCGATCACGAGCCACGAGGCGATGCATGGATTCGCGGCGGATCGGCTCGGAGACCCAACGGCGCGCGAGCAGGGGCGACTCACCTTGAATCCCCTGCCTCATATCGACCCGTTCTTCACCATTGTCATCCCCGCCCTTTTGCTGCTTTCCGGCTCCGGGGTCATCTTCGGCGGCGCAAAGCCCGTCCGGGTGAACGTGCGCCGGCTGCGCCATCCACGCCGGGACTGGGCTCTCGTCGGCGCCGCGGGGCCGCTCACCAACGCAGCCCTGGCCCTGGGACTGTCGGTGCTGCTCTCCGTGCTCGTCCACACCGGCGTGGCGGCGCCGGAGTCGCGGGCAACGGAAATCCTGGCTGCGGGGATCTACATCAACACGCTGCTGGCCGTCTTCAATCTCGTTCCCATCCCGCCGCTCGACGGCTCCCGTGTGCTGCAGCTCTTCCTGTCCGGAGCCGCCCTGACCGCGTATCTGCGCCTGGAGCAGTACGGCCTTATCCTGATCGTGGTGTTGATCCTCTTCTTCCCACCGGTGGTGTTTTTCCTGTCCACCGTCGTGCATGCTGTCATGCTGGCCGTGACCCTGCCCTTCGGGGCGGCTCCGGCGGCGGAACTGGGGCTGAGGAATCTGCTCGGAATCTGAGGCGGCGACCTCCTCGATACCATTGCTCGTGTCGCTTTTACGGTGATCACCGTCACGCTACATGCCTTCGGCCGCCGACTTGCCATTTGATGTTGCACGTCACTAGCGCGTAATATCAGATGCGGGCGTTTTGTGCCGGCGTGCGGGGATGTTGGGATGGGCGCGCGACGGGGCTTGCGCCAATCCCAAGAATGACGTTGTCAATTACCGTATAAGTTTTCCGTTTGGCTGCTGATACTACCACGCACCTGCAGGACGCCCAGCTGAGCGGCTGGGGCTCACGAAGCCTGTTCGCCATTGCGACGCTGATCGGTCTGTTGGCCGGCACGGCGGCATGGGGATTCCGGCTCCTGATCGGACTCATCCACAACTTCTCGTTCTTCGGGGTGTTCTCCCTGGTCTACGACGCGAACGTCCATACCGCGCCGTCGTCCTGGAGCTGGCTGGTCATCTTCATACCGGTGATCGGCGGCGTCGTGGTGATCTTCCTCATCGAGAACTTCGCGCCTGAGGCGAAGGGCCATGGTGTCCCGGAAGTCATGGACGCCATTTACTACCGGCGGGGACGGATCCGGGGAGTCGTCAGCATCGTCAAGGCCGTCGCTTCGGCGATCACGATAGGAACCGGCGGCTCGCTCGGCCGCGAGGGTCCCATCGTCCAGATCAGTGCAGCCTTCAGCTCGGTGTTCGCGCAGTGGCTCAAGCTGCCCATGAGCCAGCGCAATCTTCTCATCGCCTGCGGCGCGAGCGGCGGCATCGCCGCCACGTTCAACGCGCCGCTCGGCGGCATATTGTTCTCGGTAGAGCTGCTGATGCTGTCGGTCAACAGCAGGACGCTGCTTCCGGTCATCATCTCGTCGGTCATCGCGGCCAACGTCGGGCGCTACCTCATCGGGCCGGATCCGGCATTTCACGTCACGACCACGGCGCTGGCCAGCAACACCAATCCCTTGATCCTGGCGGTTTATTTCCCGTTCGGCGCCGTGGTGGGGCTGCTGGCGCTGGTCTTCATCAAGAGCGTGTACTGGAGCGAGAACTGGTTCGACAACCTTCCGATGAATCCGTATCAGCGCCACATGCTGGGCATGCTCGCACTGGGCTCGCTGTTTTACGGCTTCCATGAGCTCGCCGGTCACTATTATGTCCAGGGCGTGGGCTACGCCACCATCCAGGATATCGTCTCCGGAAAGCTGACCTCTCTCTGGCTGCTCCTGTTGCTGCTCGGCGGCAAGCTCCTGGCGACGATGTTGACCATCGGCTCCGGGGGCTCCGGCGGGGTTTTCTCACCCTCGCTGTATCTCGGCGCCACCTGCGGCGGCCTGTTCGGATACGCACTGTCCGCGGTGTTTCCAGGCCTGGGCGTCGATCCGCTCACCCTGGCGCTGGTCGGCATGGCCGCCATGGTGGCCGCCACCACCAGCGCCCCCATGACCGCCGCGATCATGACCTACGAGCTCACGCTCGATTACGTCGTGGTGCTGCCCATCATGGTCGGCGTCGCGGTGGCCTACTCGGTGCGCCACTACTTCTCCAAGGGGGACATCTACACGCTCAAGCTGATGCGCCGGGGGCAGAACGTGCCGCAGGGCCTTTTCGCGGACATGAACTCGCAGATCATAGTCAACGACATCATGGACCGGGCCATCGAGTTCGTACACAAGGAAGACGTCATTACCGGCAGCGACAGCACCTGCTGCGTGGTGGACGAAAACAACAAGGTGATCGGCATCATCAACCCCATCAGCTACCGCAAGGGGATCCAGTTCCGCGCCCAGGATGCGATGCTGACGGAGTTCATCCCCCTGCGCTCCGGCATGAATCTGCGCCAGGCCTTCCATGAAATCGACCGTTATGAGCGGGTGATGGCCGTGGTGAGCGTCAACGGCTCTCTCGATGCCGATCAGATCCTCGGGGTGCTGAGCCCCTTCAATCTGACGCGCGTCATGGCCAACGCGTCGCAGATGCACGAGTCGCAGGCTCAGTGACCCGGCCATCGGGCGTCACGGGAAAGCCGCGTGCCTGATATCGACAGGATCGACGACGCGCTGGAAAGAGGATACAACGTCAGGGCGCCGCGGCCGGATTTCGACCAGCTTTTCGGCGGCTGGTCGGGGCGCAGCGAGTCGTTTCGCGCCGGGGCGAGCGGCTTCCTGGACGTGGCCTACGGAAACGCGGAGCGTCGGCGGCTGGACATCTTCCCGGCCTCGGCCACCGCCCCGACGCTCGTGTACCTCCACGGCGGCTACTGGCAGAGCGGCGACAAATCCGCCTACTCGTTCCTCGCCGAGCCCTTCATCAACAGGGAAGTGAGCTTCGTGGTGATGAACTACACCCTGTGCCCGCGTACAACCGTGCCGGACATCACCGAAGAGATACGCCATGGCCTCGCCTGGCTGCGTCGCAACGGCGCCCGCTACGGACTGGCTTCGGAGCGAATCAACGTCATCGGCCACTCGGCGGGGGGACATCTGACGGCGATGATGCTCGCGACGGACTGGTGCGCGCGGGAACCGGATCTGCCGGGTGATCTGGTCAGGACGGGCGTCGCCATCAGCGGCCTGTACGACCTGGAGCCGCTTCGATACACGTCCATCAACCGTGCCGCTGGGATCGACGATGATGCCGCGCGTCATTGCAGCCCCCTCTTTCTGGAGCCCCGTCCCGGTGCCCGGCTTCTGACAGTGGTCGGTGGCCACGAGACCGACGCCTTCCACGAGCAGGCCGGCAATCTTGCGCAGAGGTGGACGGCCGCGGGTACCCGCATCGAGAGTCATGTCGAGCCCGACGTGGACCACTTCGATGTCATCAATCGACTCGCGGACGCGGAAAGCGCCTTGTTCAATAAAGTGCGGGACTGGGTGGTTTAGCCTCGCCCCGACTGCGCCGCATCGATCGTTCATAAGGAAACAGCCAGCCGACCGATTCTGTTTCAGGTTGGTGAAAGTCCCCTGTCCCGCAGTGCCAAGATTCCGGGAGGGGAAAAGGCAGGACGACATCCGAAGCCGGGTCAGGGTGAGGGTGATTCCAAAGATCGCCCCCTCACCCCAGCCCTCTCCCGGAGGGAGAGGGAGTAATGTCCCCTCTCCCGCTGGCGGGGGAGGGTCAGGGTGAGGGTGGTTCCGCTGGATACTCCAGGTCAGGGCATGGCGACCTTGGCAGCCGACCCGTGCCGGCAAGCTTTGCCACGCTTTCGACGAGAACCTGCACGGCGCCGGTCCGTTCCGGTGTCCTACCGGAAGCGCAGGTTGGATCGCGAGAGCTGATCCACCCTGGTGCAGCCCATCAGCTTCATGTCGCGCTCGATTTCTTCCCGCATCAGTCCCAGAGCCCGCTCGACGCCGGCACGGCCCGCCGCGGCCAGGGGAAAGAGATAATACCGGCCCACGCCCACCGCCCGCGCACCGAGCGACAGCGCTTTCAGGACGTGGGTCCCCCGCTGTACGCCGCCGTCCATGATGACATCGATGCGGTCGCCAACGGCATCGACGATCTCGACCAATTGGTCGAAGGCGGCCCTGGAACCATCGAGCTGTCTCCCGCCATGGTTCGAGAGCACGATTCCGGTGCAGCCGATTTCCGCCGCCTGACGCGCATCCTCCACGGACATGATACCTTTCAGGCAGAATTGTCCGTCCCACAGGCGCACCATCTCTTCCACGTCATCCCAATTCATGGACTGATCGAGCATCTCGGTCAGATAGCGGCCGATAGAGACCGCGCCGCCGCCCATATTGATATGGGCGTCGAGCTGCGGCAGGCTGAAGGACTCGTGGGTCAGATAGTTGATCCCCCACGCCGGCTTCAGCGCGAACTGGAGCATGCCGCCCAAGGTCAGCCGCATGGGGATGGAGAACCCCGTGCGAAGATCGCGCTCGCGGTTGCCACCGGTGATCGTATCCACCGTCAGCATCATGACCTCGATCCCCGCGGCCTTCGCACGCTCCATCATGGCGCGGTTCAGTCCGCGGTCCTTGTGGAAATAGAACTGGTAGATCTGAGGCGTGTCATACGCGGCGCGGAGCTCCTCGAGGCTTACGGTGCCGAGGGAGGAAACGCCGAACATCGTGCCGAATTTCGCCGCCGCGGCACCGACCGCGCGTTCGCCCGACGGGTGGAACAGGCGCTGCAGGGCGGTGGGAGAGCAGTACACCGGCATCGCAAGCTTCTGGCCGAGAACGGTGACTGACATGTCCACTTCATTGACGCCGCGCAGGACATTCGGCACGAGATCACAACTGTCGAAGCTTTCGGAGTTCCGCCGGCGGGTCACCTCGTCATCCGCCGCGCCGTCGATGTAATCGAAGATCGGCCCGGGCAGGCGCCGGCGGGCCAGCCGCCGGAAATCATGAAAATTGTGGCAATTCGCAAGTCGCATGGTCTGACGCTCACGCATCCCGCGTGGATCGAGCCCGGCTTTGTCGATTCTATCGCCGTTTCCGGACCACGCGGGCCGCACACGGCCCCTGTCAAGCGAGCCTGGTGGCCCCCCCGATTCGAGGCCGCACATTGACCGCCTCGACCCTCCGGCCCCTCCTGCCCGGCACCGCGCGGCGCCTCAGGCGGACATCTCCGCGCTTCCCTCCAGTCCGGCTTCCTGGGCGCGTCCCTCCGCCAGGACGAATTCCCTGAAGGCCAGCGCCGCAGGCGACAGGCGTTTGTTCATGCGCTGGGCAATGTACCATTTCCTCAGGATCGGAAACGATTCGACAGGCACTTCGACCAGCCTCGCCACGCTCAACTCGAGCTCCACGGTGTGCAGCGAGACGATGGCAATGCCGAGCCCCGCCTCCACCACCTGCTTGATGGCCTCGTTGCTGGTCATCTCGGTGCGGCTGGACGGCTCGATCCCCTTCTCGCGGAAGACCCGCTCGATGGCGTTGCGCGTCCCGGAGCCGGGCTCGCGCATGATCAGGCGCTGTCCGGCGAGGTCCTCGAGGGTGATACGCGGCGAACGCAACAGGGGATGGTCCGGGGCCGAGATCGCGATCAGCGGATTGCTCATGAAAGGCGTGGCGTCCAGCTCCATGTCCTCGGGCGGCTGCCCCATCAGGACCATATCCGGCTCGTTGGCGTCCAGGCGCTGAAGCAGCGTTTCCCGGTTCGTCACCTCCAGGTTGATGGTGACGTTCTGGTGGAGCTGGCAGAACTTGGCGATCAGGCGCGCCGCGAAGTAATTGACCGTCGAGGCGATCGCCACCCTCACCCTGCCGGCGTCCACCCCCTTCAGGGCATCCATTTCTTCCGCGGCGTGCTTGAGCTGGGCGAGGATCCGCTGCACGTGTGCATGGAAGGTCTCTCCCGCCTGGGTGAGATAGACGCGCTTGCCCAGCACCTCGAAAAGCGGCAGATCCACGGCCCGCTCGAGCTGCTTGATCTGCATGGACACCGCCGGCTGCGTCAGGTGAAGGTCGTCGGCGGCCTTCGTGTAGCTCAGGTGACGCGCCACCGAGTCGAACACTTTCAATTGACGAATAGTCACATGCATGGTCGTATTCAGGATACAGCACTTCCTGCCCACTCAATAATAATGGCATATTCCGTGTCGCAAAACAGTTCGGGACGATCTTTTCAACCAGAGCGAAGCAGCCGTTCCGGCGGTTGCGAGCAGAGCACATGTCCACCAAGCACCCCGTCATCGCCATTACCGGCTCCTCCGGCGCCGGGACCAGCACCGTTCGGACCGCCTTCGAGCACATCTTCTACCGGGAAAACGTCAACGCCTGCATCATCGAAGGGGACAGCTTCCACCGCTACGACCGCGAGGAGATGCACCAGCGCATCGAGATCGCGCTCGCCGAAGGGACGAACCTCAGCCATTTCGGGCCCGAGGCCAATCATTTCGGCAAGATCGCCGAGCTGTTCGAGCGCTACGGCGAATCGGGGACGGGAATGCGGCGCTTCTATATTCATGACGAGCCGCAGGCCGCGCAGCTCGGCGGCAAGGCCGGCACCTTCACGCCCTGGGAGCCCATCCCCGAGGGGACGGACCTCCTGTTCTACGAGGGCCTGCACGGCGCCGTGGTGCATGAGAACGTCAACGCCGCCAAACACGTCGACCTGCTGATCGGCGTGGTACCGATCGTCAATCTGGAATGGATCCAGAAAATTCACCGGGACACCAACACCCGCGGCTACGAGCACACGCACGTGCGGGACAACATTCTGCGCCGGATGCACGACTATGTGCACCACATCGTGCCCCAGTTCTCCCGCACCGATATCAATTTCCAGCGGGTGCCGACGGTCGACACGTCCAACCCCTTCATCGCCCGGGATATTCCCACCCCTGACGAGAGCTTCGTCGTGATTCGCTTCCGCGATCCGGACAAATTCGGCATCGATTTCCCTTTCCTGCTCGCCATGCTGCAGGGGTCGTTCATGTCCCGGCGCAACACCATCGTGGTGCCGGGCGGCAAGATCGGGCTGGCCATGGAGACCATGTTCACGCCGATCATCGATCGCCTGATCGTCAGGCGCCGGGAGCTTCTCGGAGAAGGCTGACCGCCGGCGGTGCGGGACCGTCGCCGCGCTGAGCGGCGTTCACCGATCTCCGTCGGAGCCGCGACCCGCCGGCGAATCCAGCGGCTCAACGCTCGCGGGCCAGCTCGAGCTTCCGGCTTCGGGACATGCGCTTGATCGCCAGCTCGCGCTTCACGGCCCGGCTCTGGTCCAGGCAGCGTTCGGTGTACACGAGACGGACCGGTGTCCGCCCGCGGGTGTACTTCGCACCTTTGCCCGAATTGTGCTCCTCGAGGCGCCTGCCGGTATCTCTCGCAACGCCGGTGTAAAGGCTGCCGTCCGCGCACTTCAACATGTACACGAACCAGGACATGCGCCGCCCCGGCCGCCGCTCAGGCGGTCTGCCTGCGCTTGTCGAAGGCCCGGATTACCTCCTCGGCGATAATCCCGAGACCCGCCTCGACGTCCTCGGGCTTCTGGGAGTAGGTGACGCGGATGCACTCGCAGCGATGGCGCCACTCTCCTTCCAATCCCGGGAAGAAGTGCTGTCCCGCAATGACGAGGACGCCCCGGGCCTTGAGCCGCTGATAGAGCTCCTCGCTGGTAATGGGCAGCTCCGGGAACCACAGCCACAGAAAGATCGCGCCTTCCGGCTTGTGGATGTAGAGGGGATATCCGGCCATGGCCTCGCGTATCCATTCGATCGCTTCCTGGACGCGCCGCTGGTAATAGGGCCGAATGACCTCGTTGCTCAAAGAGATGATCTCCCGGCTCCGCACCAGGTCCAGGGCGAGACCGGGCCCGAAGCTCCCGGGTGCGAGTGTCATGATCGCCGCCATGCTCGACAAAGCGCGCACGATTTCGCGGTTCGCGACGATGATGCCGGTGCGCACGCCGGGCAGCCCGAGCTTCGACAGGCTCAGGCACAAAATGGTGTTGTCATCCCAGGTCGGCGTCGCCGACGAGAATATGATGTTCGGAAAAGGCGCACCGTAGGCATCGTCGACGATCAGAGGAATATCACTGCGCGCGGCAAGCGCGGCGAGCTTGCTGATCTCCCCGTCGGTCAGGACGTTGCCGGTGGGGTTGGTGGGCCGGGAGACGCAGATTGCGCCGATGGAGTCGTCCACTTCGATGCCGTCGAAATTGACCCGGTACTTGAAAAAATGGTCGTCCAGGGTCTCGATGGTGGGACGGTGCGAGTCGAACACGGGATCCTCGATACCGGTATCCGAGTATCCGATGTATTCGGGCGTGATGGGAAGGAGGATCCTGCTGTGCCGGCCGTCTTCGCGCCTGCCCGCAAACATGTTGAACAAGGCGAAAAAGCCCGACTGGCTGCCGTTGGTGATCAGGAAATTTTCGGGACCGGTGGCCCAACCGAATTCGCTGCGGAACAGGTCGGCCAGCGCCTCGATGAACTCCGCGCTGCCCTGCGGACCGTCGTAGACGTCGATCATCCTCTCGAACTGGTCGCCATTGTCCAGGATGCGCTGCATGGAACGGCGAAAGCGGGCCTCGACCTCCGGGATGCGCGCGGGGTTTCCGCCGCCCAGCATCCTGAAGGAGCGACCCGAGGATACCGCCTCCCCAAGGTCCTCCATCAAACTCACGATCCCGGTGGGGGCGGACAGCTTGGATCCGAATTTCGATAACTTCATGCCGTCACCGCTTGTTCAATCGTTCAATGCCCGGAGAATAAACCCTGGCCCGGTTTCGTGCCAAATCGATTGCGACGGAAACGGGCCCTGACGCCCGCCCCGACCGTGCTCCGCTCCCGTCAGGTCGAAGCCAGGCGCGGCCAGAACATCATCACGGCGGGCATCCCGTACAAGGACGCCCCCACCAGGAACACCAGGAACAATGCCCGCGAGGGCCAGTGGCGGAGACGAAAGAATATGATCTGCTGCACCGCGCGGGCCAACCAGAACAAGGCGATCAGCGCGAGCAGACTGTAGCCCAGCAGGGACGACGTCAGCTCATCGGTGTGAACCAGCGAGACATAGGCAAAGATACAGAAAACGAACGCGAGACACAGGTTCAGGATCTGTACCACGCCCCGATTCACGAAGGTGAGGGTGCGCAGCTCCTCCCGCCAATTGAACAGGCGCCAGTGCATCAAGTGAACCACGGCAAAGGCGGCATTCAGGACACCGCCCACCACGATGAACTCGGACCTCATGTGGGTCGTCCACACCGCCACCGGTTGTATCCAGGCCTCGATGTGCAATCGAGCCTCTCAACGGCCCTGTGTGCCGAGCTGCCGCATTGCGCGCAGCCACTTCGCACGCCTGGCCTCGCTCGAGGCCTCCACCATCCCGAACAGGCTTTCCCGCACGGGCTTGATGCCGCAGAGCTTCAGAATGTTCCGTTCCAGGCTCTTCAGCCCGTGGGCGCGGAAGTACCATCGGTAGACGAACACGGGCATGCCCATGGTCACTACGATCCGGGCAGACCTGCCGCCGAGTCGTTTGCGCGGCATTGACCCGCCGTCCCCCGGCCCGAAGGCGAAGCCCGGACGCAGGACTTGCTCCAGGAACGCTTTCAAAAGAGCGGGCATGGTCCCCATCCATAACGGGTAGACCAGCACCAGGTGGTCCGCCGCCTCGATGGCTTGTTGGGCAAGCCGGATGTCGGCCACGGGCTGCTGCTTCTCGAATTCCTCCTTGCTGTGCAGGAACGTGAAGTCGAGGTCCGCGGGTCGGATGACGCTGACGTCGTGTCCGGCCCGCCGTGCGCCATCCACATACGCCTTTGCAAGCGCGTGGCACAGCCTCGCGTCCGCCGGATCGGGATGGCCGTCTATCACGAGGAGCTTTCGGCCCATGACGAGTCGGGCACGGCACCCCGCGCCCCGGAGCACCCTTCAGGGAGGCCCGGAGGAGTCCCGTCGGACCCGGGACGAGCCGCCGCCCTGTCCGTGCAGATTGCGCGTCGCCGTGGCGTCATGATTATTCCGACGGCGTCCTAGCTCTTCCGGGCACCGCCCTGCGGCCAGCGACCGAAGGGAAAAGGGAGCTGCTCGCTGTTGAAGGTCATGAATTGAAGTATTTCATAGACGTAGGTGCTCAGACCCTGACCCAGCTCAAGTACCTGAGCGCTCCTGGTCTTCGCCATCAGCACGTGGACGAACTGGAATACCACCACGAAGAAGATCACGATCTCCGCAAGGTGGTAGATCAGCGCGAACAGCAGCATGAACAGGCCTCGAGTCCAGATACTGCGGCCGGCGCTGTGGTCTATCGCTTCGTCGTTCATGGCAGGATCTCCCGGAAACCCGCGTGGCTTTGGAGTGGGCGGGACAGCGGGCGCCCACCGGCGGCGAATATTACCTAACGTGCAGGCGACCTGTCAGGTGCACCACGGAGGCCTCATCCCGAGGGCCCGGCCCGGCCGGTCAGTCGTCGCGCTCCAGTCTCTTGCCGAGCGATATGCACCGGTCCCTGCGGTAACCCAAGGCTTGGTAGAACGCCGCGACGTGCTCGTTCGTCTCGCGGATCTGCAGGTTGATCTTCGGGCAGCCCCGCGCCGCCAGCAGGGACTCGATCCGCTCCACGAGCGCGCGCCCAAAACCTTTACCCTGGTGGGACGGGGAAACAGCCAGATAGTTGATCCAGCCTCTGTGGCCATCGTAGCCCGCCATCACCGTGGCGACGACGGCGCCCCCGAGCTCGCCCACCAGGAACAGGTCCGCATCCACCTTCAGCTTCCTTGCGATGTCCTTGTAGGGGTCGTTCCACGGGACCACCAGGCCGCACTGTCTCCAAAGGTCTACGATCGATTCGGTATCGGCGGCATCGAAACGCCGTATATCCACGCCGCAAGCTCCTTCAGCGCCCGCCGGCAATGTCGACGAAGGCGCCGGTGGTGTAGGACGCGTCGTCAGAGAGCAGCCACAGGATGGCCCTGGCGACCTCCTCCGGCTGCCCTCCGCGCTGCATGGGAACCCCCGTCTTGACCCGGTCCACGCGACCGGGGTCCCCCCCGCTGGCATGAATCTCGGTGTAGATGATGCCGGGCCGTACCGCATTGACCCTGATGCCCTCCGCAGCCACTTCTTTGGCCAGGCCGATCGTAAAGGTGTCCACGGCGCCCTTGGCGGCGGCGTAGTCCACGTATTCGTTGGGAGAGCCAAGGCGCGATGCGGCGGACGAGACGTTGACGATTGCGCCGCCCTCACCGCCGTGCCGCGTGGACATGCGCCGCACTGCCTCCCGGGCGCAGAGGAAGCTTCCGAAAACGTTGACCGCAAACACGCGGCCAAGACGCCCCGCGTCCATATTCTCCACACGTGTCTGTCGCTCGAGGATGCCGGCATTGTTGACCAGGGCCGTGACCGGGCCGAGGCTGTCGTCGACCTGTTCGAACAACCGGACCACCTCGTCCTCGCGGGAAACGTCCGCGGGCACCGCAATGGCGCGTCCACCGGCGGCGGCGATCTCGCCCACCACGGTGCTGGCCGCCGCTTCGTTGCGCAGGTAGTTGACGCAAACGGCGTAGCCGCTTTGAGCCGCAAGACGGGCCGTGGCGGCACCGATGCCGCGGCCGGCACCGGTGACGATCAGGATCTTGTTCATGGGGTTGGAATGAGTCTTCTGCCGGGTCGGCTATTGATGATGGCTGCGTGCGAGGAGTAGTGTGCTCGTCGACGGTGAGTCAATTCGATTCGATCTTCTATTGTAACGGTTTTAGGGGGGGCACATGCGCATAGTCGTGGCGGGCAGCGGGGGGATCGGCGGCTATTTCGGCGCCCGGCTGGCCAGGTCCGGGGAAGACGTGACGTTCCTCGCGCGAGGCGCGCACTTGAAGGCGATCCAGGAAAATGGTCTGACCATCCACTCGAAGGTCGACGGGCAATGGAACGTCCGGGCCCGCGCGGTCGAGTCGCTGGAGGACCACCCGGCAGCCGACCTCGTTCTCTTCTGCGTGAAGTCATTCGACACTGAAAGCACGGCGCGGCAGCTTCGGCCGGTGGTCGGGCCGCAAACCGCCGTGCTGTCCGTGCAGAACGGCGTCGACAACGAGGAGAAAATCGCCGCCATTGTCGGGGCTGACCGCGTGCTCGGCGGCGTCGCCTACATCTTCTCCAATATCGAATCCCCGGGCGTCATCGCCCACCACCAGCTCGGGCGAATCGTTCTGGGCGAGATGGCGGGAGGGCTTTCGGCACGCGTGGATGCGATAGTCGACGTTTGCCGCGGGGCGGGCATCGACGTCGAGGCCGATGCGTCGATCCGCACGACGCTGTGGCGCAAGTACGTGTTCCTGGTTCCGCTGTCGGGAACCACCGCGGTCACCCGCCTGCCGGTGAAGTTCATCAGGGATGTCCCGGAGACCCACGGGCTGTGGCGGCGTCAAGTCGAGGAGATGCTCGCGCTGGCACCGCCCGAAGGCGTCGACCTCGGCGGGAATGCGATGGAGTCCTGTGTCAGCCTCCTTGAATCCCTCTCGCCGAACAACTACTCATCGTTGTATCAGGATCTGGTCGCCGGCAAGAGGATGGAGCTCGATGCGCAGTACGGGCACGCGGTGCGGCTCGGAGCCCGCCACGGTGTCCCGACACCGACCCTGCTGGCCGTGTACGGGGCGCTGATGCCCTACCTCAACGGCCGTCCGGAAGACGCGGGAGCCTGACGATGTCGGCGCCCGGACGATGCGCCCGCCACCGATCGATCCGCTGAGATCCCCCGGCCCGCTACCACTTCGCCCTGATCACGAGGGCATAGGCGTTGTTGCCGACGATAGGCGTCACGGTCACCTTCTTGTCCTCGTTGGCGCTTTCGTCCGAGTCAAAGACCGCATCCACCGATTCCCAGCCCATGTACCAGCCGAGGGCGGCCTGGGAGAAGTAATGAGCATTGTCGTTGACCCTCGACCAGGCCGTGGCTGTCGAGGCGATATACATGAGGTACTTCAGGACAGGCTTGTCCTCGTTCATTCGCGCGATCGTGATGAACGGAATCGAGCCCACGAAGGCGTGGCCGCTCACGCCGTTCGTGTCGTTGAACGGTCGCCATTCCGAGTCGTGGCTGGTTTCTCCGGGTCGCGAGCCGCCGGTCGTGAACTGCATCAACAGCATGGGAGGCGCGCCCACGAGATATGCCCGTGACGCACGCCAACCCCACTTTCCGACGGGTGACTGGCAGTCCACGTAGCACAACCCGGCCGCCAGGAAAGTCACCGGGAGCATGTAGTAGCCGTTTCCGAATTTCTTGGCGGTCTTGGAGATGTCGTCCGTGGTCGAGCTGCGGATATCGCTCTGGAAGTGGTCGTTGATCTCGGTGTCGAGATCGGTGTTCGCCACGATGCCGCCCGCCGCGAAGCCCAGCCCCAGCCGTATCAGGCGATGCTTGGTATAGAAGCTCTTGTAGTCCCTGACGATCGTATCCTTGATGTGCATATGCATCTTCGGCTGGGTGGCCGACTCGGCGCTCATCGTGTCACTGTCCGCTGCAAACGCCTTGTATTGAAGAGAACTGACGGTCAGAAGCAACAACAGCAGCAAATATCTCGATACGCTGTGCCTGGTCCCATTCAACATGTAATGTCCCCTCGCTTGTTCTTGAAGTATAAAGAGACGTCTCTCAATGACTGGCGAGACCTTTGAATTTCTCTTGGTGTCGCTTCCGGTCACGCGATCTCTTTTCATCACCGGCCCTTTTCATGCCACTGGCGCGTAAACTATGTCAATTGGCGTGCGCAGTCAATCACGGCACTATGAATGGAAGCTTAACGGCCTTCGATTTTGGAGCCGGCACCGCTTGTCAAGCGGTGTCCGGTTGACCGTCCCCGGCCGGTGCCGCGCGGCATCGCCTTCGCGATGATTCAAGTCGCTCATGCCGGCTGACCGGGGGCGCCTCGATTGCGCTGGGTGCCCGCGCGATCGGTTCCGGCATTCGCTCGCGAGCCTGATGGCGACGGTAGAATAGGCGGATCCATGCCTTCCGGCTCCGCCGTCCTGTCACACGAAAGAGATACACGAACCTACGACCTGGCCGTGCTGGGCGCGGGCGTGGTGGGCGTCGCTACGGCGTATTGGGCCTCCCGCGCCGGTCTTTCGGTGGCGGTGGTGGACCGGCATCCGGATGCGGCGCTCCAGACCAGCTTCGCCAACGGCGGCCAGCTCTCCATCAGTTATGCCGAGCCGTGGGCCAACCCGAGAATGCCGTTGAAAGTGCTCAAGTGGCTGTTCAGCGCCGGGTCGCCACTGGTATTCCGGCCGCGCCTGGACCGGCACCAATGGCGCTGGATCGCCGGCTTCCTCGGTCAGTGCCGGACCTCCGCGAGCGAGCGGAATCTCGCCCGGATCGTGGAGCTGGCATTGCACAGCCGGCGCAGGCTGGGGGACATCCTGGACGCCGAGAGGATCGACTTCGCCCACCGGCGCCGCGGCATCATTCGCTTCTATCGAAGCCGCAGGGAGCTCGACAGCGTGCGCCATGCGGCGGACCTGATCCAACGCGCCGGCTGCACCGTGGAAGTGATCGACGCGGCCCGCATCGCCGAGATCGAGCCCGCGTTCGGGGAGCATGCGCATCGGTTGGCGGGCGCGGTCTACACGCCGGAGGACGAAAGCGGCGACGCGCGCCGCTTCACGCAGCAGCTCGCCCGCGCCTGCGGCGCACGCGGCGTGGCGTTCTTCTACGATACCTGGGCGACAGCTCTGTTGATGGATGGCGGCGACCGGGTGCGAGGTGTGGAGATACGCTCCGCCGAAGGCTATTCGCAGGTCCGGGCACGCCACGTGGCGGTGTGCCTGGGCGTGGATTCGGCCGCGTTTCTGCGCCGCTACGGAATTGCGCTGAACCTGTATCCAGTCAAGGGCTACTCCGTTTCCATCCCGACGAACGAGGCCGGCGTCGCACCGACGACGGCGTTGATCGACGACCGCAACAAGCTGGTCTACAGCCATCTCGGCGACCACCTGCGCGTGGCCGGCATCGGTGAGCTCGCCGGCTACCGTCGAGACATCGACTACCAACGCTGCCGGGCGATCGTGGAGCGGGTGAAGGCGCTGTTTCCCGGCGCCGGTGACTTCGCCCGTTCGCGCTTCTGGACCGATCTTCGCCCGGCCACGCCGTCGAACGTACCCTTCATCGGCCGGTCCAACTACCGTAATCTGTGGCTGAACACGGGGCATGGCACGCTGGGATGGACCCTGTCGGCGGGCAGCGGCGACGTGCTGGTGTCGCAGATACTGGATTCCGACGCTCAATAGGTCTAAGAGAATAGGTCTATGAACCGCGGTGCCTTGCTGGACCGCATGTCAAGGGCGTTGCAGAATAGGACAAACCGGGGACGAAAACCGGCCGCGGACCCAGGGAGGGGGCGCCGCTCAGCATTTTCGAAAGACTGCTCTTCGGATTACTGCCGTATTATGAGCCATCCCACGTCGCTTCAAGCGGGTACCCGGATCGACGATTACGAGATCAGGGAGACCCTTTGGACGACCAATTCCGGCTTCATCTACCGGGCAACAGAGCTGGATCGCGACCGGGACGTCCTGATCCAGGAGTATCTGCCGTCCGTCCTCGCGACGCGCCACTGGTCCGGAATCCACGCCATGCCCCTGGAGGGCCTTGCCGACGAGTTCGAGCAGGGCCTCACGCAGTTCCTGCGCGAGGCCCGGATCCTGGCCCAGATCAATGATCCCTATGTCTGCCGGGTTTACGAGTACACGGAGACGAACGCCACCGCGTACATGGTGCTCGACTACGAGCCGGGACAGACCCTCAGGGAGCGCCTCGCCGCCGGGGACACGCCGCTGGCGGAGGACGAGATACGCAAGCTCCTGGTGCCGCTGCTGAAGGGGCTCAGGGTCGCTCATTCCGCCGATCTCCTGCACCGCGACATCCATCCCGCCAACATATACCTGCGGGACGTCGGCCCACCGGTGTTGATAGGGTTCGGAAGCCCGATCACGGCGCCTCGGGACGACAGCGAGCAGCACGTCGAGAGCCGGGTGGCCCCTGGCTACAGCCCCGTGGAGCAATACCAGAGCGATGGCGTGCTGGGCCCCTGGTCGGATCTCTACGCGCTCGGTGCCACCATGTACCGGTGCCTTTCCGGAGTCGTTCCGGTGGATGCCACCCGGCGGGTCACGGACATCGCGCAGGACAAGGAAGACCCCCTGGTTCCGGCGATGGAGCTCGGCGGCGGTGATTACAGTGCGGCCCTGCTGAGCGCCATCGACTGGATGCTCGAGCCCATGGCGGCGGACAGACCGGAGTCCTCCAGCGCGGTGCTCGGGCCTTTGAGCGAGGAGCATCCCGCGGCGCGCCCCGCACCCTCTCCACCGGCGCAGGTTCCGCGAGCGCCGAAAGCCACCCTCCCGGCGGAACGTGAGACCCGTGTCCGGAAGGCGATGCCTGGACAGTCCGGCGGGTACCGCGACCACAGCAGGCGCAGGGCACCTGCGCCCCTCCCGCCGCCGCTCGAGCCGCCCGCGCAGCAGCCACCACGGACGGCACGCGACGCCTATCCGGCAAAGAAGAAGCTGAAGAGCCTGAACACCGGCTGGGGTTGGCCCGCCGTGTTGATTCTGGCCGGCGCCTCGCTGTTGACGGTGTTCCTGCTCCACGGGCACGCCCCCTCCCCCGACACGCCCACCGGCGGCTCGCCGGCGGTTCCGCCCACCTCGTCCGGTGCCGAGGCGTCCGCCGTACCCGAGCTCCCGGACAAAGTCAGCTTCGGGCGCAAGGGGGACAATGCCCGCGCCGCCCACTACCGCAGCCTCGAGCGCACAACGGCACAGGTCGAAAAGGCACTGGCCGCGGCAGCCCGGCACATGAAACAGGGGCACCTGCTGTCGCCGGCCGACGACAACGCCCTCGCCGACTATCGGGCGGTGCTGGCATTGGATCCCGGTCAGGCCGACGCCAAGCTCGGCATCGCCGCGATACAGAACCAGCTCGTCAAAGCCGCGGAATCCGCCTTTGCCGGGAAGGACATGGAGAAAGCCAACCGGCTGCTCGACCAGGCCGGGGAAGTCCGTGAGCAGAGCAGCCAGGGCCGCGCCCTCAGGCAGAAGATCGAGCAGTACGCCAGTGAGAAGGCCCACCAGGAGGAGCTCGCCCGGAAGGAGCAGGAGAAGCGCGATGAGGCCAGGCAGAAGGCGGAGCGGGAACGCCGGGAACAGGTGCGCAAGCTGCTGGCGCAGGCGGACTCGGCGCTGCAGGCCGGTCGGTTGACACAGCCGCCCGGCGACAACGCTCTCGAGTATTTCCACAACGTGCTGCGGCTGGAGCCGGATGATCCGAAAGCGCTGGCCGGTGTGCAGCAGATCGGCAACGAGTATCTCGATCAGGCGTCCGACGCCCTCGCCAAGGATGAGCTCGACAAGGCCGACGGTCTCCTGAACGCCGCCGCCGCCGTGCTTCCGGACAACGACACGATCCCGTTGCTGCGCAAACAGCTCGACACGCGCCGCGCGGTCGTCAAGCAGGAGGAAATGCAGCGCCAGCGGGAAGAGACCCGCCCCGAGGTCGCGGCGCGCAACCAGGTGGCGACGACCGGCGAAGCCCTGGCGCCCGCCGAGACGCAGCAGCTCGAGCAGGGAGTCGCCGCCTACTACGGCGGTGATTACGACACGGCATTCGGCCTGTTGAATCCCCTGGCCGAAAAAGGCGAGCCCCGCGCCAAGATGCGTGTGGCGATGATGTACTACCATGGGCGCGGCGTGAAACAGGACGTGAACCTGGCCGAGAGCCTGATCCGCGAGGCCCTGCCCGGGATACGGAAAGCGGTTGCCGGGGGCGCGGCGTGGGCCGAGGCCGATCTCGCTTCGCTGTACGGTGACGGCATCGTGCTTGCAGAGAACCACGCCGAAGCCGTACGCTTGTACACACTCGCTGCAAAACAAGGTTACGCGGGCGCTCAGACCAACCTGGGCGTGATGTATGCCAACGGCCAGGGGGTCGCGCAGAGCCGCGACGACGCCATCATGTGGTTCCGCCGCGCGGCGGCACAGGGCGACCGCATCGCGCAGAAGAACCTGCGGACGCTCGGCGTCCAATAGGCCATCGCCGGTGGGCGGCGATTGAGCCGGGCGCGGGCCGACCCCAAATGCTTGGTATAGTCGAGCGATCATTCACAGCAGTCGGACACAAGGCGCATCTCATATGCATCTGAAAGATTCATCCCTACTTCGAGATTCCTGCTACATCGACGGCAAATGGGTCGGCGCGGACGACGGGCGGGCTTTCGACGTCGGCAACCCGGCCACGGGGGAGCTCATCGCGCGGGTCCCCGACTGCGGTGTCGCCGAGACCCGCCGCGCCATTGACGCGGCAAACGCCGCCTGGGGCGAATGGCGAGCCCTCACGGCAAAGCAGCGCTCGGTCATCATGAGGCGCTGGTTCGAGCTGATGATGGACAGTCAGGAAGACCTGGCGCAGATCCTGACCGCCGAGCAGGGCAAGCCGCTGACCGAGTCGCGCGGGGAGATCGCCTACGCCGCTGCCTTCGTCGAGTGGTTCGCCGAAGAGGCCAAGCGGGTCTACGGCGACACCATGCCCCATCCGATGCCCGGAAAACGGATCGTGGTGCTGAAGCAGCCCGTCGGAGTCGTGGCGGCCATCACGCCCTGGAACTTTCCGGCGGCCATGATCACGCGCAAGTGCGCGCCCGCGCTGGCCGTCGGCTGCACGACAGTGGTCAAGCCCGCGGAGGACACGCCGCTCACGGCTTTCGCCCTGGCGGAGCTCGCCGAACGCGCGGGCGTGCCGGCGGGTGTGTTGAACGTCATCACCGGCGAGCCCGAGATCATCGGCCGGGAGTTGACCGGCAGTCCCCTGGTCAGGAAGGTCAGCTTCACGGGCTCGACGGAAGTCGGAAAGCTGTTGATGGAGCAGTCGGCTTCCACGGTCAAGAAAGTCTCCCTCGAGCTCGGCGGAAACGCACCCTTTATCGTGTTCGACGACGCGGACCTGGACGCCGCCGTGGCGGGTGCCATGGCGTCCAAGTTCCGAAACATGGGCCAGACCTGCGTCTGCGCGAACCGGATCCTGGTGCAGGAAGGAATCTACGATGTCTTCGCCGAGCGGCTGACCCGGGCCGTCGGCAAGCTCAGGGTTGGGCCGGGCACCGAGGACGGCGTGCAACAAGGTCCTTTGATCAACGACGCCGCGCTGGCCAAGGTGGAGAATCACGTGCACGACGCCCTGGAGAAAGGCGCGAGCGTCATGGTCGGCGGCGCCCGCCACGACCTGGGCCGGACCTTCTACCAGCCGACGGTGCTGCGTGACGTCACTCGGGAGATGGTGCTCAACGGAGAGGAAACCTTCGGGCCCGTCGCTCCCCTGCTGTCGTTCCGAACGGAGGAAGAAGCCGTGGGCATCGCCAACGACACCCCCTACGGCCTGGCTTCGTATTTCTTCACGCGCGACAACGCCCGCACGTGGCGCGTGGCGGAGGCGCTGGAATATGGCATCGTGGCCATCAACGAGGGAATATTCTCGAACGAGGTCGGGCCCTTCGGCGGCGTCAAGGAGTCGGGTATCGGCCGCGAAGGCTCGAAGTACGGCATCGACGAGTTCCTGGAGATCAAGTACCTGTGCATCGGTGGAATCAACTGACGGCCGCGAGGCGGGCGACGGAAATGGATCGCGGATGGGTTCGCGAATGAAAGAGCACTACTATCTCGACAACGGCTCCACCACCTGGCCCAAGCCGGAGCCCGTGTACCGCTTCATAGACGAGTTCTTCCGCCGGTGGGGCGTCAACCCGGGGCGCTCGGGGCACGAGATGGCCCTGGAGGCGGAGAAGATGACGGTGGAGACGCGCAGGCTCCTGGCGTCCTTCTTCGGCTTCGACGGGGATTTCGAGCGGGTCGTGTTCACCCAGAACGCGACGGACTCCCTCAACATTGCCCTGCACGGCCTGCTGCGCCAGGGTGACCACGTCGTCACGACCCGCACAGAGCACAACTCGGTGCTGCGTCCGCTGCACGCCCTCGAAAGCCGGGGCCTGATCGACACGACGTATGTGCCGCACGACGAGGGCGGCTACGTCGACCCGGAGCGGATCGGCGCCGCGGTGAGGCCGGGGACGCGTCTGGTCGTGGTCAATCATGCCTCCAACGTGCTGGGCTCCGTGCAGGACCTGTCCCGGATCGGTCGAATCGTTGCCGAGACCGATGCCCTGCTGGTGGTCGACACCTGTCAGAGCGCCGGCGTGGTTCCCATTCACTGCGGCGACATGCGCATCGACGTCCTGACCTTCACGGGACACAAGGGACTGTATGGCCCGATGGGTATCGGCGGCATGATCGTCGCCGAGCACGTGGACGTGAACCCACTGCGCTTCGGCGGCACCGGCGTGGACTCGGATAATCCGGAGCAGCCGGCCGGCTACCCCCACCACCTCGAGGCAGGCACACTCAACATTCCGGGCATCGCGGGATTGAATGCCGCCCAGAAATGGTTCGCGGCACTGGGCCGCGGGCAGGCCGGCGACCCGGACCTCGAGCATCGCAAGGCCTGCCTGGCGGCGCTCGAGGTGATCCACGGTCGCGAGACCGCGTTGGTCAGGCGGCTGGAGGACGCCTGCCGGACGACGCCGAACGTCACGGTCTACGGGCCGCGCGGCGACCAGCCGCGGGTAGCCACGCTCTCGATCGGCTTCGACGACGTTCCGGCGAACAAAGCCGGAGACATTCTCGACGCCGACTACCATCTGTGCGTGCGCCCGGGACTGCACTGCGCACCGCTGATCCATCGCGACGCGCATACCGTCGAGCACGAGGGGCTGGTGAGGTTCTCGCTCGGCTACTTCAATGATGACGAGGACATCGACCAGGCCATCAAGGCGGTGAGGGAGATTGCGGAGTCGTTTTGACGGCGATGTCGGAATGAACGTCGTGTATTCCGAATCGCACGCGCTGGGAAGCAATCTCTATGGTTCGCTGATCGCCTGGGTGCCGTCCCACTGATCCATAGTAACGTGCCCCGACTGTCCGTTCACCCGCTCCAACCACGCGACCACCGCGGGATAGTGCGAGAGGTCGAACCCGCCTTCGGGAGCTTCATGGGTGTAGGCGTAGAGCGCGATGTCCGCGATGGAATACCGTTCCCCGACGAAGAAATGCCGGGACTGCAGGTGTTTCTCCATCACCGCCAGGGCCTGGTTTCCCGCCGACTGCTTCTGCGCCAACAGCTCCAGATTGAAGGGGGTCTTCTCGAGCCCCTTGATGGTGAGCCAGAACCTCGGCGTCGCGATGTTCGGCTCGTGACTGTATTGCTCGAAGAAGAGCCATTGCATCACCCGGGCCTGATCGAATCGCTTCGCGGGCCAGTACGGCGTCCCCTGGGACAGGAAGTACAGGATTGCGTTCGATTCGGCCAGGCGAGACCCGTCATCCAGCTCGAGGACCGGTATGCGCCCGTTCAGGTTCTTCTCGAGGAACTCCGGGGTTCTGGTCTCGCCGCGCAGGATATCCAGGGGAACGTACTGGTAAGGCAGTGACAGGTGAGCCAGCAGAAGTCGCACCTTGTATCCGTTTCCCGATCGCGGATCATCATAGAGCTTCATCGTCCGGCTCCGATTGATAATGTTCAGGAGAACGAATGATACCGTCCGGCAGCCGGCAAGCGAATCTCACGGCCCGATCTCCAAGGCAGATCGGCACAGGTGCCAGGAACGCCCCGGGCGGCGCTCGCCTTTGTCGGGTTGAAGCCCGGCCTACTCCAGGGATTCGGGGGGGTAGTCCTCGACGTTGAAATCCCCGTGCGGGAACTCCGGCGCCATTTGCTTGAAGGCGTCCAGCACGATCTGGCTGACCAGCAGGTTCCGGAACCAGCGCGTCTCGGCCGGGATCACGTACCACGGGGCATGCTCGGTGGAGCACCGTGACAGCATGATCTCGTAGGCCTGCATGTACTCATCCCAGCGCTTTCGTTCCTTGAGATCCTCTGGATTGAACTTCCAGTGTTTGTCCGGTTTCCTGAGACGGCGGCGCAGCCTCTCGAGCTGGTAGTCCTTGGAGATGTGCAGCATGAACTTGAGTATCCGCGTGCCATGCCTGGCCAGCAGGCGCTCGAAGTCGTTGATGTGCCCGTAGCGATTCTCGATCTGCCGGCTCGGCACCAGCCCATGGACCCGGACGATGAGCACGTCTTCGTAGTGGGAACGGTTGAAGATACCGATATAACCGGACCTCGGGGCGTGATTATGAACGCGCCAAAGAAAGTCGTGGGACAGCTCATCGATGCTCGGCGCCTTGAAGCTCGTCACGGTGCACCCTTGAGGATTCAGGTCTCCCGCAAGCTTTCGCAGGGTGCTGTCCTTGCCGCCCGTGTCCATCGCCTGAAGCACGATCAGGAGAGACTGCTTGCGCTCGGCGAACAGGCGTTTCTGGAAGCCCGGGAGCTTCTCGATGTTCTTCTTGAAGCGCTTCTTGCCCACCTCTTTGTCGATGCCCTGGTCGTCGCGGGTCGGGAAATCCGCCAATGACACCTCGTTCCCGGGTTTGACGCGGTAGGGCTCGTAGTCGACCGGGTTGTGGGCCATGGCCTCATTCACCTCGTTGATGACGTCCTGGAGCGCGGGAAAGAAATGCGCCGGGCTGCTCAGCCGTCGCGGGACTCGTTCTCGAGCATGATGCGCCGGACGTCCCGGGAGTCCTGATCATCGAACCGGCCCAGGGCCTCGATCACGCTGCGGCGGTCGTTCGCCGGACGATTCTGGCTCATCTTGGACTTCGATTGCAGGCTCACGTCCGTCATCACGAAACAGACGATGCCGGAGAGCATCTTCTCCGGGTAGCGCGGCACCCAGGCGTCAGGGCCGTCTCCTTCGAACTTGGCGGCGAGACGCTCGACGATGGAGCGGGCGCGCTCGCCGGTGACTTCCTGCAGGCGGCCGTAGGCGTGGACGGCGTCGTAGTTCCAGGTCGGAACACCCGGCGTCTCGTACCAGGTCGGCGAGATGTAGGTGTGTGGCCCCCGGAACACCGCCAGCGCCTTCAGACCCCGGCTTATGTGCTCCGACTGCGCGTTGGGACGCGCGAGGTGGCCTTCGAGGATCAATGAGCCGCCGTCGGCGCGCGACAGGAAGGGTATGTGGCTGGCGACGGGCAATCCATCGGACCCCACCGTTACCAGCAGACCGAAGGAATAGGATTCCACCAGTGAACCGGTCTTGCCATTGTCGTTCTGGATGAAGTGCTTCGGAACGTACATCGTTATCTATTCTCCACCGCCAGGCGCACGGCGAGTCCGACGAATATGCACGCGGCCGCGCGATTCAAAAACTTGCGCGCCCGTTCGGAGCGGTTCAACCAGTCGCCGAAGGACCCGGCAAGAATGCTCACCGATCCAAACACGAGTATTGTCGAGGCGATGAACAGCAGGCCGAGCTGAACGATCTGCGCCATCACCGGCCCGTTCTCCGGATCAACGAACTGAGGCAGGAACGCCAGGAAGAATATGGAGACCTTGGGATTGGTCACGTTCATGATGATCCCGCGCACGTAGAGCTGCCGCGGCCCGAGCCTCGGCTTGTTCGCGCTCCGGGCGAGCTCGCCGGAGGCGCGGAACGCCTGCCAGGCGAGATACAGCAAGTACCCGGCGCCGACGAGCTTCAACAGATTGAACGCGAGCAAAGAGCTCTGAATGAGGGCCGCCACGCCGACGGCTACCGCCGTCGTGTGCACCAGCAGACCCGTGCACAGACCCGCCGTGACGAAGAGTCCCGCCGCGCGCCCCTGCATGGCCGACTGCGCCAGAACGAACAGGTTGTCGGGCCCCGGGGCCAGGGCCAGCAGCACCGACGCGAGGGAAAAGACCACTATGACCTGGGCATGAAGCATGAGCGGAAATATAACCCAGAATCGGCGATTGCAGGCGGGCATCGTACGGCCCGTGATTGTTTCAGTCGGAATGAATTCCGACCCACACGGTGATGGCCCACGATCTCCGGCACTCCCCACTTCCGAAGTGGGTCGGCCGGATCTCGTTCCCGACAATCTCCGGCACTCCCCACTTCCCTGTGGGTCGGAATTCATTCCGACAATCTTTCGCGTTGCGACGACGGGATCAGGGTGCCGCCCGACCCCGGCTGGAATCCGAAACTGCCAGCCGATTGGCTATACTTGGGTCATTCCCGAACCGGGCCCGGTGTCCCGATACGCCGCCGACATGATTCCACTGTACGACGACGTGCCCACGCGGCACCTGCCTTTCGTGACCCTCTCGATCATCGCGCTGTGCACGGCG
This sequence comes from Arenicellales bacterium, assembly GCA_049583715.1. Taxonomy (GTDB): domain Bacteria; phylum Pseudomonadota; class Gammaproteobacteria; order Arenicellales; family JAANXG01; genus JAANXG01. Next base: position 3,378 of record JBAUWJ010000296.1, on the reverse strand, counting down.
GTGTTCGTCTGGCAGATCCTGGGGGACCGCGCCCACCAGGCGAATGTCATCTATGCGCTCGGCGTGATTCCCTCGGTCCTGACGGGCAAGGCCCACCTGGATCCACGGCTCGTATGGGTACCCACCTATGCCACGATCTTCACCTCGATGTTTCTGCACGGCGGCTGGTTTCACCTTCTCGGAAACATGCTCTACCTCTGGATCTTCGGCAACAACGTCGAGGAATCCATGGGCCACGGCCGCTTCATTGTCTTCTATCTTCTGTGCGGCGTCATCGCAGTGCTCGCCCAGAGCCTGCCCAACTCTCAATCCCAGATTCCCATGATCGGGGCGAGCGGCGCGATATCCGGCGTGCTGGGGGCGTACCTGCTTCTCCTGCCGAGGGCGCGCGTGCTCGTTCTGATTCCCCTCGGATTCTTCTTCTACACGGCGCGCCTGCCCGCGGCCATCGTCCTCGCATTCTGGTTCGTCCTGCAATTGATCAGCTCGATACTCGCGGCGTCCGGGCAGGGTGGGGTCGCCTTCGCGGCCCACGTCGGCGGATTCATTTCCGGCATGGCCCTCATCGCGCTCTTCAAGAAGCGCGGGGTGCGTCTCAAGAATCCCGTCACGGGAGTCGCACTGTGAGTTTCTGGCCGCGGGTCGTTGCGGTTATGATACGCGCTCACTCACTTTCGAAAATTCAAGCAGACCCTGACTCATGCGCGCTTCGCAATTCTATATTCCGACTCTGAAAGAGACGCCGGCAGACGCCGAGATCGCCAGCCACCGGCTCATGCTCAGAGCGGGAATGATCCGCAAAGTGGCTGCGGGTATCTACAGCTGGCTGCCGCTCGGCTGGCGCACGCTGAGCAAGGTGGAGAACATCATCCGGGAGGAAATGAACCGAATCGGGGCGCTCGAAATCCTGATGCCCAGCGTGCAGCCGGCGGAGCTGTGGCAGGAATCGGGGCGCTGGCAGGAGTACGGAGCGGAGCTGCTGCGACTCAAGGACCGCCACCAGCGCGACTTCTGCCTGGGCCCCACCCACGAGGAGGTCATCACCGACATGTTGCGCGGGGAGATCAAGAGCTACCGGCAGCTTCCCGTCAGCTTCTACCAGGTGCAATGGAAGTTCCGCGACGAGGTTCGCCCGCGATTCGGCGTGATGCGCAGCCGCGAGTTCCTGATGAAGGACGCCTACTCCTTCCATTCGAGCCAGGCGTCGCTGCAGGAGACCTACGACCGCATGTACGCCGCCTATGAGCGCGTGTTCCAGCGCTGTGGCCTGGCATTCTGCGCCGTGGCCGCTGACTCGGGCGCCATCGGCGGCAGCCATTCCCACGAGTTTCACGTCCTCGCCGACTCCGGTGAGGACGCCATCGCGGTGTGCGAGAAGTATGGTTACGCCGTGAACGTCGAGCTGGCGCGCACGCTTCCGGCCCGCGAGCCGCGTCCGGCGCCGGCCGCCGCCATGGAGAAGGTGGACACGCCGGGACAGCACACCATAGAAGGTGTGTCCGAGTATCTCCATATCGCACCGTCGCGGACGGTCAAGACGCTCGTGGTGAAGGGTGCGGACGGCCCGGTGGCCCTGGTGCTGCGGGGAGATCACGAGCTCAATACATTGAAAGCCGAAGGCCTGCCCGAGGTCGCCGAGCCGCTCGAGTTTCTGGGCGAGAGCGAGTTCGCACAGGCCGTCGGCTGCGAGCCGGGATCCGTCGGCCCCGTGGGTCTCGAGATCCCGGTGATCGCCGACTACGGCGCCGTCCAGCTCGCCGACTTCGTGTGCGGGGCGAACGAGGATGACAAGCATTTCACGGGAGTGAACTGGGGAAGGGACCTCCCGGAACCCGGGACCGCGGACCTGCGCAAGGTTGTGGAAGGCGACCCCTGCCCGCGCGAGGAAGCCGAGGGTGATCCCGCCGGGAAGCTCACCGTCAAACGGGGCATAGAGGTGGGGCACGTCTTTCAGCTCGGCACCAAGTACAGCAAGTCCATGAACGCGACCTGTCTCGACGAGAACGGCAGGCCGGTCGTCATGCCGATGGGGTGCTACGGAATCGGGGTCACCCGCGTCGTAGCCGCTGCCATAGAGCAGGGCCATGACGAGGACGGCATTATCTGGCCGGATGCGATCGCTCCTTTCGAGGTGGTCATCGTCCCGGTCGGCTACCGCCAGTCTCAGCGGGTAGCCGAGAGCGCCGACGGACTGTACCGACGGCTGTTGGACGCGGGGCTGGACGTCCTGCTCTATGATCGCGACGAGAGACCCGGCGTGCTGTTCGCGGAAGCCGACCTCATCGGTGTACCCCACCGGGTCGTGATCGGGGAGCGCGGCCTGGAGCAGGGGATCATGGAGTACAAGCGCCGTGCTGGCGGGGACGTGCACAAGCTGCGCCCCGAAGCGCTGGTCCAAATGCTCACCGAGACGCGAGCCGGGCGCTGAACGACCATGAAGCGGGTGATCCTGTGGCTTGCCGTTCTTTGTCTGCTGGAGATACCGGCGGCATCGTATGCGACGCAGCCTGCCGTCGACCCGAATCTGGTCAGCGCCCTGCGTCAGGCCGTTGAGGATCCCGCCAGCTTCGACAACGGTCTGGACGCCCTGGTCTGGCTCGCGGATATGTCGGAGCGGCTCCGGTCCGCCGTCTCCGACCCTTTCTATCGTGTATCCCTTCTGAAATCGATACACGCGGAGGCGACGCGCATCGGGATCTCCCCTGCCCTGGTGCTGGCCGTGATCCAGGTGGAGAGCGGATTCGACCGGTTCGCCGTGTCCGACTCGGGCGCGCGGGGCTTGATGCAGGTCATGCCGTTCTGGAAGAAGGAGATAGGCCATCCCAAGGACGACCTGTTCTTTCCACCCACCAATCTGCGCTATGGCTGCACCATACTGCACTATTACCTGAAGAGAACTCACAACGAGCTCGCGACGGCTCTGGAGGAATACAACGGCAGCTTCGACGGCAGCACCGACTACGCCACCCGGGTCCTGTCGGCGTACCGCGTGCAATGGCGGGATGAGGAGGCGTCCGGCAAGAGCAACCGGCCTTGAGGTCCGGGCCCGGACGGCTCGGCTCCAGGCCGGACGATTGGTGACCGGGTCCGTGGCACGCAGGGCCCCCTCCCAGGCAGCACCGGGTAAGGAGCTTGCTCTCGCCAAGACGCCAGGAACGCCAAGAAGTCAATGAGCCCGATTCCCCTTGGCGCGCTCGGCGTCTTGGCGAGAGCACAAGACAACGGGGTCAAACCTTCCTGTCGGGAAATCGGTCCCGACCCTGGCCGTTGTTTTTGAATGTCATGCGCCTGGGGACCGCGCCGGGCAGACATGCACGCACGGATCTTGCGGAAGGCCAGCAGTTATCGGCTTGCTTGCGGGCGGTGGCGGAGCCGAAC
>JBAUWJ010000295.1:0-6735 GCA_049583715.1 Arenicellales bacterium | reverse complement strand
CCGCGAGGGCTTCCAGAGAGCGGCGGTTGCTCCGCAGTGTCTCGTCGACCCTCTCCTCGGTGGAGATGACTATGCTTCGCACCTCGTCGTCGATCAGCTTGGCCGTGGCCTCGCTGTACTCGCGCGGATGGGACATCTCCCGTCCCAGGAACGGCTGTTCTTCACCGTCCCGGAACGCAACCGGACCGAGCTTCCCGCTCATGCCCCAGTTCAGCACCATCTTCCGGGCCAGCCGCGTCGCCTGCTTGAGATCCTGCTCGGCGCCCGTGGACACTTGGTCGAAAACGAGCTTCTCGGCCCCCCGCCCGCCCAGCATCACGCCCAGGCGGTCCATGAGATAGGACTGGTTCATGTTGTAGCGATCCTCCGCCACCTGCTCGGTGGCTCCAAGCGCCCTGCCCCGCGGAATGATGGTGACCTTGTCGAGAGGATCCGCATTCGGCAGCTTCGCCGCCATGAGCGCGTGCCCGGATTCGTGGTAAGCGATGACTCTCTGCTCTTCCTCACCGAGAACCTCTTCGCGCCTGGCACCCAGCACCAGCTTGTCGCGAGCCTGGGCGAAATCGTGCATGGCAATCCGGTCGCGCTGGTCGCGGGCGGTCAAAAGCGCCGCCTCGTTGACGAGGTTCGCGAGATCGGCGCCGGAGAAACCGACGGTTCGGCCCGCCACCAGGGCGAGGTCGACGTCGGCCGCCAGCGGCTTGTCCCGGGTATGCAGGCCGAGTATCGCGGCGCGCGCGTCCTTGTGCGGCCGCTCGAACGTCACCTGCCGGTCGAAGCGGCCGGGTCGCATCAGTGCGGGGTCCAGAACGTCCGGCCGGTTGGTGGCGGCCAGTACGATCACGGACTCCCGTTCGTCGAAGCCGTCCATCTCCGACAGGATCTGGTTCAGCGTCTGCTCGCGCTCGTCGTGGCCGCCGCCGAGGCCGGCGCCTCGCGCCCGTCCGATCGAGTCGAGCTCGTCGATGAATATGATGGAAGGCGCCTCGCTTTTGGCCTCCCCGAACATGTCACGGACCCGCGAGGCGCCGACCCCGACAAACATCTCGATGAACTCGGAGCCGCCGATGCTGAAAAACGGCACGCCCGCCTCGGCGGCGACGGCCTTCGCCATCAGGGTCTTGCCGGTGCCGGGCGGCCCCACCATCAGCACGCCCCGTGGGATGTCGGCGCCCACCGAGCGATAGCGGTCGGGTGCGCCCAGGAAGTCCGCGATCTCCTCGAGCTCGCTCTTGGCGTTCTCCGAGCCCGCGATATCGCTCATGTCGACCTCAGGCCGCTCCGCCCGGAATCGCCTCGCCCTCGACCGGCCGAAGTTGAATATTCCTCCGCCGCTCGCCATGCGCTGCTGCATCTGCCTCGAGAAGTAGAAGATCAGTCCCCCCAACAGCACCCAGGGAAGCAGATCTATCAGGAGCCGCTGCCACCAGGCGGCGCGCGTGGACCGGGCATTGACCACCACGCCCTGGCTCTCCAGGAGAGGCATCAGCTTGGGATCGCCCACTGAAGGGATCGTGGTCGTAAACCTGTGCGCCGTGGACTTCGACAACGGGCCCCCCTGGTTGGAGCCCGCCGCAGGCGAGGAGCCTGCTCCGTTGCCTTGCTTCGCCTTCAGGCGACCACTGACCTGCTGGCCGCGCATCGTGATCTCGGCGACCTGCCCCGAACGCACGTCCTGCTTGAACTGCGTATAGCTCAGAACCTGCGTGCCATGATGATGAGAGAGCTCGACGGCGTAGAAGAGTTAATGTGCCGCCGGCAAGACCACGGCTTTATCGCGGACACCCTCATCTCCCCAAGGGCGCAATCTCATTGTAGCGCGGGACGCAGACTGTCAGATTCCCTTCGAGCCGGCGTATGCTCATGGGAACGCCGTAGACCGCGGACAGGCGTTCGACCGCCAGCACATCCCCCGGCCTGCCGCTGGCCACGATTCCCCCGTCGTGCATCAGCATGACGTTGTCGGCAACGGCGAAGGCATGGTCCGGGTTGTGCGTGGACAGCACCACACCGTAGCCGCTCCGGGCGAGGCGCGCGATCTCGCCGATGATCCTGACCTGGTTGCCATAGTCCAGGCTCGCCGTCGGCTCGTCCAGCACCAGAGTCCGCGTGTCCTGAACCAGGGCCCGTGCGATCAGCACCATCTGTCTCTGCCCGCCGGAGATCCGGGAGTAATCGGCATCGGCGAGCGACAGGATGCCGAGCTGCTCGAGCACTTCTTCAGTCCGGCGCCGGTCCTGCGCGTCCGGCGCGCTCAGCAGCCCCTTGCGGACCTGCCTTCCCATGATCACCACGTCACTCACGCTGAAGGGAAAAGGCGGCGCATGCTGCTGCGGCACGTAGGCGATGTGCCCCGCGATCTCGCGCACCGAGAGGCGCGACAAGGGTACGCCGTCTATCGTCACCTCGCCGCCCAGGGCAGGGATCAGGCCGATCAGGGTCTTGAACAAGGTCGTCTTGCCCGACCCGTTCGGCCCGAGCAGGCAGTTCACCTCCCCCGGCCTGACCTCGAGCTCGATCGCCGACGCCACCTCTACCCCGCCGTATCCGATGGACAGGCCGCGCGCGCTCAGCGTCATGACCACACCCGTCTGCCGCGCGCCAGCAGGATCACGAAGATCGGGGCGCCGATCACCGCAGTCAGGATACCGAGCGGCACCTCGGTCACGCTGACCGTCCGCGCCAGGGTGTCGACCACGAGCATGAAGGCGCTGCCGATCAGGATGGCGGCGGGCATGAGCCGTGCGAAGCCCGGCCCGACGAGCATGCGGGCGAAGTGCGGAATGATCAGCCCCACCCAGCCGACGACGCCCGCGAAGGAAACGACCGCCGCGGTCATGAGGGTCGCGCAGGTGATCAGCACGATGCGCATCTTCGTGACGTCCACGCCCAGCGCCCGCGCCTCCTCGTCGCCCATGGAGAGAATGTCCACCTTCCATCTCAGCAGGATCATCGGCACCAGCGCGAGCAGGGCCACCGGAAGCGCCGAGGCGACGTCGCTCATGTTCACCGTGGCGAGGCTGCCGAGCAGCCAGAAGGTGATGGCGGGAAGCTGATCATAGGGATCGGCGAGGACCTTGAGCAGGGAGATGACCGAACCGGCCAGCGCCCCGATCACGATACCCGAGAGCACCAGCACCAGCACCGCGTCCTGGCGCCGGACCATGGAGGCCACGAGGACCACCAGACCCACCGCACCCAGGCCGCCGACGAAAGCCATCAGCTCGATGCCGAACACGGGCAGGGACATGAAGATGCCCAGCACCGCGCCGAGACCGGCGCCCGTGGAGACGCCGAGGATGTCCGGGGACACCAGCGGATTGCGGAATATCTGCTGATAAACCGCGCCCGCCGCGGCCAGGGCACCGCCGAGAACCAGCGCGGCGGCGATGCGCGGCAGACGGATCGAGAACAACACGATGGTGGCCTGCGCGTCGGGCTCCGCGCCGCCCGTGAAGGCCGCGATCACGTCCTTGAGGCCCAACGGGTACGCGCCGACACAGGCAGCGGCCAGGGACAGGATGAGCACGATGACAACCAGGACGGGAAACACGGACAAGCCGCCGCGGGCCGCCCCCGGCCTCGCGTTCACTGCGGTGCCCGACCGTTCGCCCATCGAATCAGGGTGTCCAGCTTCTCGTCCGTGAGGTCCACATGGTAGAAGAGCTTGTAGAACTCGCGGGTGGTCCCGCGCAGATCCAGCTTCACCTTGTCCGGGTAGAAGATCGAGGCCAGCCACTTCAGGCCGATGATGCGGTTGATCGACGGCGGCCGGTCTATCCAGCCGAACGGCGCCGTCGGACTGAGATAGATCCTCCCCCGGCGCACCGCGGCGATCCCTTGCCAGAGGGGATCGTTCCAGACATCTTCGTAGAAGTTGCGGTCCCAAGTGATGATGGTATCCGGGTCCGCCACGATCACCTGCTCCATCGACACCTTCACGATCCCCGTCTGCCTGCCGCCGGCATCGGCCACGTTGCGTCCGCCCGCGCGCTCGATGATCTCTGTGTTGATGGAGCCTTTCAGGCCGGTCTCCAGGCCGTCCGGCCCGCGCGCCAGGTAGGTGCGCGGACGCTGGTCCTCCGGCACTTTCGCGAGCGCCGCGTCGAGCTCGTGAAACGTCTGCTCCACGTACTCGGCCAGCTTCTCGCCCCGGTCCGGCACACCCAGCACCTTGCCGACGAGCCGCAGGGCCTCGGCCGTGTGCTCGAAGCGCCCGTCCACCAGGACATAGGGAATGCCGGTCTGCTTCTGGACACGGTCCGCGAGGGACTTGTAAGTCTCCGTCACCGATCCGAAGTCGATGATCAGGTCGGGATGGATCCTGAGCACCGTCTCCAGGTTGGCCTCGCCCCCGTGTCCGGTCAGTCTTCCTGTCTCCGGGAGATTGCGATACGGCTTCGCGATGTACGGCATCTCGTCGGCGTGCGGCGCCCGCGGCCATCCCGTCAGCGCCTGCGGCTTCAGGACGTACACCAGCACCATGGCGGGCGGCCCGGCCGCGTAGACCTTGTGGACCTCGTCGGGGATCTCGACGGTTCGACCCGCCGAATCCGTAACCGTGCGCGCGAGCACGGCGCGGCACATCAGCGCGGAAACGGCCACCAGCAACAGCGCCAGCACCGACCGCCAGGCGTAAACGCGAATTCCACTCACCGCGGGTCTGCCCCTTTGTGCCGGAACCGTGCGTGCAAGATCGTCCGGTCCCGGGCGTTGTCCAGCTTCATGCGCATGCAACCGCGGTTGAACGGCGTCTTGGTGTGCAGCACCTTCCAGCGCTCGTCCAGCACGGTCGTCAGGAGCCCCCACGCCCGGCTGAAGAAGTCGGCGTGGTCCCGCCGCTTGAGCTGCAGGTTCCAGCCCACCTCCCGGACTCGCCCGGTGCGCCCGATGAACAAAGTCGGCACCTTCTCCAGCAGCACGGGCAGGCCCGCGATCGGAGTAGCGGGCCGCCTGCCCGCAAGCAGGTCCTTCCCCCGCTCGACTGCCGCCTCGCACCCGATCACCAGGTCATACAGCGGTCGCGCCAGCCGGTGCGGCGGCCCGAAGACCAGCCTCTCGTCGATGAACTTCTTCTGTCCTGCGGTGAGCGGTTTCAAAATCGTCGCCGGCCGAGCCGGAGCAAACGGGGATAACGAGACATGCGAGTATAAGAGCCCGGTATGGCAGACACCATGGCCGCCTGCGTGCTGCGCGCAACAACCGGGCGATTTTGAATCGCGGTATTGCGGGAACGGTGCGGCGACGCGACCTAGGAAGCCCGAACCTATCGTTGTGACTTGTCCCCAGCGCAGTCCCAGGGCGGGGTACCCAGGTACCCGGCCAGGAAGTCGACAAAGGTCCTCACCTTGGCCGACAGGTACTGCCGGTGGGCATACACGGCGTGGATGTACAGCGTCTCGCCATGGTAGTCGTCGAGCACGGTCTCGAGACGCCCCGCGCGGATCTCCTCGTCGACGATGAACCTCGGCTGGAAGATGATGCCCTTGCCGGCCACCGCCGCGGCGCGCAGCGCATCGCCGTTGTTGGAGGAGAAGGTCCCGTTGATGCGCACGTTGTGCGTGCGCCCGCCGCGCTCGAAGCGCCAGCGGTAGAAGTCCGGCGCGTAGGCATAGCGCAGGCAGTCGTGCCCTGCCAGGTCTTCGGGCGTTTCCGGCACGCCCCGCCGCCGGAAGTATTCCGGCGCGCCGCACACCGCGAGCTCCACGGGCGCCAGCCGCCGTGCGACCAGGGAAGACTCCTCCAGCTTGCCGATACGGATCGCCACATCGAATCCCTCGCTCACGATGTCGACAAACCGGTCGTTGAGCGTCAGCTCCACTTCGACCTCCGGCTGCGCAGTCTGGTATTCCGCAATCGCGGGCGTGAGATGGTGCTGCCCGAACGACATGGGCGCGTTGATCCTCAGGATGCCCCGGGCGCGGCCGGTGAGATCGCCGACGGCATGCTCCATCTCGTCGATGTCCGCCAGCACCTGCCGCACCCTGTCGAAGTACGCGCGCCCGGCCTCGGTGAGACTCAGCCGCCGCGTGGTCCGGTTCAGCAGGCGCACCCCCAGCCGATCCTCCAGGAGCGCGACGTACTTGCTGGCGAGCTGTGGGGACATGTCCAGCCGCTCGGCCGCCCGCGAGAACGACCCCTCGCCTGCCACCGCCGCGAAGGTTCGCATGCCGTCAATCGTATCCATATTAGCAACATATCATTGAATATATTTCAATCATACGCTCCTGTTTCCCCTGAATGTTGTCTATTACCCTGCACTCCGACATTCAGCAATCCCATACGGGTTCAAACGGAGCAAACACCATGACCGACCTGAACAAAGCCCCCTACGCCGCCCTGGTGCTGCGAGTCACCCTCGGCGTTCTGGCCCTGGCCCACGGCCTACTGAAGATCGTCGTCTTCACCCCCGCAGGCACCGCCTGCTTCTTCGAGTCCCTCGGCCTCCCCGGCGCCCTGGCCTACGTGGTCATCGCCGTCGAGCTCGCCGCCGGCCTCGCCCTCATCACCGGCATCTTCACCCGCTACGCGGCCATCGCCATAATCCCGATCCTCCTCGGCGCCATCGCCTTCGCCCACGGCCACAACGGCTGGCTGTTCACGAACCAGGGCGGCGGCTGGGAATACCCGGCGTTCTGGACCGTGGCCCTCGCCGTGCAGGCCATGCTCGGCGACGGCGCCTTCGTCTGGAAGCCCCGCGCCGCACGGCAGCGCGTCGCTGTCACTATGTCATCC
>JBAUWJ010000294.1:0-28789 GCA_049583715.1 Arenicellales bacterium | reverse complement strand
CCGCGTCTCGAGCAAAACATCGCCCTGGCAATGGTCTCGGCCCATCACGCCGAAATCGGTACGGCAGTTGAGGTTGACCTGCCCCATGGGGCGGTGCGGGCCACCGTCGTGGAACGGCCCTTCTTCGATCCGAAAAAGAAACTCGCAGCCGCCTGAACACTCAGGCCGAACCGGAGATCGAACATGTCCGAGCTTTCCATCGAGCTGCGCTGGCAGCGTGCAGAACCCGAGCTGCAAACGGGCAAATATTCCAGCGCTCATACCGTCCAATACAATGACGGCCATGACCTGATCGTGGACGCCGCTCCGGATTGGGGCGGCGACCCCGGCAATACCAACCCGGAACAGGCTCTCGCGGCGGCTCTGTCGAGCTGCCACATGATTACGTTTCTGGCGCTGGCCGCCAGAGCCAAATGGCCGGTGGCGAGCTATCACGACCATGCCACCGCCCATCTTGGCAGGAACAGCAAGGGCCGAACGTCGGTGACGCGCATCGATCTGCATCCGGTCGTGCGTTTCGACACGGGCTTCGCGGTCGACGCGGGGGAGCTGCAACAGATGCAGCACCGGGCACACCGTTATTGCTTCATCGCAAACGCGCTCGCCGACGACGTCGAAATCAACATTGTTTCGGATTGTCGGGTAAGAACCCCTTCGCGCTCAAACCCAGGGCCGACATAGACTCGCTGGTGTAGCGAAAGTCCCGGTCAGTCTGACTACCGCAAGCGGCGACAGGCGTCGCTGCGGCGAGTGCGGATTGAATCACAAGCATCTCGCGTCCGCGGTTCCGTATGTGGAAGCTGACCTCGAATTGATACGCCGTGAGCTGGCGCGTGAATTCCGGGGACAGTATATCGATCGGCCTTAGTGACGCCGTCAGCGCCTCCGGGCGCCATTGCCAGATTGAGGGGTCCGCGCTCGCAGGTCGGTCGAGAGAAGACGAGACCGTGTAACGTTATCGGACCCGCGGCACGGAACCGGGCTGAGTTACGGTCAGTCGAGCCGATACGGCGTCTTCAAACGGTATGCCGGGTGTGCGTCGAGCCAGGCGTCGAGGCGATCCTCGCGCGACAGTGCCACGGGCAGAAAGTCGAGCGCCTGCTGCAGCCGCTCGTTGGGCTCGGCGCAGCTCAGGCGCAGGTAGCCCGCGCCGGCGTCGCCGAAACACTCTCCGCCGAGACAGGCGATGCCGAACTCTTCGTCGGCGCCCTCGAGCAGAAACAAGGCCAGGCCATGGCTCGTGACCCCGAGGCGGTTGCATACGGGAACCACGTTGGGGAAGACATAGAACGTGGCCCTGGGCGGCAGCGCGCGAAAGCCGTCGATCTCGTTCAATCCCCGGGTAAGCAGCACAACCTTTTCATGAAACTTTTCCATCACCGCCGTGCGTTCCTGTTTGTCGTTCTTCAAAGCCGCGGCACCGGCCAACTGAACGAACGGCGGTGTGCAGGAGATCGACGTATTGACCATCTTGCTGATCGAGTCGACAATTTCACTAGACGCGACAGCAAACCCGAGCCGCCAGCCGCTCATGCTGTAGGACTTGCTGAACGTATAGGCGGCCACGCACTGATCCATCATGCCGGGTTGGCTCAGCAGCGAGTGATGACTCCCCTCCCAGACCATGTGGCAGTAGGGTTCGTCACTGAACACGGCAATTTCCCGGCCGCGGACCCGCGCCGCGATTTGCTGCAGGTCCTCCCGTGTTGCAACCCCACCCGTCGGATTGTGCGGGGAATTGAGTAAGATTGCTTTCGGTGAAGGGTCATCCGCCAGGAACCGCTCGATGTCCGCCATATCGGGACGAAACTCATTCGACTGCCTCAGCGATGCCATCACCGGCCGGGCGCCCCGGCGCAGGATGTTCGGCACGTAGGTGGGGAAGTAGGGGCTGAATACCAGCACGCCGTCTCCGGGATTCAGGAAAGTTTCGCAAAAGAACTGCTCGAACACTTTCGCGCCGGGCCCTGCCACGATGTTCCCGGCCTGGGCGGGAATATCGAATTCGTTGCGCACGAACTCCGCTGCGGCTTCGCGGAATTGCGGAAGACCCGGCGAAGGACAATAGTGCGACTGATTGGCCTGGATGGCCTCCACGCCGGCGGAGCGCGCCGCCGTCGTGCTGTCGAACGGGCTGTCGCCGATCTCCAGCTCGACGACGTCCTTGCCTTTCGCTTTCAAGTCCTTGGCCACGGCGAGAACCGTGAACGCCGTCTCGGCGGTCAGGGAACGGGCGAAGTCGCTGAGTTTCATGGCTGCAGGGGGCACCTTTCGCCGGTTTGAGGCGGAGTCCAAGGGTCGGACATTATAGCTTGAAGTGCACGAGCCCACGGCAGGCCTGCACATGGCCGACGTGGAACGGCTGGTGGACGCCGGCGGCCGCATCGTCGCCCAAGGCCCGCTGGAGAAGTCCGTGGGTACTCGCCGGATGTACTACCCGTCGCTCGTCTGAAGCGGCAGCTCGTGGGGGATCACGTTTCCGGCACCGCGGCCCGGATGCCGGCGGTGCATTTCAACCGACTGCCGCGACGTCGACACGACGAGCTCGACCGACCCTCCCCGCTCACCGCGCAATCGTTTGGAATTCAGGTCCGGCGGCTCCGGGGGTGCGGTCGAAGTCCCCCTGTATCCCGACAAATAATGCGTATTGCAATCCCGCATCGAGCGTAGAATCAGGTCAAATGAAAGCCGTTTAGGGCGACACGGGTGCCTGTGTTTGCCGGTTCATTGGGTCGTCTGACACAGTTTGAGTGTCAGGCGGAATGTTCGGCGACGCAGAGAAACCCTGAAGGTGTCTCCATGAAACGCGTTCTCATGAGTATGGTTTTCGTTCTGGCGGCGGGTTGGTGGATGTCACCGCCGGCGACGGCGCAACAGAAGCTCGTCATCAAGCCGCTGGCCGAGAAGAAGGTTGCGGAGCTGCCGGCCGGGCCGCTGTTCTGGCTGATAGAGAACTTCGACTCACGCGCCCAGGCGCATGCGGCTGCGGGTCCCTGGGGGCTGGTCGTCGAGTCGGATGGCCGAATCTGGCTCTTCACCCTCGGTTCCCAAGGCAGGTCATCCGTGGGCGGCACCCGGGTCGCCGAAGTCGGACCCATCTCTCCGCCGGTTGCTTCGCGGTATCTCCTTCGCATCAACGAGGCCAGCGGCCCTCCGGGCAGCACCACGTCCGTCCACTCTCATCCGGGCTCCGAAGCGTTCTATGTGCTGGCCGGGCAACAAAGCATCCGTACTCCCGACGGGGTAATGCGAGTCGAAGTCGGCCAGCCGGAAGCGGGTCACAGCGCCGCTACGCCTATGCAAGTGACGAGCACCGGCACGACCGACCTGCGCTCGCTGGTGATGTTCATAGTGGATGCCGGCAAGCCCTTCTCTTCTCCGTCCAAGATTCCGTAGGGCGATCGGGATGGGCCCGAGGGTGCCGCGATAGGCAATCGCGCAGCCCCGGCCGTCGGCGTCCGTCGTTTGGAACCTCCCCCCGATGGCCGGGTGGTCACTCCCCGCCGTCGAGCCGCTCGGCGGTGACGTCCCAGCTCATATCGCCGAAGAGCGACCGCCGCGGCCTCGGGTAAGCCCCTGCATAGACGTCGGCCGCCCGACCAGAGCCGTGTCGCCGAGGAACTGCCACAGGTCGGTGACCTCCGGCTCGATCGCGTCGCGGGATCGCACCGGGGCGATGTATGATGTAACGTGTATATATGCACAGAACACGGATTCCCTTGGAGGAATGGCAGTACGAAACCTGGTGGAACGCGTTGTCGTCGACACCAGCGCCTGGTGGTAGTTGCATCGTATCCTGGCACACAGCCACGGCGGTTTACCGGTTCGTTCTCACTGAGACTTGAACCGGCCAGCACTGGCGCGACACACGCCCTGAGGCAGACGGTCAAGAATTCCGGCCGGGGGCATCGACGCCGAGGATGATCCGGCAAAGGAGAGCATCGCTGCAGACCGCCCCTCGGCCCAGTCGCGCCCTTGCTGTCGAAAGGCTGCGCCGGCCTCGATCGCGGAGGAAGGGTAATGAGAGTATCGCAGAACGAGTTGTTCACCCGCAGCGGGCCCGGTACCGCGCTCGGGGGATTGATGCGCCGCTACTGGCAGCCGGCCGCCCTGACCCGGGAGCTCGATACCGATCGCCCGGTCCGGCCCGTGAACCTGCTGGGAGAGCGGCTGGTGCTGTTCCGCGACGACGAGGGTGAGCTCGGTCTGATCGACCGCCATTGCGCGCACCGCGGCGCGGACCTGTGCTACGGGCGCCTGGAGGACGGCGGCCTGCGCTGTGCCTTCCACGGCTGGCTGTTCGACCGCACGGGCCAGTGCCTGCAGCAGCCCGCCGAGCCCGAGGACAGCGCCTTCCCCGATCGCGTTCGCCTCACCCGCTACCCCGTGCTCGAGCGCAACGGCATCGTGTTCGCCTGGATGGGCGGCGGCGAGCCGCCGCCCCTGCCGGCGATCGACAGCCTGACGGCGCCGGATGTCTACACCTTCGCATTCAAAGGGCTGATCGAGTGCAACTGGCTGCAGGTGCTGGAGGTGGGAATCGACCCGGCTCACGCCTCGTTCCTGCATCGTTTCATCGAGGACGAGGCGCCCGGAGACAGCTACGGCAAACAGTTCCGCGATTCGGTGGAAGGGGGCGAGTACACCGGCACGCGCGTGCTGAGGGAATTCGACCGGCCCGAGATCCAGGCAGAGCGCGCCGGCTACGGCGTGCGACTGACCGCCCTGCGCCGGCTCAACGACACCGAGGTGCACGTGCGCGTCACCAATCAGGTGTTCCCGCACGCGATCGTGATTCCCATGAGCCGGGAGATGACCATCACCCAGTGGCACGTGCCGGTGGACGACGCAAGCTGCTACTGGTATGCGATCTTCACCAGCTACGGCGGACCCGTGGACCGGGAGACGATGCTGCGCCAGCGCCTCGAGCTCTACGAGCTGCCCGACTACGTCCCGCGCGTCAACAGGCGCAACGACTACGGCTACGATCCCGCCGAGCAGCGCACCAGCACCTACACCGGCATGGGGCACGACATCAACGTGCATGACCAGTGGGCGGTGGAATCCCAGGGGCCCATCCACGACCGCACCCGCGAGCATCTGGGGCGCACGGACGTCGGGATCATCCAGTACCGCCGCCTGCTGCAGCAGTCGCTCGACGCCCTGGAACGCGGCGACGCCCTGCCCGTTTCCAGTGGCGGCGACATCGGGGGCGTGCCTCTGACTGTCGACACCATACTCGACCAAGGCATGTGGAGCGACGCCTGGCGCTCGCGCGCGGAGGCGCTCCGCGCCGAGGCGCCGTGGCGCGCGGAGGCCCCGGCAACATGAGCAAAGCGGGCAGCCTCGGCCGGCACGGCTTCGTGTCGCGTTTCGGGCTCCGCGACGCGGATGCGGCGGCAAGGGCGGCTGAGATCATCGACCGGGTGCGCGCCTCCGGGCTGTCCACCGTGCGCGTGTCCTTCGCCGACCAGCACGGTATCCTGCGCGGCAAGACCGTCATGGCGGCGGACATTGCCGACGCCTTCGAGAACGGCGTGGCCATGACCTCCACCCTGCTGCTCAAGGACACCTCCCACCGCACGGTGTTCCCCGTGTGGCGATCCGAAGCGATTCTGGGCCTGGACACCCTGCGCGGGGCATCGGACTTCCTGATGGTGCCGGACCCGGCGACCTTCCGGGTGCTGCCCTGGGCTCCCGGGACCGGCTGGGTGCTGAGCGACCTGTATTTTCCGGACGGCGAACCGGTGCCGCTGTCCACGCGTCAGGTCGGCCGCGATGCGATCGCCGCTCTGGCCGCAGAGGGATTCGCGTTCCGCACCGGGCTGGAGGTCGAGTTTCACGTCATGCGCCTGCTGGACCCCCGGCTGGCGCCCGCCGATGCCACCCATCCGGCCAGCGCCCCGGAGGTGGAGCTGTTGGCCCATGGCTACCAGTATCTGACCGAGGCGCGCTTCGACGAGCTCGAGCCGGTCATGGAGTTGATCCGCGCAACCGCCGAAGCGCTCGCGCTGCCGGTTCGCTCGATGGAGGTGGAGTTCGGCCCCAGCCAGGTCGAGCTCACCTTTCACCCGGTGGACGGACTCGCCCAGGCCGACAACATGGTGCTGTTCCGCAGTGCGGTGAAGCAGGTGTGCCGGCGCCACGGCTACCACGCCACCTTCATGTGCCGGCCGGCCTTGCCCAACCTGTTCTCCAGCGGCTGGCACCTGCACCAGTCACTGGTGGATTCCGCGTCCGGGAGCAACGCCATGATACCCGACGGCCCGGATGATCTGCTGTCGCAGACCGGCGGCCGCTTCGTGGCCGGCCTGCTGGAGCACGCCGGCGCTTCCTGCCTGTTCACCACGCCGACCATCAACGGCTACAAGCGCTACCGCCCCTACACGCTGGCGCCCGACCGGGTGCACTGGGGGCGCGACAACAAGGCGGCCATGATCCGCGTCATCGGCGGCCCCGGCGACGAGGGCACCCGCGTGGAGAACCGGATCGCCGAGCCGGCGGCCAATCCCTACCTGTACTACGCTTCACAGATCCATGCCGGGCTCGACGGGCTGCGCCGGGAGCTCGAGCCGCCCGCCCCTTGCGACGCGCCCTACGAGACCGAGGCCCCTTCCCTGCCGGCGAGCCTGGCGGACGCCGTCGCCTTGACCCGCAGCGACGAAGTCTTCAGGAAGGCGTTCGGCGACCGCTTCATCGACTACATCACCACGATCAAGGAAGCGGAGGTCGCCCGCTTCATGGCCGAGGTCACGGACTGGGAGCAGCGCGAGTACTTCGAGCTGTTGTGAGGACTGCTGGCCAACCCACCGGACACCGCCTCGGTGCTTTCACCGCGTTCGTCGTCGATTCGTCGTTGTAGAGGCGCCGCTACCGACCTTCCGGGGGGGAATTCGGTCAACGCCCACTTGCTGACAGCCACTCCTGCATCTCACACGGCCTTGTAACGGCTTTCCATCGCGACGCCAGTCGTTTATTCTTACCCCATCCGTGAAAACGGTGCGCCAACCCGACGGTAGAACTACAACCTGAACGGCGCGTGGGTGTCGATCGGCTTTGGAAAGACCAGCGGACCCCGGCAGGATCATGGGTTTACACGATGGTTGTCTCGACATTTCCATGCGTGTCCGAGGAGGAAAGCCGCTCATGAACAGAATAAGTAAGAAGATCCCCGCAGTCATCGTCGCAGTGTTGTTGCTGTTTGCCACGTCCCTTGCCCGAAGCCAGGAATTATCGATCGAGGACCTGCAGTTCGGGACAAATCCATCCAACAGTCCGCTGGCCGATTTTCTTTCCGGGATCCCGGGCAACAACGCCAACCAGGTCAGCGTCGGAATCGCCCTGGAAAACCTGTGCGGCCAGATTATTTCGGAAAGCACGCCGCTGGTGCCGGAGATATTCAACATCTTCGATGTGTGCTTCGGCGTCTTCGGACCGGTACTCGCCGCACTCGGCCCTGGAGACACCGGATTCGCGCAGTTCGTCCAGAACAACGCCAGCCTTTTACTGGGTGCCAGCGGCCAGGAAGTCGCGGCAATGGCCAACAGTTTCACGCAGTTGACGCCGGCAAGCGGTATCGCCGCCATGGAACGCCTGAACAAGCTTCGACTCGCGCAGGCGGGCTCCCCGACGGAACAGGCCATTGCCTTCAACGCGCGTACGGGAAAACTGACCATGGGTCTGGGCAGCGGCGGCGGAGCCGGGGACGTCTTCAATGAAGGCTGGCGCTTTTACGTCAACGGCGACGCCAGCACCGGCAAAAAGGATCCCACCGAGCTGGTGACGGGGTACGACCTCAATGGACTGAGTCTCGACGCCGGTGGCGACTACCGCGTGGACCCGAACCGTTTCGTCGGCTTCAACATCGCGGCGCGCGAAGCCAAGCTCGACTACGTGAATGAGAGCACGGCGGAAGTATCGACTTACGACATATCGGGCTACGGACTGTGGTTCATGAAGGACGACTGGTACGTTCAAGGCAATGCCGGCATTGGTACCAGTCAGATCGACCTGACACGGCAACTGGAGTTCAGTTCGCGTAGCGTCGTCATTGTCCTGCCCGACGGCACAACCTTCTTTGATCCCAGCAGCCCACGCAAAAGGATCGTATCCGAGTTCGACAGCGGCACGAACGCCAGCCGTTTGTTCGCGACGCTCGGCGCGGGGCGTGATTTTCACAACGGGCCGCTCACGATCGGAATCAGCGGCATGTTCGACTACCTCGACGTCAACGTCGACGGATACCGGGAGCACTCCAACAACTTTGGCGGTATCCCGCTGGAGCTTGAGATCAACGACTACAGTCACGAGTCCATACGTTTTATAGGCGGAGTGGATATCTCGCGAGCCATGAGCACTTCGTACGGCGTAATAAGCCCTTTCGCGCGAGGCCAGTGGATTCACGAGTTCAAGGACGAGCCGACGACGATCACTGCACGTTTCGCGGGCGACCCATTCAGCGTCGGATTCAAGCAGAACAACCTGTTCTACTCCGGTGGCATCCCGGCGGTCGACCCGGCGACCGGTGTGCCCGACCCGACGACGTTTACTATCACGTCCGATGCCCTCGATACGGACTATTTCCAGTTCACGACCGGGGTCAGCGCTGTGCTCAAGGGTGGCATACAGGCCTTCGTTTCCGTGGACATGCTCGTCGGGCTGCGCGATTTCAGCCGTTACACGCTGCGTGCCGGCATCAGCAAGGAGCTCTAGGCCGCATTTCTCACCGGGATCCGGGATTTTGGGGCAAGCTGGCTTCGCCGCTTGAACGATCGTCCGCCGAGCCATAGCCGTAGCTATGGCTCAAGGGGGATCGTTCAAGATGCACAGCCAGATTGTTCCAGAAACCGGATAGGACTCTTAACCCGAGGAAGCGCTTATTGCACTGTTCAGTTCTCGGGGTGCGGTTCTGAGAAAGGGCGAGGAATGCAGCCACTCGGGATCCGGGTAGTACGCGAGTAATACGGTGCCTCCGCGGATCAGCCTCACGAGGTCGCCCTCCACCTCGTGACTGAGTGCAAAACAGCCCCAGCTCCGGCCCATGTGGCCGTGGTTTCGCGCAAACATTTGGCTCACGTACCAGGCGCTGTGTATGACGATATCGCGGCGGTAAGCCGCGCCATTGAATTCAGGGTTCAGTCCTTTCAGGCGCAGGGAGTAGCCGTGCTTGCCGTAGTACGTATGGCCGGTCAGATACACCCCGAGGCTGCTCGTGTTTGCGCCGGGCTTGTTGGAGAAGCGGGTTGCGTATTCGAGTCCGCTGCCTCTGCCGTGTGCCACGTAGGTGTAAAAGAGCACTTTCCCGGTCCGTATATCGGCGACGACCAGGCGCTTCTTGGCGGACGGCAAAGAGTAGTCGACGATCGTGACAAACGGCTTATCGGTCAGATGCCGCCGCCTGACCTGGGAATAGGCATTGATCGCGGCCGAGATCGCTTTGGCGCTGATGTTGGGGGCCTGCGCGTGAATTCTTTCAGCGACGCGCTCCGAGCTCGTTCCCGCAGGCAGCTCGGCGTGAGCCGACAGCACAGCAAAGAACAATGCCGTGGCTATCCACAAGGCTGCTCGTTGAGCGCTGCTTCGCGAGGGACCGATTATGTGTCTTTGCACAGGCGCACGACATGCACTGACCAATGTCACGCCAAATTCAGTCATGGATCATTGTAAGCAAGCGTCGGCACATGTGGCGAATCTTACCGTCGCCTGGGTGCACGGGCAAGACTGGCGTTCTCAAGGGGAGGCCATTTCGCCGCATTGCTGCAGTTCCGTGGGCTCGGTTGAATTCCGACATTAGTGTTTCTTCTGGAAAGTATAACCCCAGTCGTATTCAGCCTCGGCGTCCAAGCCGCCCTGATAACCGACGGAGATACCGGCGAATTGATCCTTCGCACCCCAGTTTATCGTCCACCAGGCAGAGCCGTTTGCACCAACCTCGGCATACGAGCCACCCACCACGACGCCTTGTGCAAAACCACGTAACTTGTTATATGACGATTTCCAAAATCCAACGTTGATCGACGCGTCTGCACCAACCGATGCACCAATGCTGCCATTTATCGTACCGAGTGGGGCGATTCCGAAATCGGTATTCCGGTCAATCCAGTCGTTACCGTCATTCTTATCACCACACTCGCCTTCCAGACCAAATGCAACACCACCGGAACCATTGATGCCGACACCATAAGATCCATCCACCCCGCCGGTGACTGAAACAGAAGGGAAGCCCTGACCGCAGGCCGCCATCGCCAGTCGCACACCCCCGGCGTCCCTGATATCCGCTTTGCTGATGTGAGTAAGACTCCCGGTCTTTCCTTTTTGCCTCAGGATGCGCGTGAGTTTCCTGGCAAAATCACCAGCGAGCTTAATCAGATCCTGGTTCTGACTTAGCAAGGCCTTCGTCTGGCTGATGTGCTCTCTGATAAACGCTGCCTTCTCTCTCTTGGATTTCGCAAACGTCATACAGGCCTTTTGATCTTTGGCGCGATCAAGCGTGACCCGCGTGGGGTTACGAAAATAACCGGCTGGACAGCTATAGCACTTCGATGACAGCAGTGGTGACCATGTGCCTGCAGCGCAGCCGGCGTTGCCCCGTCGTATTGCGGAATGGTAATAATATTCCGTCCTGGGTTTACACTGCACTCTACCGCGTATCGTCTTGTATGAGCGCCTGTATCCATTAGGACATGTCCAGCACTTTTTGTCCTTCAACCAGGGCGTCCCTTTACAGATATTCTTCAGTATGCCGGTCGCCCGGCCATGATAACTTGCATTAACATACGGCCTGGGCTTATGGCAGGACTTATACTGGTCAGGCAGCGGGTCAAGCGTACGCTTGAACCCTCTTGGGCAGGACCAGCAACCATTCCTGAGCAGATTGTGCGTTGCCTTCTCATATTTTGAATCTGCCGGATACTGATTGTGACAACTCTGCTCCTGCGCATACCTTGCTTTGTTGTATTTGATCTCTGCGTGCAGACTTCCAGTCACTCCGAGACCCGTCAACATGGCGATAATGATCGTCATGACAATCATGATGTTATTCTTTCGCATTCCGCATATCCCGATTACACGCGACTGGCTGCTTGATCCTTATTCGATATTTCAGGGGTGAATTCAATTGATTCTTGTCCTGTACAGTGTAAAGAGTATCACGACTTCGACGACTGGGCGCAGCCACTGGGCGGGCAGAAGCAACGACTCAGCAAACATGACGTCGTGGAGGGGAGTAACGACGATGTCTGGTGACTCGGAACGACATTTCACAGGAAGGTCGTTCGTCTCACATTCGGCGGAATGAGCCGTCCTCTGTGGAGGTCGAGCTGCAGGTCGAGCAACAGCCCGACAATTCTTGTGATGTCGGGCTGAAGCGACATTCCATGCGGCGCCGGTCGAAGGCCATTTCGCCGACTTGCTGCGGTGCCATGGGCTTGGGTTGAATAGCTTGCGACCAGTTGCGCCTTTAGCTCGTCGGCCCTGGATTGTGCTTCCAACATGAGGATCGCCTGATGACGTCTGTTCATGAAATACTGTCCGGTTTTCCGGCCCGGAGCTCCCGCGGTTACCTGGGTTGGAGCTCCTCGTTTCTGGTTGAGAACGCTCGGGGCAAAACCGTTCTGTTCGATACCGGTGGTTGCAACGAGAGAGGGAAGCTGCCGGCATTGTTGGAAGGAAATGGCGCGAGCCTGTCGGCGGTCGATGCCGTGGTGCTCAGCCATTTTCATTTCGATCATGCCGCCAACTGGGACCTGTTTCCAAGGGCACGGATTTACCTGCATGAACTGGAAATGGAATACATCTCCAGCGCGAAGTCCAGCGAAGACGCCGCTGTGCTGCGATATCACGTGGAAGCGCTGGAGGCGTCAAAGCGGCTTGAGTTGGTCGAGCAAGACGTGGAAATCGAGGAGGGCATAAGACTGCTGCACGCGCCCGGGCACACCCCCGGGTCCATAATAGTTGCGTGCGACGAGCACGTGCTTTGCGGCGATGCCTTGAAGAATCGCTGGGATTTGAGCGGCCGTGGGGTTTCGGCACCCGTCTGGGACCCGGAGGAAGCCCAGCGTACGATCGCACGCATCGCCACGCTGGGCGATGTGCTGCATCCGGGCCACGATGCCGCGCTCACCCGGGTCCGGAAAGAATGGAAGCCGGTGAAGGAGCCGCAAATGACAATCCGCTATCCTGACGGCAATGAGGTCAGGCTGTGTCCGTGCTCGTGAACTCTTGGACGTTTGCCCGTTGGGTCCCGCACCGAGCCGGGACAAGTCCGGGGCCCGCATAGCGCCGCATCCGGGGGCCGTCCGTTGGATGGATGCCCCATTTCCCTGATATCCCCGCGCCGCCGGTATTGCCGGCGCGGGGATGGGTATCGAGGGTCAGGCCAGGTCGAAGCGGTCGGCGTTCATCACCTTCGTCCATGCTGCTGTGAAGTCCTGCACAAACTTTTCCTTGTTGTCATCCTGCGCGTACACCTCGGCATACGCACGGAGGATCGAGTTGGAGCCGAAGACGAGATCGACCCGCGTCGCCGTCCACTTGACCTTGTCCGTTTTGCGGTCACAGATTTCGTACAGATTAGTGCCGGCCGGCTTCCACGTATAATTCATGTCCGTCAGGTTCACGAAGAAGTCGTTCGTCAGCGCTCCTTCACGCTCGGTCAACACACCGTGCCTGGTGCCGCCGTGGTTGGTGCCAAGCACACGCATGCCGCCGACCAGCACCGTCATCTCAGGCGCGGTCAGCCCCATGAGCTGCGTACGATCGAGCATCAACTCTTCCGGGCTGACGACATAGTCCTTCATGAGCCAGTTGCGGTAGCCGTCGTGGACGACCTCCAGCGGTTCGAATGATTCGACATCGGTCATCGCATCTGTTGCGTCCCCTCGGCCGGGCGAGAAGGGAACGGTAACGTCATGGCCCGCAGCCTTGGCGGCCTGCTCGACACCGACGTTGCCTGCCAGCACGATCACATCCGCTACGCTTGCGCCGCTCTCGGCAGCAATCGGCTCGAGAACGGACAGCACTTTGCTCAAACGCGCAGGCTCGTTGCCTTCCCAGTCCTTCTGGGGAGCCAGGCGGATGCGCGCCCCGTTGGCGCCGCCCCGCATATCCGAGCCACGGAAGGTTCTTGCGCTGTCCCAGGCGGTCGCGACCATTTCGCTGACGCTCAGGCCGCTGGCGGCAATCCTGGCCTTCACGGCCTCGACATCGTAGTCGCTGCGGCCGGCGGGAACCGGATCCTGCCAGATCAGGTCCTCTTTCGGCACATCGGGACCGATGTAGCGCGCCTTGGGCCCCATGTCACGGTGCGTCAGCTTGAACCAGGCGCGCGCGAAAGCATCTTTGAAAGCCTCAGGATCGGCGCGGAACTTCTCCATGATTTCGCGGTAGATCGGATCCATCTTCATCGCCATGTCGGCGTCGGTCATGATCGGTCTGCGGCGGATCGAGGGATCTTCCACATCGACGGGCATGTCTTCTTCCCTGATGTCGACGGGTTCCCACTGCCAGGCACCGGCAGGGCTCTTCACCGATTTCCACTCGTGATCGAGCAGCATGTCGAAGTAACCCATATCGAACCGCGTCGGGTTGGACGTCCAGGCGCCTTCGATGCCGCTCGTGACCGCGTCGCGGCCAATGCCGCGCCTCGTGTGGTTGTTCCAGCCCAGGCCCTGCTCCTCGATACCGGCCGCTTCGGGCTCCGGACCCAACAGCGCCGCATCGCCGTTGCCGTGTGTCTTGCCAACGGTATGGCCGCCGGCCGTCAGGGCAACGGTCTCCTCATCGTTCATCGCCATGCGCGCAAACGTGACGCGCACGTCCTGCGCCGTCTTCAGCGGGTCCGGGTGGCCGTCCACGCCTTCGGGGTTGACGTAGATGAGACCCATCATCACCGCGGCCAGCGGATTCTCGAGGTCCCGCTCACCGGAGTAACGACTGCCTTCGCTGCCGGTGGGAGCGAGCCATTCCTTCTCCGAGCCCCAGTAAGTATCCATTTCCGGATGCCAGATGTCCTTGCGGCCGAAGCCAAAGCCGAAGGTCTTCAGCCCCATGGATTCGTAGGCAATGGTGCCCGCATAGGCGATCAAGTCTGCCCAACTGAGCTTGTTGCCGTACTTCTTCTTGATGGGCCAGAGCAGGCGGCGCGCCTTGTCCAGGTTCGCGTTGTCGGGCCAGGAATTGAGCGGTGCAAAGCGCTGATTGCCGGTACCGGCTCCGCCGCGACCGTCAGCAACACGATAGGATCCCGCCGCATGCCATGACATGCGGATCATGAGACCGCCGTAATGTCCCCAATCCGCCGGCCACCAGTCCTGGCTGTTCGTCATCAGCGCGTGCAGGTCCTTCTTGAGCGCTTCGAAGTCGAGTTTCCTGACCTCTTCCCGATAATTGAAGTTCTTTCCCATCGGATTGGTCTTGGTGTCGTGTTGATGCAGAATGTCGAGGTTCAGGGCCTTCGGCCACCATTCCATGTTTGACATGCCGCTCTCCGTGGCGGCGCCGTGCATCACCGGGCACTTACTCATATCGTTCATAACGTGAACTCCTCTTGTGTTCGGTTCAAGTTTCTGCCAGCGAACTGTATACAGAACAGGATCTACTCGTATCTGACAGCCAACGCAACGGAATTACTGTAACGCCCTCAACATCCACGCTGTCTTTTCGTGAACCCGTATGCGGTCCGAAACTGAATCTTAGTTGGGCGGGTGACTTACTCTAGGGGAAAATCGGCGATTGATAAAATCGTTTGATTCTATCGCGATGATAGAAAATTTCGATCATGGGTCGATTGCGAAAAAGCGGACAGGAAGACTGGCCTGGATTGGTTCCAAGTTCGCTTAAAGACGGCGATTGTGGAACAGCAGCGGATCTTCTTCAGGCGACCCGTTCGTTGAACGCCCTTATCAACGCATCGATGTCGCCGGCCCGTTGCTGCTTTTCGACCCAGTAGTCCCGGTCATACCATTGGGCGACGAGCTCTTCGTGGGATCGTCCCTGCTGCTCCACCCAGGTGTAGTACTTGAGGTTGTGGATACGCCGACGGTCCGTGTGCCGCAGCTCCAGCAGGTGGTCGGTGGAGATGCCCTTGAGGTAACGGGCATCATGGCGGGCCGCATCCCGGTCCGTGTAGTCGCCGTACGCCCGGCGCATTTCTTCCAGGCGGCTGCCGTACAGGTCCATGGAATCGGTAAGGACGGTCAACACGACGTCGCGGGAGCCGAGCTCGTAATACCTGGCAAACTTGATCGAAGAGACCAGGTTGGCGATGCCCGAGAAGCCCAGCAACGCCAGGTCGTCGATGTGCCCGGGCTGGACCCCCTCCTTTGCCAGATAACTGCGGCCCGCTTCTTCATTGAACAGGCGGGCCAGGCTCACGACAGCGCAGTCATCCACGGCCATGACCATGTCGGTGTTGCGAACGTTGTGAATCCACGGCACGTGCTTGTCTCCGATTCCCTCGATGCGGTGAGCGCCGAAGCCGTTTTCCAGCAACGTCGGGCATTGCAGGGCCTCCGATGCGGCGATCCTGCTGTCCGGGTACACCTGTTTCAGCAAGTCGCCGCCGGCGAGCGTCCCGGCGGAGCCGGTCGTCAGCACCACCCCGCGATAAGCGTCGCGCTCGCCCATCACCTGCTCCAGCACCTCGGCCATGGCGTGGCCCGTCACCTCGTAGTGCCACAGGTAATTGCCGAACGCCTCGAATTGGTTGAAGATCATCAGATCCTCGCCGGAGCTGCGCAGCTCCCAGCACTTGTCGAAGATCTCCTTGACGTTGGACTCGCTTCCCGGCGTCTTGATTACCTCGCCGGCGACCTTCGCCAGCCAATCGAATCGCTCCTGGCTCATGCCCTCGGGCAGGATCGCGACGGAGGCGCAGGCGAGCAACGCGGAATCGTAGGCCCCGCCGCGGCAGTAGTTGCCCGTGGACGGCCACACGGCCTTCTGGACGGTCGGATCGAACTGGCCGGTGACCAGCCGCGGCACGAGACATCCGAACGCCGCCCCGACTTTGTGGGCGCCGGTCGGGAACCACTTGCCCACCAGGGCGACGATACGCGCGTCCACGCCGGTCAGCGCGGCCGGAAACTCCAGGAAATTCACGCCGCCGAAGCCGCCGCCGTGCGAGATAGGCTCGTTCTTCCACGTGATGCGAAACAGGTTCAGTGGATCGACATCCCACAATCCCACCGACGCGAGCTTGTCCTTGATGTCTCCCGGGATCCGCGACGGATCCTTCATCTGCTCGAACGTGGGAATGACGATGTCCTGCGCCCGTGCCCGTTCGACGACGCGGGCCAGGGCTTCCGGTTGAACAGTCAGGTCGATCATTGTCTCGTGGTGCTCGCTGGGACGACGGAATTCGGTTGATGACAAGCGCCCGGTGGGGCGTTGTTCGCTACCCACGCAATCTTAGTAAATATGCGGGCGGTAAACCCCGCAAAATATGGCCTTCAAACGCACAATATGTGCACCGATGGGGTCTAAACAGTTGACAGCTCGCCGTCATTGCCGGTTTAAGAGCAAACGGTATTCGCGATCGGCTTGGACAGGCTGGTAGAGTGGTACAGGCTGCCTGTTCCCGTCCATGTCAAAATCGAAGTCCGTCTGCCGGGGTACAGGCGCAGGTCTTCTCCAAGCCGACCCGCACACGGCTGCGATGGGGCCCAGCCGAGCGCCTGCCCTATCCGCGTATTGTCCCGATTGAGCATTGTCTCCTGCTGCGTAGAGCCTCAGAAAGAGTCACTGACACGCCATCTCATTGAATCCAATCCGTCTTCCTCAGATCACCAGTTTGCTGTCGGCCTTGATCGTTTCCATGGATACGAACGTCGTGAACCTCTTGACGTTGCCGGATCTGAAGAAAAGCTTGCGGGTGAGCTCCTCGTATTCGGCCATATCGGCAACATTGAATATGAGGATAAAGTCCGCTTCCCCGGTGACGTAGTGGCAGTGCTGTATCTGCGGGCAACGGCTGAATGCTTCGCGCATGGCGTCCAGTTCTTCGAGCTGTTCGCTCTCGACCAGGACGGCGACGATGAGCGTCAGCGGCCTGTCGAGCTTTCCGCTATCCAGAACACTCACGTCCTTCCGGATCACGCCGTCGGCCCGCAGGCGCTTGAGCCTGCGGGTAACGGCGGGCGTGGAAAGACCCACGGAGTCGGCGATTTCCCTGTGCGACACGAGGTTGTTTTCCTGGACCATGGCGAGGATGCGACGATCAAGTCGATCAATCCCGGAATGGGACATCGGTTCTCCTTGGCTATAGATGCACAAATTATGCGTCCGAGGACCCTATTCTATTGGATTTGATCCTGAAGATTGATTTCACTCACGTTGCCGCCCTCTCGCCCTTCACACCAGCGTCTCGAGGGGAAGTCCGTCAGAAACTGAACCAGAAGGCCATGACGGGTGCGGGCGGAACGCCGGCCCTGAGCAGGCTTGCGATGACGGGC
This sequence comes from Arenicellales bacterium, assembly GCA_049583715.1. Classification (GTDB taxonomy): domain Bacteria; phylum Pseudomonadota; class Gammaproteobacteria; order Arenicellales; family JAANXG01; genus JAANXG01. The sequence goes on along the minus strand of JBAUWJ010000294.1, from coordinate 11,339 downwards.
ACGACACCACAGGAACAGAATGGGGACAGGGCGCCCGCAACGGATGCGATCGGCACGGCCTTCGCGGCGCGCCCGCCGAATGCGCCCGCGATCAGATGGTCGGCGCCGGTGGCGCGTGACATGGCGGCGAGGCTCACGGCGACCACAAGGAATGGGAGGATGCCTGCAAACGAACGGAGCGTGAAGTCGAGGCTGCCCCACGCCTGGTTCGAGTCCAGGACAGCCAGGACAGCGACCGCAATTACCAAGGTGACAATAACCCGGTCGGCGACGGTGTTGAGAAGGCGTCGCATGACGGCTGCGACGACGGTCCGGAAACGTGGCAAAACGACGGTAGTATTCATTTTATAATTCTAGTTGAATAGAATTAATGGCTCAAAAAAATGTCATGCGGCGTGGCTCGACTTCGCGTTCGTACAGCACTGCTCGGTAAGAAACCTGACTACGGCGTCCATGGTCTCGTAATTCATCACGCAATACAGGGTGGTTCCCTCGCGATGTTGCTCCAGCAAACCGGCGTGCCTCAAGTGGCTGATATGATGGGACAGGGTCGACGCGGGGATCGAGAGCTGCGCCTGGAGCTCGCCGACGGTCATCCCGTCTTCCCCGGCCTTGACCAGAAGGCGGACGATCTTCAATCGCGTCTCGTTTCCCAGTTGGGCCATGATTCCCGCGGCCGTTCCCAGTTTCATACCCACAAACCTCAGTTGACCTGTGATTCTGGAATATTCGAAATATTGAGCTATGTCAACACCTCCGTCCGGCCCTCCGTGGGAAAGCGAGGGCGCTCTCCAAATGGGGAAGTACCGGGGACGGTACATTGATTCCCGTGTCGTGGTCTGCGGTTAAAGGAACGCGGTCGGCAGCGGATAAATTGGATCGGAACCGCAAGAAAATGGAGCAACGAGGGTTATGAAACGCCATCACTACGCATGAAACCCCCTCGAGCCTGCGGAACCAATCCGAAATGCCGTCCCAAGAGCTCCCGAGGCCGGGAACGAAGGCGATTCCCGCGGGACAGGGGCATCCGCGCCCCCCCTTCAGGTCCCTCTTTTCTCCGCCGGGACCGGTCCGAAAGCGCCCTTCATTCCGGCCGGGATGTGGGGTATTCTTCCTATCCGTAACCAGCACCCGGAGATTGACGCGCATGCGTGGCAGCGTTTACTGCTGTACAGTATTGGGCGGTTTTTTCTTCGCATCCAAGGCGGGCGCGGTCCGATCATGAACGATAACGCGGAGCTGCTACCACCGTCGCCGGACGTGACCGGCGAGGCGCCGTCCGGCTCCGACGCGGATCGTGTCGTCCTTCTCGAGTGCCGGCTGGAGCAGATGCGTGCGCAGGTGGACGAGGCCCGGGCGGAAGCCCATCGGGCCCGCGCGCTCCTGGCCGAGGCCGCCGCCCGGGAAGCCGATCAGGCACGCCGTCATCAGGTGGTCTTTCAAGAGCTTGCGGCGGTCCGCGAGGAGATCGAGTCGCTCCACCACCGGCTCGAGCACTCCGAAGCGCTCCGCGCCGGGCTGGAAGGGCGTTTCTTCGAGTCGACCACACCCGAAGACGGACAGGAGCTGGTCCGGCTCCGGGGTGAGGTTGCCGCGGCCCGGGACGTGATGCTTGTCCGGCAGCGAACCGAGACGGACCTGCGGGCACGCGTCGAGGAGCTGGTGGCGAGCCGGGAAACCCTTCTCACCCGCGTCTCAGAGTGGCAGCGCGCGGCCCGGGAGGGCGACGCCGACGCCATCAACCTGTCGGAGTTCATTGCCGCGCTGCGCCACGATATCCTCGAGCTCGAGCACCGGGCCGTCATGGCGGAGCGACGCGAAGCCGACCTCCGGGAGCAGCTCCGGCCGGCGGGCACGCAGGCGGACGACGTGGACGCAAGCTCCCCCGATGCGTCCGTCGCCGAAGCGGAGTCGCAGCCTGCCGATTCGCCCGAGGTCGTCCTTGAACCGGAAACAGAGGCCGACGAGGCCGTGCCGCTGGCAGCCGGGGACGACGCGGAGTCCCGAATTGATGAGCTCCTTCGTCTCGGCCGGAGCGGCAAGGCCGAAGCGTTCTATGCGATCCGCTCCTGGCTGGTCACCCCCGAGCCGCGGGTGCGCGCGGCCGCGTACCAGGCGCTGGGTCACCTCCTCGAGCACGATCCGTCCCGCCTGGAACCGCACATCCGCTGGGGAATCGCCGACGCCGATCCCCGTGTTCGTCGCCGCGTCGTCCTCGCCGCCGCCGCGGCGCGCGGGCTGGATCTTCGACCGCTCCTGGATTCGCTCAGGCGGGACCCGGACTCCCAGGTGCGCCGCCTCGTACAGGAGGTCCTGCGCCGCGCGCCGTCCGTATCGGACGGTGCCGAGGAGACGGGCGATCCCGTTGCCGAGAAGATCAGAGCCGGAGTCGCCTCCTAAGTGGCCCGGTTGGCGAATACGGTGATGCACCGAAGCCGTTTGGGGCCGCTCCGCCCACACTCGCGGGGGTTGTAGTGGAGATCCAATACGCCAGACAACAGTTCGCCCGGATATTGGGAGTCTCCGAACGGCAGCTCGCTGACGCGGACGGCCTGCCGGAGCTGAAGCCGCTGGGCGGTGGACCAGATACCTATGATGTGCGACACCTGTCTTCGTATCGCAGGGCGCTGGACCGCCGCCCGCCCCGGAGGCCGCTGAGCCGCCAGCTCTTTCTCAACTTCAAGGGGGGCACGGGCAAGACCAGCCTCTCGGTGGCCTACGCCTACCGGCTCGCAGAGATGGGGCACCGGGTCCTCCTCATGGATCTCGACTCGCAGGGCCACGCTACCCAGAACCTGGGTGTCGAGGGCGACCGGGTCGAGGGCACCCTCTACGACGCGCTGGTCGACCGGGTCCCGCTCACCGAGGTCATCCTGCACACGCCGCTCGCCGAGCTCGACCTGCTTCCCGCGAACCTCGGAATGACCACCGTGGACCTGGCCCTGATGCCCATGGCCGCGCGGGAGCATAGGCTGAAGCGGGCCCTCGAGGCCGTGTCCGGCCGCTACGAGTTCGTGGTGATGGACGCCCCACCCTCTTTCGGGCTCCTGAACCTCAATGCGCTCATCGCCGCCGACGACCTGTTGGTCCCGGTCCTTCCGGATTTCCTGTCCTTCCACGGTCTCAAGCTGCTCTTCGAGACCCTCGGACAACTCGAGGACGATCTCGACCACACGCTTCGCAGAATCGTGATCATCCTCAACCACTACAACCCGACGACGCGGATCGCGCGCCAGGCGAAAGGCGCCCTCGAGTCCCACTATCCGGAGTTCCTCTCGAGGACGGTCGTCCGCCAGTGCACGACGTTCGCACAGGCGTCCAGCGAGGGGATTCCGATCAGCGCCTTCGCCCCCGCGTCCAGGGGGGCGAAGGACATCAACGCGCTCGTCGCCGAGATTATCAACGCGCCGCTGGAGCAGGCGGAGGAGAAGAGAGCATGACCAGCGGGTTCGACGCCAACGTCCCGGCCCGAAAGCCACGCACCAAGATCGCCCGCGTGATCTCGGAACTGACCACCGCCCCGCGCGATGATGCGGAGCCTGATGAAGACCGCACCGTTGTCGAGGACACCGCCCCGGCCCCGCGCGACGTCGTCGCCGATTCCCGGGGAGACTCCAAGGGAGAGTCCCAGGAAGGCGACGAGCGAAACGACCAGGGAAACAACCAGCTAAACGCTACACCCGACGCGCCGGCGGCTGCGAACGCCCCGCCAGCCCGGCCCTCGGAGCCCTCGACCGTTCCATCGAAGGGAACGTCGACGGCCCCATCGCGCGCCCCGGGCGGGCGCGAGCAGATTGCGAGACTCCGGGAACGCCTGGCCGCCACCGCTCATACCTGGTCCGGGGCCGCCGAACCGAAGCGGACGGCCGCCGCTGTGCGCGACGTGGTGGACGGGCTGCGCGAGCGAATGGAGGCGTCGGTCCGTGAGCGGTCCGAGCTGGCCGAGGCCCTCGCGGAGGCGCGTGCTGCCCTGGCGCGCACCGGTGCCGATCTCCAGAAGGAGCGCCGAGCGCGCGAGGGGCTGGAGGCGCAGGCCGAAGAGAGGCGGCGCATCGCGGACGACGCCGTGGCCGAAGCGGAGGCCCTGGCAGCCGAGCGCGACCAGGTGCTCGGCGAGCTGGCCGAGCTTCGGCGCCTGGAGGAGGAGCAGACGAGCATGCTGACAGAGGCCGAAGCCGCGCTCAGCCAGCGCGATGCCCAGTGGGAATCGGCGGCTCGCGAGCTGGCCGAGGCGCGCGACCTGGTGGATCTTCGCGCCGCCGAGGTCGCCGACCTCGAGGCCCGCCTTCAGAACGAAGCTGCCGGGCGCGCCCGCGCCGAAGCGCGATGCCGGGAGCTCGAAGGCGAAATCGCCCGCCTGTCCGAGGCCCGGGAGGCGCTGGAGTCCATCGAGACGACGCTGGGCTACCGCCGCGAGAATCAGGGCAAGGACACGCCGTAAAAGCCTTCGGGGGTCGGACCATGGCAAGTGTCTGATCGAAAACTGGAAAGCCGCGTGATTCTGGATTAAATTGCCCTAAAGATGGAATATTGACCCCCAAATGCGTTCTCCAGGGAGGGAAGCTCATGCCTCGCGCAAATCGTCATTTCGTGCCCGGTCTTGTCTGGCACTTGACTCACCGCTGCCACAAGAGGGAATTCCTGCTCAAGTTCGTTCGTGATCGACGTCGCTGGCGGTACTGGCCCACCCGTGGGTTCAGCGGCAGGGCCTGAAGAATAGCGGAACTGGCCTCATACATCTGCAACCCCTGTTCGCCGGCGTCCAGTCGCAGGTCGACGAACAGAGCGTCCAGACAGCTCACCGCGGGCAACACGGGCCTGCAGACCGCGCCGCCCGGTCCGTTCGAGAATCAGGCGCGTGATCAGAGAGAAGAACATCGGATGGCCGTGCACCAGGAAACCGACCGGAGCCTCGCCGCCGACTGCCTCGACGACGTGTTCTGAAACGTCCCGGTAAATATCGATGCGCCGTCGCCCGTCGCGGTAGTACCGCGGCAAGAGATTGACCGCACCCGGGGCGATTTCATCCAGGTACCGGTCCAGGCTCGGCATGTCGTGCAGGTGGAAGACCGGCCGGCAGCGCTTGAGCGCCGCCTGGGTGCGCAACGTGATATCCAGAAAGCCGCTTACACCCGATCCAAGCAGATAAAGGTCCGCCCAGGGCAGCACGGCGGAACCGCAGCTTTGTCCGTCGCCATGCGCCACGTGACCGACACAGCTATCCGGTACCCGGACCGCCCTGCTCTTCCCGCGGTTTGAGCTTCATGGCCTGCTGCGGTTGCTTGCCGGCGGGTTTGAGTTTCAGCTCCTGCTGCGGCTGCGCACCCGGTTCGAGCTTGAGCGCCCGGGGGGGCCGCGCCTTCTTTCGCGTCGGCCAGGCTTCAAACGTCTGTCTGGGTTGTTCGCCGGGTTTGAGTTTCAGCGTCTGCCGGGCTTGTTCGACCGGTTGGAGCTTCGAGGCCCCAGCGGGCTGCGACGGCTGGCTTTGCATCCGGTCGTCGAAGGCAGGACGGTCTTGTATCGACTGCGCTTTACCCGGGTCGAGCAACCGGTCGTACACCCGGCTGTCACTGAATCGGCTGACCAGCGCGGCGACGTCCGGCGCCGCCGCCTGGTCGTTCGTGCGGGCAAGACCCGGTGCAACGCCGGCGAAGAAGGCGAGCAGGCCCGTGATCAGCGTCTGAATACTCATATAACCGCGTTTGACGATAGTCATAATCGAATACCTCCGGTGAGATATGGTGATGACAGTCATCTCGTTATCTCTTCCGGGACGCCGCACAACAGAGAACAAAACTCCCCAGTCGACGCGCGGCAGTTCAGTTGACTGTCATTGCTATCACTACCGTCCCTCGGATGCTACGGCCTTGGGAGCATGACGTGCGGGAGCGTAGGAGATACGGAACGCCAATGCATGGACAATGCGGAACTGCCGGTTGGGCCACGCGGCACAAGAACCGGGTCAGAGCGGCGCATCGAAACCTGAAGTGCCGACCGCCCTCGCAGAACGTTGAAGAAGGGCTCCCCTGCCCCCTTCTCCAATGGATAAGGCAACGCGCCGGATCCGGCACATGTCCGCGCCAGGCTACGCCGAATCAAGCGCTTACAGTGCTTGATTCGCGGCGGTTTCACGGCCTCACTGCCAGACCAGCGGCAGCAGGCCGAGGACAGCGAGGCCGAACAGCAGAACCAGGCTGGCGGTCCCGGTCTCGCGCGGGGCCAGGACGTACGCGTAGATCCCCTTGACCAGATTGTTGCTGGCGGCGGCGATCAGCACCGCTGCCGCGCCCGGCGCAAGCGGCGTCACCGCCGGGACCGCCTGGGTGATGCCCATCACGAATGGGTCGACGTCGGTAACGCCCATCAGGCCGGCGAACAGGTACAGGCCGCGGTCCCCGAAGTAGGTGAGAGCGAGGTGCGTACCGACCAGCATCGCCAGAAACACCAGGGCGAACACCAATGCCGTGCCGAGCTCGAGAGGGTTCTTCGGCTGGTGATGGTGCTCGACATCGGCCGCGTTCTTCTCGCTGCGGCTCGACCAGTACCACCCGATGGCGATCGCGACCACGGCAAGCACCGCGAACGCCGGCGCCAGCGACAGCATCAAGGCACGGTTGAAGATGCCGAGCAGCACGATCAGCCGGAGGTACATCACGCCCGAGGCGACCAGGATGCTGCCGGAGAACAGGTACGGGTTCTCCTCGCCCAGAGACCGCCGCGCCAGCGCCACCGTGGTCACCGTCGACGAGTACATGCCGCCGAGCACGGCGGCGAGGATCAGCCCGCCCTTCTCCCGGGTCGCCCGCTGCAGCACGTAACTGCCGTAGGACACGGCACTCACGGCTACCACTACCAGCCAGGTCTCGAATGGGTTGATCCGGAACCGGGTGAAAGGCTGGTCCGGCAGAAGCGGCAGGACCACGGCCGTCAGCAGCAGGAACTTCGCGAACGTCAGCAGATCGTCCGAGCCTATCCGACGGGCGAGGCCTTCGAGGGCGACCTTGAGCTCCAGCAGCAGCAGGCTGGCGACACTGACTGCGGTGGCGATCCAGAAGTGCTCCTTGTAGACCATCACGCCGACCAGGTAGGTGGCGAGGCCGGTCATCTCGGTGGTGACGCCGGCGGGCTCGGTCGTCTTCAGCTTGTGCCAGTAGGACAGCATCAGGAAGCCGGACACCGCGATCAGGCCCAGCGCCACCGGCAGCAGCTCGCCGTCGGAGACGAACGCCATCAGGTAGCCGATCATGCCGATCAGCGGGAAGGTCCTGACGCCCCCGAAGGCGTAGCGTCCCTCCACGGCCTTGCGCTCCTCGCGCTGCAGGCCGATCAGGAACGACAGAAACAGGACGAGCAGCAGCTTCGTCCATTCCTCGTGGAGCCAGTGTGGGAAAGTCACGGTAACATCCTCTTAGGCACGCCCGCGTACACCGCCTCTTCGCGCGGCCTTCGCGACGTGCGATCCGCATTATCGGTCCCGGGTGCGGAGGGCGAACTTGATCCCGGTCAATACATCAGGAGCCGGTTTAGCGACGATCGAGAGATTGACGCGATCGGTGCGCGCCGCCCAGGGAGAAGCAGAGTATCCAATGATACATCACTGATCAGCCGGCTCGACCGCTCCGGCTGCGGCGACATGCGCCGGGTCGGCGGCGGAAACGCGGCGCCCGGCGATAGGGTCCGGAACCTCCCGGCCAAGGGAGTCGGATGAGCCCCACCAACGCAGAGCGCGGCGGCCCGGCGCCGACCACGGCGCCGGCTTCGCCGAGGCCGTCGACGCGATCCTCGACGGACGGTCGTAGGTGGATATGCCGACAGTTGCCTTTATCCAAGGCGCCTCCACGCTCACAGGTCGATCGAGACGATGGAGCGCCGTGTCCTGTCACAGGAATCGCGGCACGACAGCGGTCTGGGTCGCCTTACTCTCCCCGAAACTGCAGCAACCCCACTTTGTTGAGCTCCGAGCCGCCAGTGCCGCCTCCGGCGCTGGATCTTGCATGTGTGACGAGTTATATTCGCGCCGAAGGATCGTAGAAATATAGAAAACATGGAACAGTACCCATAAAGGCCGCGAACCAGCCGACAAATATCAAACAGGTGCTGGTTCCGCGAACTCGGTGTCGACAAGAAGGGGGTGTCTATGAAGCAGCAAGGTTTTACCTTGATCGAGCTGATGATCGTGGTGGCGATCATCGGGGTGCTCGCGGCGATTGCCATTCCGGAGTATCAGAACTATGTCATACGGGCGAAGATTTCCGAGGTAATCCATATGGCAGGGCCGCCCAAATTGGCCATGGCGGATTACTATTTCAACAAAGGCAAGTGGCCGACGAGCCGGCAAGAAGCGGGCTTTGCGCAAATCGATGCGCAATACGTGGGTGTCACTACCGTTGCGCTCGGCATCCCACCTGACCCAAACTACATATCATTGCAGATCAACACCAGCGCGGTGGGGATCCCCGCGGCCGAGGTGCCCAGTAAGTTCTTTATCGATCTCCACCCGAGCGTAGCCGCGGGCAGCATCAAGTGGCACTGCAATGGTGCGGACCTCAGCGGCTCCCTGCCCGCGCGTCTGGCCAAGTATCTGCCGTCGACCTGCCGGTTCGGATCAGTGCTGTAGAGAAGAGATGACGGCCGTTGTAGTGGAAACAGCTTCCGACAGGGTCGGTGACGGGGGCCTCGTGGGTCGTGACGCGGCAATCGGGCGAAAAGCAGCAGATCACATCATCGGACCAGGGCAATGGCGCTTCCACGAACCTGATCCCTGAGCACTGGTCGGGGCGCTTGGGTACGCCCGCCGCGCCGACGGCGCGCCCCTCATTTGCGGGCATACGGGGCGGGTATTTGTTCCATCGGCAGTTCACTATGCCCCGCGCTCCACTCGTTGCTTCAGGGCAGCGGCCTCGCGCTCGACATACTCGCGCGTGAGACGGCCGGCGATGAGGCCGACGAATCCCGAGAGTGGTCCCGAAAAGGCGACTCGAAGTGAAACGCTTGTGGACCAGGCGGAGACAGAGCGCAACTCATGGGCTGCCAACACGCGCACGCCGGGTGAGCGCGAGTCCCAAGAGAAATGGCTGCCCGGCGACAGCTCCACAACCGACCACACAGTAGGCCGCAGCTTTGGTTGAACGACCTTGTAGCGCGCACCAATCGACAACGCCGGCAGGCCAAGAGATTCTACAGAGGTGACGGTGGGCAGCCAGAGCGGCCAATGCGATACGTGGGCAAGCACTGACCAGACGCGCTCGGCGGGAGCGTCGATGACGGTGGTGGCTTCGAATGATGGCACGTTGTGTGGTTCCCGCGGGTGCGGGTCGGCTCGTCATTGACGGATGCGGGGCTCCGGCCGCTGGATCCCCTCGAGCTTGTCGGGATTCAGGACGGTGTAGGCGGCGAGGATGCACACGCCGTCGGTATGAATGGACAGAGCCGCCTTCGGTCGCCCGTCGACGTACATGAGCAGCCCGTCCTCGCCGTTGATCGGCACCACCTGCGTCGTGAGTTGATGCACGTTGCGTCGCCACACGCCGATGACGAACCGCGCGATGCGGTTGGAGCCGCGGATCGCCTTGCGCGCCGCCTTGGCCTTGCCGCCGCCGTCGGAGACCCACGTCGCGTCGGGCGCGAACAGCGCCAGCAGCGCGTCCTGGTTGCGGGTCTTCAAGGCGCTGGCGAACCGTTCCAACAGCTTCCTTCGGGCGGACTCGCTGACGTCGAACCGGGGCCGGTCCGCGCGCACGCGCTTGCGGGCCCGGTGCACGAGCTGGCGGCAGCTCGCTTCGTTCCGGCTGAGAATCCGCGCGATGTCGGCATAGCCGCAATCGAATACGTCGTGCAGAAGAAAGGCGGCGCGTTCCTCGGGGGCCAGGCGTTCGAGAACCACCAGCAGCGCCACCGAAAGGTCCGAGGCCAATTCCATCCCGGTCTCCGGCGGCGGGGCCTGTGCGCCGACTAACGGCTCGGGGAGCCATGGGCCCACGTAGGACTCGCGCTCGCTGCGCGTCGCCCGCAGGCGGTCGATGCACAAGCGGGTGACGATCGTCGTCAGCCAGGCCTCCGGAACCCGGACTCGTTCGACATCCGTCTGGTGCCAGCGCAGGTAGGCTTCCTGAAGCATGTCTTCCGCGTCGGTGCGCGAGCCCAGCATGCGATAGGCGATGCCGTAGAGCCGGGGACGATGCTGCTGAAATTCGTCGGCTCTATGGTGCACTGAATTGATCCTCCCGGTTGCGTAGGGAAAGTGGGGGGCTTCCTGTCGACCGGCGCCCCGGAACCGGCGCCGGAGCGTTCCTGATATTCCTGACGGTGGGGCGGGGTCGTTTGTGACAAGCCGGGTTGCCAACGGGATCGGTGGCCGGCAGTCGCCGCTTGGCGAACCCGTCGGCGACGAAACGGACAGGACGCCTGTCACACTCGCTGCGCCGGTCCGTCTTCGGAACTGAACGGGAATGCGACTTCCTATCTTACCACCCCACATCACGGGAGCCCCTGATGAAACAACGTGTCGATTTCCACAAGACCGCCGACGCCACCAGGGCGATGTTGGGCGTGCAGAAGATTGTGAACGAAAGCGGACTCGAGAAGTCGCTTCTCGAGCTGGTCGAGATGCGAGCCTCGCAGATCAACGGCTGTGCCTTCTGTCTCGACATGCACAGCAAGGAGGCGCGGGCGCGGGGAGAGACCGAGCAGCGCCTGTACCTGCTCGACGCGTGGACCGAGACTCCGCTCTACAGTGACCGCGAACGAGCTGCTCTGGCGTGGGTGGAAGCGGTCACCCGAGTTGCCGAGAGCCGCGTGCCCGATGACGTCTACGAAGCGGCCCGCGCCGAGTTCAGCGATCAGGAGATGGTGTATCTGACACTGGCGATCGTCGCCATCAACGGCTGGAACCGGCTGTGCATTGCCTTTCGCATCCAACCCGGCACCTATCAGCCCTCCATCCCCCAACAGGAGTAGCGGGGCAGGATCCTGTTCACCGGCGCCCCGCAAAGGCCATCGTATTGCGGTTCCGGGGACGATATACGGAATGCCGGATCGCAATCCGTGGTTGCGGCAACAGCCCCGGCTGTTCAGCCTTTGGCTTGGGATCGGGGCCGGGCTGGCCGCAGCGCCCGTCTGGCTACAGGCCTCGAGGATCGACTCGGGTAACGCCGGATCCATCTTCTTGATGACCCGGGTTGGACTGTCGAGCTGTTTCTCTATTGCATGGATGCGGCGAGGTCGCCGACGGTCTTGACGGCTTCCTCAATCCTCGGGTCCCACGGGTGGCCGGCGGACAGGCGCAGGTAGTTGCGGTACTTGCCGGAGGAGGAGAACAGCGAGCCGGGTGTGACGCCGAT
>JBAUWJ010000293.1:0-25746 GCA_049583715.1 Arenicellales bacterium | reverse complement strand
TGTCGTTTTCGACCAGATGCTCCGCGGCGCCCAGTAGCATGGTGGTGTGGCCGTCGTGTCCGCAGGCATGCATCTTCCCTTCGTTCACCGACCGGTAGTCGAAGGCGTTCTTCTCCAGTATCGCCAGTGCATCCATATCGGCCCGCAGCCCGATGCCACGCCGGCCCGAGCCTCTTTTCAACACGCCCACCACACCGGTGACGCCGAGGCCTTCGTGCACCTCGAGGCCGAGCTCTCGCAGGCGCTTCGCCACCAGTTCAGACGTCCGGTGCTCCTCGAAGCCGAGCTCCGGATGGCGGTGGAGGTCGTGCCGCATTTCCCGCATCGAACGCACGATCGCGTCGCTGATCGTCGTCATGGCGCTATTCATTGCATCCTGGTAGTGATCAATGGCATCTCCGGCCAGGCGCGCCTGCTGAGCCACTCGGCGCCGTCGGACCGGATCACGATGTTCTCTTCGTGCACCATCCACTGGTTTGGGGCGAACACCATGCCCGGCTCCAGGGTCAGCACCATCCCCGGCTCCAGCACGGTATCGTCTCCCGGCATATTGGACGGCCACTCCGTGAGCTGCATCCCGAGACCGTGGCCCATGCGGCCGACGTTGTTTCCGAGCGCACCGCCCGCCTCGAGCACCCGCCACAGCTCCCGCCACAAGTCCGAGGTCCTCGCTCCGGGGCGAGCCGCCCGGAAACCGGCGTCGGTGGCTTCGTACACGGTGTCGTAGGCGCGTCGGGCGTCGTCCGATACGGTACCAAACGCATAGTTGCGGTCGAAGTCGCAGAAATAGCCGTCGAAGGTTGCGCCACTGTCGATAATCATGATGTCGCCGCTGGAAAGCGTTCGGTCCGTCGGCCCCATGATGATGTCGTTGTAGCCGCCCGAGCCGGAGCCACCCATGACGTAGGGCGCGCTGTCGGCTCCGGCAGCGATCAGGTCGATCTTGAATTTCCGGCAGATCTCACGCTCGCTTTCCCCTAGGCCTATCTTCCCGGGCAGCTCTTCGAATGCTCTCGATGCGATCTCGCAAGCGGCCCTGATCTTTGCAACCTCGTCCTCGGATTTGATGGCCCGAATGCGGCGCAGCATGTCCGTCGCGTCCATCACCGCCCGGGCTCCGAGCTTGTCCCGCAGCGCCAGAAAATCGATCAGCGGCATGCGAAGCTGCGAGCCCGGGCCCATGGGAACACCGATCCGGCCGCAACGCGCCGGCAGGGCGGCGATGGTCGACGCCAAAAGGGAGACCCCGTCGTCCACGGGGTCCGGTGAAGACCAGGTTCGCACCTCGTCCAGCCACGTGCCGCCCATCCCCACTGCCCCGATCTCCGGCACGACGGCGATAGGCTTTCCCACCCGGGGAACCACGACGAACCACGGTCGGGTCGGGCTCTCCCAGAACTGCGACAGGAAGCCGGTATAGTACCGGACGTCGGGTTCCGTCATCACCAGGATCGCGTCGAAGCGCTCCCCGTGCATCATGCGCTGGGTCTTCTCCGTGCGCTGCTCGAATTCAAGGTCAGGGAAGCCCCGCGGGGGAAGCGTTCGCATCTCGGGTCTCGGTGGTGATACCGGGGGACGATACCATGGTTCGACGCCCCGGTACCAAGCCGCGCCTTTTGTCCTCACTCGTCGCTGTCGGTCTGGAGCTGGCAGCCTCTTTTTTCTCTCTCGGACTTGATGCGCCTGTAAGTGTGGCGCCTCTTGCGCTGCTTTCGTATCCATGGGTAGCCCGTGATCACGTTGAATACCAGAAACGTCGCGATGTAGAGCGCCAGCAATATGCCTCGCGTGTCCCAGTCGGCCGTCACCAGGGCATGCATGAAGTAGGTGTGTATGAGCGTGGAGGGAATCAGTCCCACCGTCATGGCGGACAGGAACAAGCCTCTCGGCACGCCGGACAGGGCGGCGCCGAAATTCACCACCGGGAACGGCAAGGGCGTGAAGTTCACCTGCACCAGCGGCCAGAATGCGAATCGATGAAGCCGTCTTTCGATGCCCCGGATGCGGTCTCCCGTTACCGCGACGACGAACGTCCGGCCCAGCATTCTCGCCAGCTCGTAGCTCAGGGCGGACCCGAGGATCAGCCCGATCGTGTTATAGAGTGCGCCCGGCCACACACCGAAAGCCGCGCCGGCCAGGAGCAGCGGCGTCGTCGGTATGCCCACCGGCGACGCCACAATGAGCAGACCCACGACCACGAACGGGGTCCACCAGACACTGCGCAGGGCCGCCAACAGCGCCCTCAAGCCCTGCTCACTGAAGTAGTTGGCAAGAGGCGTGAACAGGAGCGCCACCAAGCCCGCCCCGACCAGAACGGCCAGCAACAGGAATTTCCACTGGCCCGGCACGAGGCCGCGTTGACGCCCTGCCATGTCGTCGTTTATGGGTCGGCGGCGCACGGAGCGGCGTCTACGCGGCAGGCGGCGACATTCGCATTCCCGCAGGATCTTGCGGGGATGACCCCGGCACGGCGCCCGCAGATCCGGCGCCGGGATGAGTCGGCGGCGAGCGGCGGGTAGCAGGAAACAGGGGCGCGGGGCTACGCCACATCAAGCGGGTCCAATTTCGCCAAAAGCGCGATCTTACCAAACCTGCCCGGACGACACAGTGGGCGGCGCCGGGGCGACGGGATCAGACGGCCGTTCGCCTGCCGCCGCGGATGCTTGCGATATTGGTCCTGGGTTCCGCCAGCCCGTTGCGCAGAATGTCGAGAAGCTCCCGCTCGGAGACAGGCGGGCTGAAGTAGTGCCCCTGGAAGATCAGGCATGAACGGGACTTCAAAGCTTCGAAAACGGGAGCCGATTCGACGCCTTCCGCGACGACTTCGAGGTCCAGGTTCCTGGCCATGGAAACGATGGTCTCTATGATCACGGCATCATTCGGGTCCGCGACAACGTCGCGGGTAAACGACCGGTCGATCTTGATTCGATCCAGGGGAAGGCGCTTCAAATAGGCCAGGGAAGAGTATCCGGTGCCGAAGTCATCGATGGCGAACTGGATCCCGATTCGTTTCAGGGCGTACATCTTGTCGATGGTGCTTTCAACGTTCATCATCACCGCCCCTTCCGTGATCTCCATCTCCAACCTGCCGGGATCCGCACCGGTTTCGGACAGTATCCTGAGGACGCGGTCGACAAAGTCGCCTTGATGGAACTGCCGGGGGCTGACGTTGATGGAGAGCCGCTTCAGCTCGATCCCGTCGTCCGCCCAGCGCCGGAGATGGCGGCACGCCCTCACGATCACCCAGTCCCCGAGCGGCAGCACCAGTCCGGATTCCTCGGCGACATCGATGATCTCATTCGTCCCGGTCTCTTTCGATCCAGACCGGTCCAGGCGCATCAGTGCCTCCACCCCGGTGACCCTGCCGTCGAGGTCCACCTGCGGCTGGAAATCGAACCGGATCTCGTCGCGAACCAGCGCCTGTTGTATGACGCGCTGCATGGCCAGCTTCTTGTTCGCCGCCTGCTGCATGCTGTTGACGAAGAACTTGATGGTATGGCGGCCCGCCGCCTTGGCGCGGTACATGGCCGTGTCGGCATTCTTCAACAGCTCGGCCGCCATGTGCTCCACTGCGCAGTCGTCCAGGGGAAACAGGGATATCCCGATGCTCACGGATACCTGAAGCTCGTGGCCCAGTACCTGGTAAGGCATTGCGAGTCTGCGCTGTATCTTCTCGCCGATGCGCCGCGCGAGCCTCTTCGTCTCGCTCCGACCCTGCGAGAGGTTGGGGAGCAGCACCGTGAACTCATCTCCACCGAGACGCCCGACGAGGTCGGTGGTGCGCACCACGTCCCGGATTCGGCCCGCTATTTTCTTCAGCAGCTCGTCGCCGATGGAATGGCCCAGCGAATCATTGATGTTCTTGAAATGGTCGAGGTCCATGAACAGCAGGGCACCTTTGCGGTTCAGCTTCACGGCCTGCTCTATGGCCGCGTCCAAGCGGTTCACGAGCTGCTGGCGGTTGGGAAGCTCGGTGAGGGAATCGAAATACGCGTAGCGATGGATCTCCTGCTCGGCGTGCTTGCGCTCCGTAATGTCCTGGGTAACGCCGATCATCCGCTCCGTCCGTCCCCGTTCGTCCACCATGCGCCGGCCCTGGGCTTCGAGCCAGCGAACCGCTCCGTCGGTGCGACGGATGCGAAACTGCACCTTATACTGGTCCCCCGTCTCGAGAGCAGAGCGCCCCGCCTGCAGAAAGCCCGCCCTGTCGCTTTCGAGAACCAGGTCCGGAAAGTTGGGGTACTCACCGCTCTCACTCGGCGGGCCGAGCAATTGCCTCGGGTCGCTGCCCCAATGCAGGCGGTCGTTCGTGACGTCCCATTCCCAGTCGTACAGACTGGCGGCGTCTATCGCCAGTTGCATCCGCTGCCGCTCCTCGTCGAGTGCGCGCTGGGCGCCGCTGATGCGCGACATGTAGTACACCAGGGCCATGCCGGCGAGGAACAGCACGGCGAAGACCACCATCATCTGAAAGCGGAAGGACGCGATCCTTCTGCTCTGCCCTTCGAGGACGGAGAACGCGAGCCTGTCGGAGGCGTCCACCAGGGTCTGGACCCTCGTGTAGGCGTCTGAAACCCGGGTCCGGACCAGGGACAGGACCTGCTCGTCGGTCAGGTCGTAGCCGTTGACGCCCCGGGTCAACCAGGTATTGACGTCGAACAGCATCGGAGCCACAACGGCATGCAAAGAGGCGGCCCCCATCAGGTTGTCGAGCTTGTAGGTTCCGCGGATCCTCTGAAGATTCAGATTGAGCGCGTCGACCTGCTTGAGAATCTTCGTGAACTGCGCCGGGCCGGCGGTAGAGCTGTCGACCAGGTCGCGCAGCTCGCTGACGCGTTGCTCCAGGTCGCCGATGTCCCGTCTTTGCTCCAGGATCTTCAGGGGCAGCGCCCGCTCGATGCCGCTCAGGGTAGCGTGGACGTAGAGAATCACGCCGCCGGTCACGGCTACGATCGCCAGGATCAAAGCAGGAGCCACGGCCGATCGCCATCCGCGGGGCAGAGCCGACAGTAGTCGATGCAGGCGCTTTGCGTTGTTCATCTCGCGCGGCTACGGGCTGAGACCGGCCTCCTCATAATAGCGCTTCGCTCCGGGATGCAGGGGAATGGCGACACCGTCAAGGGCGGTGTCCAACCGGATTTCCCTGGCCTTGGGGTGCCCCTCGCCCAGGAGCTTTCTGGAAGACCCGTTCCATAGCGCGCGGGTTATGTCATAGATCAGCGTATTATCCATGTCCGAACGCGTCACCCACAGTGCCCGCACCCCGATGGAGGGGGTACGGCCAACACCCTTGTATACGCCCGCCCGGATGGATTGACTGGAAAAGAATCTGTAGTCCTTGATGAGCCGCTGCCGTTCCTTGCCGTCTATCGGCACGAGCGTGACATCCGTGGACTCGGCGAGCTGCCGGATCGACGTTACGGGAAAGCCCGCGACGATGAAGAAGGCATCCAGGTCGCCGCTGCGGATCCGCTCGCTCGCGAGCGTAGGCTTTATGTACTCGGGATCGATATCGGCCTCCGAAAGACCATAGGCCCGAAGGATCAGGCGCGCGTCCACCAGGGTCCCGGAGCCGGGCTCGTCGAGGGACACGTGTTTGCCTGCGAGATCCCTGACAGAGTGTATGGAGGCGCCCTTCCTGGCGACGATATGAACCGTTTCGGCGTAGAGGCCGGCGATGGCCCGAAGGTTCGGATAGAACTCGGTGTCCTGGAATATGCCGCTGTGTGAATAGGCCCAGTAGGCGACGTCGGATTGCGCGAAGCCGGATTCCAGCCTGCCCGCACCCACCGCCTTGACGTTGGCCACAGAGCCGTTCGCCGTCTGCGCCACGGCCACCAGACCCGGCACGCCGCAGCGCTTCACATCCGCGCAAGGCGGGGCGTCCGGCGGCTGGCTGATGGCCCTCGCGATCAGGTTCCCCACCGGATAGTAGGTACCGCCGGGCCCACCCGTCGCGATGCGAAACAGGTGCATCTCCGCGGCCGCGGAGAATGACGACGCCCCGAGCACCAATACCGCGAAGGCGACTCCCAACAGTCTCACGCCCGACCCCGGAACCCATTGCATTTCGAATTGCGTAAAATCCCTTAATAATCTTGTTCTTATGGCCAAGTCTAGCAGGAATTTCCAGAAAATGACCGACCTGGCGGATTCGCACCTCCTGGCGCCGTGCGTCGCGCGCCCGCCGGCGGTATAGGCGGGAGCTCGAGCGTCCGGCGCTGTCAGAAAGCAGGGGGCTCATGACCGCTCGGCCGGGTCCGGGCACTGGAGCGCGGCCGCGGTGATCACGCGATTGGGCGTCTCGTGGGACAGTGAGCGCCGGCGGGCATCCGCACGCCGCGATGTCGGCGCAGCATCCGCGCTAGTCGCTGCTTCCCTGGAATTTGTTCTTTGCGTCCTCCAGCCTCTTCTTCGCCTCGTCCAGTTGCTTGTGCAGCCCGTCGAGCTGGCTTTTGATGCATTTCTGGTAGTCAGACAGGTCCTTTTCGTAGTCCATCAGATCCTTCTGACAGCGGTCCACCTGCACCTTGCTGTCGAACTGGCTGTCCTTGTCCAGGCAGTAGGGTGCCACGGGTTGACTACAGAAATCCTGGGCAGCCGCCGTGGTGCACACGGACAGGACCACCAGGGCGAGCAGGACGACGGACGCAGACTTGACGGATGGGGGCGCTTTCGGATGACCAGGCACGGCTTCCTCGGGCTGTTTCTTCATGGCGTGAGGCGGCTCGCAATCACGAGCAACACACGAAATGCGCACATGCTACTGCATGGGAGAAATAGCCGTCAATCGACGGGCCGGGGGCCGCATGACACAGGTGATCGAACTGAAACGTCCGGGCAGCAGCTAGAGTCATCAATGCCAACCGACGGGCCGGAACTCGCCCGACTTGACCGCCTCCATCAACCCGCGAAGGAATGCCGCGATACTGGAGGGACGGGGGGAAGCCGGCTTTGTCGGGTGCCGGGCCTCTATGGGGAAGGGGGTGGCGTACCGGGGCCGGTTCGTGCAAGCATGCAAGAGCTGGCCGCTGTGATGGCCTACGAGCCGCAACCGAGGCCGGCAACTTCAGACTGGTTAACCGGTCACGGACGGTCGTCGTTGTACGGGCTGTCATTCAACTCCTGTAACACGAGCACTTCCATGAAACATGTGAAACTGATGTTCCTGGGTGTCGCCGGTCTGGTTGCCGCGTCGGTGGCTGGCTGTTCCAGCACCGGTGAATATCAGACGCCCGAATATCGCCTTTCCAAGGGCTCGATAATCGAGCTGACACAGACACTGGAGTTTCCAAGCGGCGAGGCGCACACCTACATTCAGGACGGTAAGTCCGAGAGCTGGAATGACCTGGATCTATGGAGGCCGTACTGCAGCTTCGGACTCAACACCACCCGCGACCACAAGCCACTCGTCCATGAAATCCATCCCACGAGATTTACCACCGGCGACACTCGCCTGGGCGTATATGCAGCGTTGGATCCCGGCGATCCGCCGACGGTGGACCCGGACAGCATCTTCGCGAAGCGGGGAGTCGAGGTCGCCGGCGATTCGGCGGACTCGGGCGGCGAAGGGAGCTCCGGCTTCCCATCGCCCTACACCTTCTACACCACCATCGCGCTGTATTCCGATGACGAGCCGCAAGTCGAAGACCTGACCTGCGCCTTCAACGGCCTGCCCACCGACCGGAACCTGACCCTGAACCAGATCCAGGCCACCCTGGGTTCCATTGCGAAGATCGACTAGGGATCAGCTCTTCACGGAGTGGTAGATGGACGAATGCCTGAAAATCCGCGTCGTTGGTGAGCCGTGCAGGGATCGAACCTGCGACCACCTGATTAAAAGCTCCGATCAGGGTGCTGGACTGATCCCGGCACGCACATACCGACGGGGTTCGACTCCATCGACGCACTTGTCCGTCCCACCGACAGCGATCAGGTACACCGCCGTTGCGGTAATCAGAGTATTGGGGCGCGACGATGCGGCCTATGCCGTGCCGGCTGAAAGGTCGGCCCGGCCCGGGTCGGAGAGTCGCTCGCTGAATTGGGACAACGGCATCGGCCGGCCGATGTGGAATCCCTGAGCTGCGTGGCACCCCATCTCTCCGAGCACTGCCAGCGTCTCGTCATCCTCCACACCTTCCGCGATAACGCTGACTCCCAGGTTGTTCCCCATATCGATAATCGACTGCACCAGCGTTCTGGCGGTTTCATCCCTGGTCAGTCCGAGAACAAATACCACGTCCACCTTGATAGCGCTCACAACCAGCTCTTTCAGGTACACGAGGGAGGAATTGCCGGTGCCGAAATCGTCGATCGCGACCTTGATACCCGCCTCCCACAGTGCCTCGCAGGTGCGTTGGAGCTGCCCGTGATCGTGCACCATCGCCGTCTCCGTGATCTCGATGGACAAGTCGCCCGGCGGCATGCCCCATATCTCCACGAGGCCCGCGACTTCCCGGGCGAACCCCGGTCTTTGGAAGGTCCGGGCCGAGACGTTCGCGGCTATGGGCACGCGTTGGCCGTTGCGGCACAGAAATGAATAAGTCTCCACGGTCTTGTTGAGAACCCACTCGTCCAGGAGATAGATCACTCCGCTGCGCTCGGCGACCTGCATCAGCTCGCCGATATGACTGCCGTATTCTCGAAGTCTGGGCCAGCGGAACAGGGCCTCGGCACCGACGATGCGCCGGCCGGGGATCTCGATCTGCGGCTGATAGTGAAGCTCCACCTCATCGGTCTCGATGGCCCGTCGAAGGTCCGCGACGAGCTGGATGTTGTTGATCCTCGGCTCATCCCGAGCCTTCTCGTAAATCGCGTGTACGAGCCCGGTATCCTTGGCGATGTGCATCGCGGTATCGGCACGGCGAATCAGCTTGTCCGCCTCCTCGCCATGGCCGGGGAAGAAGGCGAATCCGGTGCTCGCCTCTATTTGCAGCGGTTGGTCCCTGACGAGCACCGGTTCCTGGAAGATCTCCTCCACGCGCCGGCGCATCCGGCGCTGCAGAGCGTGTATATCGCGTCCGGGGACCAGGATGCAGAACTCGTCGCCGGCCGATCGGGCGCAGTATTCGCCGGCGTCCTCCGTGAACTCGGCCTCAAGACGCGCGGCGATCTGGCTTATGGCCTGATCTCCGATCTCGTAGCCGAACGTGTGGTTGACATCACGAAATCGATCGAGTCCCACGACAGCGACCGCAAAGGGAACGACTGGGACCGACTCGACCGCCGCCTGAACCCTCATATGAAGGCTGTTCCTGTTGGGCAGGCCCGTCAACGCGTCAACGTGAGCCAGGCGTTCCAGCGAGCGTTGCGCGTCGACCTGCGTGGTAATGTCCGTTGCTACGCCCACGATGCCCCGCACGCTGCCTGTCTGGTCCGTCAGGGGGGCAAACTGGGTTCTGTGGGTCGTGCCGTTGAGGGTAAGCTGCGCCACTACCGTCTCGCCATGCAAGGCGCGGGTCGCCGCCTCGGCAATCTTCGGTTCATCGGTATAGAGGTTGAACACACTGCGCCCGACGAGCTCGTTCTGAGCCAGACCCAGGGCCTCCAAGGCGTGGCCCCTGGAGAGCGTGATCACCCCCTGCCGGTCCGTTGCAAAAAGAACTACTGGTGCCGCATCGAGCAGACGATCGATAAAATCCGAGCTGATCCTGGATGATGAATTGTCCTGAACCATGAGACGCAGCGGGCCTCTTCGCCTCGCACAGTTTTGTGGCGTCTTGAGTAAAGACGACACCCCTTTGCGCTCAGTATAGACCCTGCTGGGCGTGCCGCAAGCGCGGCTTGCTGCCGGGAACAGGAAACCGCGTTCCTTGATATGTGCGTTGTTGCACATATCCGTCGGGACTTGCCGAACCTCCGCTCGGCACTTCCCGTCCGGGCCGTGTACTTCTTTGTGTTGACCACGCGCGGACGGCTCGCGCATATCACTTCTGGTCAGGTCAGTCCGATTCTGATCTCTGTGCCTTCCGCAATCGCCGGAGCTCGACCTCTCCAAGTGGACGATCGCTCTGATCGATAGTCAGCCTCTCGCGCAGCTCACCAAGGAACTCCTATCGTAGAGCAGACGGACACAAGCGACGATTTCCATGGCCATTGCCGCTTCGATACCCGTGACCAATATGTTCTTCCGCGAATCCCGAGAATGCCAGGGGCCAGACTCAAATTATCCCGTTTAATGGCGTAGAGTTGAGTACCTTCGGGCGGGCGCGCTCACAATGCAATACCGCCCAACATCAAGAATGCACCGGTATCAGCTGGGTAAGACCTTGATTTCTGTCAGTTCCTTGGAAAGCATAGTCATCGCTCTGGCTACGTCCACGCACGCTCCGAGCACGCCAACGTCCGCCCACTTGAAGATCGGCGCATCGGGATCGTCATTCACGGCGAGTATGCGCTGCGCGCCCTTCAATGCCACCGCGTGATTCGGGCTGCCGCTGACACCCAGGGCGATGTAGAGATCGACATTCAGGGACTTGCCCGTCAGGCCCACCTGTAACTG
This sequence comes from Arenicellales bacterium, assembly GCA_049583715.1. Taxonomy (GTDB): domain Bacteria; phylum Pseudomonadota; class Gammaproteobacteria; order Arenicellales; family JAANXG01; genus JAANXG01. The sequence goes on along the minus strand of JBAUWJ010000293.1, from coordinate 15,245 downwards.
TCGCGGCAACCAGCCTTCGTCACACACCGGTCTGGTTCCACAGAGTGCGGCGCCGAGTGCGCGCGCTAGGTTACTCGCGACGGCAATCCCATCGAGTCCGCCGATTCCCCTGCCGACACCAACCACAATCCTCGCCTCGCCAAGCGGTGTTACGCGGCTGTCGATCAGCGTGTGGGATGCTGTGCACATAAGCATCGGTTCAGACACGTTGACCGGATAACGAATGACCTCGGCCAGGCTTTCGCGCATTACGCGCACAGGGCGCCCCAGCATACCCGGACGCACGCTTGCCATGTGCGGCCGAGTCCAGCTGTGAATCTCTGCGATCAGGCTCCCGCCGAATGCCGGCTTGTGCGCGATCGGGGCGCCATCCGCCCCAATAGCAAGATCAACGGCGTCGCCGGTCATACCGAGACCCAGTCGCGCGGCAAGCCGTGGCATCCAGTCGCGCCCGCGTTCGGTTGCCGGTGACAACAGAAGCGCTGGCGTCACCTGCTCAATCAGAGGAGCTACTGCGGCAGCCATGGTGTCCGGAGAGTACGCAAGGTCGGGCGTGAGCTCCAGCAACGCGATACGGTCGGCGCCGTGATCGGAAAGGGTCCGTATCTGTGGTTCTCCAACGCCCGGCGCGGGCAGCAAGGTCACCAGTTCGCCACCAGCAACGTCGGCCAGTGTGGCGCCTCGTGTCAGCAGCTCCAGGCTAGATCTGCTGACCTGGCCGGAAGCGTTGATTTCGCAGGCTACCCAGACATCGCGGCCAGGCAGCGGCTGGCGCGGCGTATAGGAACGTGTCTTCTCGGATACGCCTCGCCCGCCCCACTTCCAGCCAAGTCGCTGCAATGCCTTGAGAGCTTCGCGTACTGCATCTTCAGGCTCCGCGTCGCGGATGAGGGTACCCGGAGTGCGTACGTGCGCAACGCGGCGTACATTACCGACTCGCGTTGGCGACCCGGCGTAGCCGAGACGCGTCTCGTCGACGCCAATTTCCGCGGCGCTCACCGAGCGCAGCGGCTTGTCCCTACCGACATCGCGTTCCCCAGGACCCAGCTTCACCGGCTTGATGAGCCGCTCAGCACAAGTCACCACCGCAGGCAGCGCGCAGTAGACTTCCTCGAACCCCTCGTCGGACTCACGCTCGGCGTGCAGCACTCGGCCTTCGATACGCAGGGCCCGCGCACCGGTAACCTGAGCCATGCCGAGCAACTCGGCGAGCTGTGGTCCCACTTGGGCCGTCTCGGCATCCAGCGAGTACTTACCCACCAGAATCAGATCCGGCCGCACCTGTCCCAGCCATCCGGCCAATGCGCGGGCGGTGGCCAGCGAATCGGCGCCGGCCAGGACGGGATCCACCAGGTGCACCGCCTCGTCCATGCCCATCGCCAACGCTTCGCGCAGTGCGTCTGCCGCCTGAGGGGGACCCATCGTGATGACGATGGTGCGAGTGTCGGGGTATTGTCGGCCGATATGAACGGCCATCGCGATGGCGCGAAGATCGAAAGCGCTGATGACATTCCTACCCTCGCGTCGGATAGTTCCCTTGCCGCAATCGAATTCCGGATCGTCACTCAGGGGCACCTGCTTGATGCATACTGCGATCCGGTACACCTAACTGCACCCTTGGGCTCTTTGGCTACGTCCACCCATGGCCAGCTGCCGGAGATTGCGACGCTCAGTCGACAACAGCGAGAGCGTTGATCTCGACAACGGCTCCTTCCAAGGCGAGGGCGCTCACCTGTATCAGTGTGGCGGCAGGCATGTCCTCATTGCCGAAGTATTCTCGGCGAACGGCATCCATCTTCAGCCTGTCTTCGATGTCGGTGACGAAGAGTTGGATCCAGCAGATGTCCTTCAGGTCGCCGCCAACGCCCTGAAGCACCGTGCGCATGTTCTCGAATATCTGGCGCGCCTGGTCGGCGGCATTGCCGGGCGAGACCACCTCGCGCCCGCTCTCGCTCACCCGTACACCGAGCTGCCCCGCAAGGAACACCATGTTCCCCGCCTTGACCGCCATAGCGTACGGCCGACCGATCTGCTTGAAAGGCTGTGGATTGTAGAATTGTTTGTCCATTACTTGGTCCGGGGTGGGAGTGATGCGAGGGCTCGGCCTAGAGCGCAGCGATCGCCTGAAATTCAATCAGGAGTCCGGGCTCGCTCAGGTGGTTCACCTCGACGATGGTGCTGGTGGGTAGCCTGTCGCGAAAGAACTCCATCCTCGCGTCACAAATTGCCCTGAACTCGCGAATGTCGGTAGTGTAGACAACCAGGGAAACGATGTCTTCGAGCGTCCCACCGGCGGCCTTCAGCACGGTATCCATGTTGCGTATGGCCTGGCGCGTCTGCTCCGCCATATCACCACGCCCTACTAGCTCCCCATGCTCGTTGCGTGACAGCTGCCCCGAGAGAAAGATCAGTGACTGCGGCTGATCGACTCTGACGTAGTGGTGGTAGATGTTGCTGCGAACGTTCTTGAGGTTCGCGGGGTCACCGCGGCTAATCTTGCTCATCACACATGTATCTCCGTCCGGATCCTGGGTCTGGTTCATCGACCAAGAGTTGCAGCCTGGACGATATTTAGACGATATAGGTAGTCAGCTTGGCGATGCCTTCAATGCCAACCTCCACCGTGTCACCGGGCTTCAGATAGAGCTCCTCGGCGTTGGGCTGGCCCACAGCGACGCCGCCCGGCGCGCCGGTAGAGAACTGGTCGCCGGCGTCCAGCGGCAGGTAGCGGGAGAAGTGCTCGATGATGTCGGGGATGTGGAAGATCTGGTCGCCGGTGTTGACCCGGATTCTCTGCTCTCCATTCACCGACAGCGTTAGCCACAGGTCGTGGGGATCAGAAATTTCGTCCATGGTGACCAGGAATGGCCCGACGGGCCCGAATCCAGGCATGTTCTTTGCGGTCCAGAACCGAGTGCCGGATGCGACCTCGCGCTTTTGGATCTCGCGCGCTGTAAGATCGTTGAACAGAGTGATACCCGCCACGTGTCGCATGGCATTCTCGCGGCTGATGCGGAACCCGGGGGACCCAATGACGAAAGCCAGCTCCGGCTCGTAGTCCAATGTGGTGATTCCCTCGGGACGCGCAACGCGTGCGCAGTGGCCGACCATGGTCTGAGTGAGCTTGATAAAGCCCGTCGGCTCCGCGGGCTGCTCTTTGAGCAGGTCGTTCCGTTTAAGCTCCTCGAGGTGTGCGCGGTAGTTCTTGCCGACACACAGGAATTTTCCCGCGTCCGGTACGGGTGGATAGAGCTGCGCACCAGAGATCCCCGCTTCCAGCTGCCGCAGCGCGTCGGGGGGCGCCTGCTCATCGATTCGGTCCAGCAGTTCGCGCAGCCGGGAAAGGCCATCGGGTACCTGCAGCAGTTTGCGTACCGAGTCGATCCCGGTGAGGAAGGAGCAGTCGAGGTGTTGCCCCAGCATCCGCGCCACCGCAGGGAGGTCCAGAAGCACCCCTTCGCGCACTACGCCCCACGTGGGTGCAGCGTGAGTACCGTCGGTTTTAAATGTAGCCAGCTTCATCGCGAAATCGTTCCTGCAGGAAACCTTCGGCTCGAGAGAGAGAGAGGGAATGCCGGATCTCACAGCCCCTATCGAAACTATCCGGCGGATGACTGCCGGTCCGGTCGCGGCACTTGTTGTGGCATGCAACTTTGGTATACCATACCCTCCAGTGTCGAAGTGTGTCAAGCACTCCGCGCGAACGTAGCGCCGAGGCAGCCGTGGCATCGGCGCTCAACGGTTAACTCCACTCGTAGCCCTTGGAGGATTATCAATGCACATTACAAAGCGAGGAGCTGTTTTATTGTCGGCGGCGATTTTGATGTTCGCCGGCGCGGTCACGGGCGCTTCAGCCGAGGAAGTAGTGCTCGCCACCTGGGGCGGCACTTGGGGAAAAGGCATCCAGACGCAGGTGATCGATCCCTTTACGAAAGAGACGGGTATCACTGTCAAGATGATTGCGGGCGTTTCGCTCGCCAACATGAAGATGGTGGCCGCACAACGCAACAAGCCACAGGTAGATGTCATCACGATGGTCACGCAGGATGGCGTCCGGGCATATGACGACGGACTTCTTGCTCCCATCTCGCCCAAGGCAGTACCAAACATCGCGACGCTCAGCGACGTAGGCATCAGGCGTGACGCCAATGGAAAGGTGATGTTCGCCGGCATTTGGACTTATCCCTACGGGATTGTCTATCGCACTGACAAGGTCCATTGGCAGCTTGACAAATGGAGCGACCTTTGGGACCCACGTTTGAAGAACAAGGTGGCCGTTTCCTCACCGAAGTACATGAGCAGCTACTTCCTGCTGATGGTAAACCGGATCGCGGGCGGAAACGAGGAGAACGTCAATCCGGGTTTCGCGAAGATCAAGAAGCTTGGCGATAACCTCGTTGCGGTAGCTGACAGCGACGCCACGCAGCAGCGCCTCCTCGCCCAGGGAGAGGTCTGGGCGGAACCCATGATTTCCGGAACCGCGTACAAGGTCATCGACCAGGGCGTACCGGCGAAGTTTATTATCCCTCTCGACGGCGCCCCCACCGGAGTCGACGTCGTGGGCCTGGTGAAAAACGGGCCGCACGCAGCCGCGGCCGAGAAGTTCGTCAACTTCTGGTTGCGCGCAGATAGGTCTGCCGCTGCGGCGGAGGCAGTCGGCGTGATGCCGGTACCGCGCACCGACGGCTCGACCGGGGCGTCCAAGCACGCGCTGTCGAAGGCCGAGGCGGATCGGCTGGTGACATTCGATCCGCGTGCAATCAACGCAAACAAGGGAAAATGGATAGAGCAGTGGGAGCGCGAAATCGCTCCCATGGTTTCGCACTGAAGTCCGGAGGAGCGTACGGAACGGGCGTCCCCGTCCCGTACGCTCCAACACGGCGGCCACGACACCGAACATGCCGATAGCAAAGACACGCGGATTCGAGACCTACTACGAAATATCCGGCTCGGGCCCGCCATTGCTGCTCATTGCCGGAAATGGCATGGACCATTCGGCTTTCAATGAACAGCTGCCCGAATTCTCGCGCCACTTCACCTGCATTACGTACGACCTTCGAAGTATCGGCGCGAGCACTGAGCTGGAACCCGGGTACACGTCCTGCGACCTAGCTGACGACGCTATCGCGCTGCTCGAGACACTGGACTTCCTTCCTGCCCACGTCGCCGGCTACTCACTAGGTGGTGCCGTGGCCCAGGAGATGGCAATCGAGCACGGTGATGCGGTGTGCACTCTGTCCCTGTACTCGACGTACGACCGCGTCGAGCCCTTTCTTCGCCTTCGTTACGACCTCTTGGTCAAGATCCTGAACGAAACCAGCCCGGACATCTGGGCCATGTTCACGGCTTTCTCGGCCTTCGGCCAGGAATATGTGAACACCCACGAGGCGGAAGTCAGGGAGGAAATCGGACGACGGGCTGCCCGCTGGCGAGGAGACTCACCGCCGAGCCGGCGCGGACTGGAAGGCCACTATCAAGCAGTTCTTTCCCATGATGCGAGCAAGAGGCTATCGAGAATTGCCTGTCCGACGTTCATTGCGGTCGGCGCCGACGACCCCGTGACACCGCCGATGTACGCCCATCGCTTGCACGCAGCGATCCCGGCTTCGGAGCTGATGGTATTCGAGGGCAAGCCGCATCGGCTGCTGAGCTTCGGCGCTGAGCGCTTTACGGAGGCGGCACTACGCTTCCTGCTGCGCTATCGCTCCGGAACACGGTGAAGCACGCCTGTGGAAACGCTGAAGCCACGCTCATGCGACATGCGACGGCGGCCGCCCCGGCGCACGGCCCCGGGTGAGTCCACGAACTCACCGCCCTTCATTACCGCTTCGATCTGATCCACCTCCCCCAGCACGTGAATATCCTGCAGTGGATCCCGCTTCAGGATCACCAGGTCGGCACGCAGCCCTGGCGCGATGATTCCCACTTCTCCATCCCATCCAAAGGCGCGCGCGTTGTTGACGGTCGCCGTCGCGATCGCCTCCATGGGCGACAGGCCGCAGCAGTCGACCAGCAGCTCCAGTTCCCGGGCGTGCCATTCGCCGTACGGCGTCACTGAAAAGCCGCTCTCCGAACCCGCCATCAAGGGGATGCCGGCCTCGTGCGCGGCGCGGTATATATCGACCAACGCGTCCAGCTCGCGCCGCTTGACCTCGATATAGTTCTGGTCCACGCCGACGTCGGCGCCGTACTCGACGATATTCGCAGCAAAGGTGAGGGTCGGGCACAGCGGAATACCGGAGTCGCGCACATAGCCGACATCCTGCCGGCGCATGTAGGAGGCGTGGATGATCCAGTCGACGCCGGCACGGACCGCCTGCATCACCGTCTCGGCGTAGCGCGCGTGTATCGTGACCTTCCTGCCGAGCTGGTGCGAAAGCGCCACTATCGCGGCGAACTCCTCCGGGATGAACGCCGGACCACAATCAGGCATCCGTTCCTGTGCCTGGCTGTCGCCGCTGATCTTGATCAGGTCGACACGATTTTTCACCTGACTCCTGATCTCGCGGCGCATCTCGTCGACACTCGAACAAAGCACGCCCTCGGCCGACACCGGCATGCCCAGCCACGAGGGGAAATAATCCGCAAAGGCGCCATCCGCGGAGATGTGTCGCCCGGCCGCGAATACGCGCGGCCCTTCGAACATGCCGCTTTCCACCGCGTCCCTGACCGTGACCGCAACGTTCCAGGTACTTCCCGGGTCGCAAACCGAGGTGAAACCGGCGCGAATGACCTTGCGCGCGTTCCAGACCGCGCGAACCGCGCTCCACTCCGCGCCGCCGTAGACGTCGATCTCCTCCGCGGCCCTCCCTTCACCGTAGGAGAGATGGCAGTGTGCATCGATCAGACCGGGCAGCACGGTGGTGCCGGTTCCATCCAGCGTGCGCGCGGCCGGCTCACGAGCCGCGTCCGGCCGGGCATCACCGGTCCACACCGCTGAGATGCGGCCCTCTTCGATGCGGATATTGGCGTCGCGAAGCGCAGCGGCGCCGGTGCCGTCAATGACGGTTGCGTTCTGGATTTCGAGGCTCGGGCCCGCCATGCTTCCACCCTCCCGACTAGATACCGATACCGTACAGCTCGATCGCGTTGCCGGCGATCATCTTTCGGCGTTCGTCATCCGGCACGCCGTTGAACAGCTTGGCGACGTTCTGCGTCGTGTTGGGGTACGGACACGGGGGATGCGGAAAATCCGAACCCCACATGATCCGGTCTACACCGATATCGTAGCGGAGTTTGTGCACCAGCGGATCATTGATCATGCCGACGTAGATGTTCTCATCGACGTAGCGGCTCGCCGGGGACTTGGCCAGTTTGCGCAGGCCAGGGAAACGCTGAATCCTGTTGACCCGGTATTTCAATATCGGCAGCCAGGAGGCGTCGAATTCCGACAGCAATACCTTCAGCCTGGGGAAGCGGTCGAAGATGCCGCCGAAGATGAACTCGTTCGCCAGGACGGGCGCAGCCTCTCCGAACAGCTCGATGAACATGCGTGGCACCTCCGCGCGCTCGTCGGAGCCGTGGCAGGTGAACGGGTCGCGGGCCCGGCCCGTCACGATATGCAGGGTTACAGGCAGACCCGCCTCCTGCGCGGCGGCCCAGAAAGGATCGTATACCGGGTCCCTGTAGGGCTTGGCGTCCTCGAGGGGCTGTGCGCCGATCATGACGCCCCGCAGTCCCTTCCGGACGATACGGTGCAGTTCCTTTATCGCCCAGTCGACATCTTCCACCGGAATCATGGCAACGGCGACGAGGCGGCGCAGGTCCTCAGAGGCGTACTCAGCAACCCAGTCGTTGTAGACCTCGGCGCAGGCCTGTCTCACCTCCGAATCGCGAATACGCGGAATCCACAGACCCCACGTGGGGTTGATGACCTCGGCCGCGATACCGTCGGAGTCCATGAGCTCGAGTCTGCGTACCGGGTCGCGTCCGGCCCTGGCGAGGTCGTCAAGCCGTCGATCCGTCTGGTTGGCATCGACGAGCTCGTCCATGCGTGCCGCCTCTCCGGGCCTGCCCACGTAGAAGAAGCTGCCTTCATGACCCTCGAAGCCATTGACGACCCGCGGTACGCGGTCGCCGAACCGGGCGCCCAAAGCCTTTTCCCAGAGGTCGGGTGGCTCCAGCACGTGAGAATCCGCTGAAACGATAACATCGGACTCCGACATCAGACTACCTCCGTTACTTGATCATTGCATTAGAGATTATACCGAAATGGTATACCAGTGTCACCGAAAAATCCCTTGTCTCGTATTTCCCCCTCAGGTCCGGATTCCGACGAAGCGGTCCAAGCCAATCACTTTCTCCACCAGCAGCGTGCCCGCGATGGCGATCAGGATCAATACCGTGGATAGAGCGGAGATGGTCGGATCGAGATTCCACTCCATGTAGTGATAAATGGTAATCGGGAGCGTGGTAGTGTTCGGGCTAATGAGGAAGATCGTTACAGCGAAGTCGTCAAACGACATCACGAAGGAAAACAGTGCGCCGGCGAAGATGCCTGGCCGTATCAGGGGAACGGTTACGTGCAAGAACGTACTCCACGGTCTTGCACCGACGCTGGCAGCCGCCTCGTCGAGACGACGGTCATAGCGTGCCAGCATGGCGCCGACAGCCCGCACGCTGTAGGGAAAGGTGATGATCGTATGCGCGACGACAATATTGAGAAAGCTGTCGTACATACCTGCTTTGTTGAAAAACGCCAGCAGCGCAAGGCCAGTGACCACCAGCGGGACCATGATAGGCGCCAGGAATACAGGTTCGATGATACGGGTGAACCAGGATCTGTTCATCCACAACGCGTAGGCGGCGAGCGTGCCACCGACGACGGCGCACGGCGTCGCGATGAGAGCCACCATCAGGCTGGTGAAGAAGCCGTCAATGAACTGCGGCTGCTGGAGAATATTCGCGTACCAGCGCAGGGAGTATCCAGTCGGAGGCAACACCGTATAGGCGTCCGCGCCGAACGACAGAAACATCACGAGGCCGATAGGTACGAGCAGCAGCAGTAAGGTGCAGCATCGCAGGCTCCAAACCGCGACGCGGCCCAGAACGCGAACGGACTCAGCTGCCTTGCTACGTTGCCTTCGCAAGGCGTCGTTCCCGCACGAGCTGCTGTCCCACATACAGACACGCGAATGTAAACACCAGAGCCACCGCTGACAACGTGGCAGCCATCGGCATGCTCTGTACGGACATGGCCTGATCGTAGATCGAATTCGCGATCATCTCCACCGCCCCGCCGCCCAGAATGAGCGGCGTCACGAAAGCGGTTCCCGCGAGTACGAACGCAAGCGTGCCCGCTGCGACCACCCCCGGCAGCAACAGCGGCAACGCGACGCGGAAGAACGTTACCACCTCGTCAGCACCTAGGTTTTGCGCCGCTTCTTCGAGCTGGTAATCCAACCGCCGCACGACACCCGCCAGTGTGAATATCACGAAGGGCAGCACGAAATACGTCAGGCCGATACCGACGCTCATCTCGTTTCGGATCAGCCGCAGGAATTCATTCGGCCCGATCACCCCGAGCTCCTGGAGCGCACGGTTTATCAGGCCGGTATTACCGAGAACCAGCGTGAGGGAATACAGGCGCACGATGAGACTGGTCATGAAGGGAATGGCGACGAGGATAATGACCGCTGCGCGAGTCCGCCTGGATCGGGTTCGCACCATCCAGTACGCGACAGGCAATCCCAGCGCCAGGCTTGCGGCGGTGGCCCCTGTCGACAGTCGCAACGTGGTCCACAGGGCGCCGACGAACAGGGGGTCGGTAAAGGCCCTGACATAATTACCCAGGGTCACGTGCCCGGAAGGCCCGACACCGATGGTCCCACCGCTGTACAGGCTCCACATGAGCAGCCCTCCCACGGAGACGACGAACACTCCGAGGATCACGATGGCCATTGACAGAAGAACCGCCATGCGGGTGCGCCACCCGAGCCAGCGTGCTGCGGTCGGTCGCCACACACTCGCCGCAAGCTCCAGCATAGTCAGCGCTCCGCCAACAGGACCATTCCGGCGGGGTCCCAGACCAGGGTCACCGTATCTCCGACCGACGGCGCAACGCGGTCGGCGCCGCCGCGACCCTTGACGAGCAACTGGGCGGGACCGGCTGCGCAGCGGATCTCGAGATGGCCACCCATGTACGCGACCTGGGCAACGGTTGCCTCTATGGCATTGTGACCGTCGCGGGGACCTGGCGCGATCTCGACCAGCTCGGGCCGCAGGAGAAGAACGACGGCATCGCCCCGGTCACCATGGTGACAATCGACCCTGACCGGGAACCCCCACTCGGTCATGACCTGGGTACAGCGGCCATTTCGTTCGATGACTTGGCCGCGAACGATATTCGCATCCCCTACGAAATCGGCCACAAAGGAATCCGCCGGCTGTTCGTATATCTCGCTCGGAGTGCCAATCTGTCGGATCTCTCCGGCCGCCATCACGATGACGCGGTCCGACATAGAGAGCGCCTCTTCCTGGTTGTGCGTCACGGCGACGGTCGTCACACCGATGCGCTCGAGGATGTCCATCAGCTCGCCGCGCATATGGCTGCGCAGGCGGGCATCGAGATTGGACATGGGTTCGTCCAGGAGCAGAATGCGGGGCTGAATGGCGAGAGCTCGCGCTATGGCGACGCGCTGCTGCTGGCCGCCGGAGAGCTCGTCGGGATACCTCTCTTCGAATCCCGACAGCCGCACGTATTCCAGTGTATCGGCAACACGGGCCTCCCTCTCGGCGCGCGGCACGTGATTCATCTGCAGTCCGAACTCGAGGTTTCGGCGAACCGTCATGTGCGGAAACAATGCGTAACTCTGGAACACCATACCCACGTCGCGTCCGTAGGGCGGCGTATCGTTAATCACCTCCCCGCCGAGCAGCACACGTCCCGTGGCGGGCTTTACGAATCCCGCGATGGCGCGCAGCAGTGACGTCTTTCCGCTGCCGCTGGGCCCGAGCAGTGTGACGAACTCCCCTTCGCCCACGACGAACGAGACATCGCGGACGACGGTAGTGTTCTCGTATCGGATCGAGACCGAATCAAGTTCCAGTGCGCAGGCTTGAAGGCTTGGCGTTGTCATTGCGCGGCAGTCAGCGGCGACGCATGTTCGTCAATAGACAGGCGTCGCCGCAGCTGTCGCTGGCAGACGGCTGCACCTTGCCTGCACATATGCAGCGCGAGCAACACGCCACCCGAGTACGATTGACGTCGAGGCCCGTGTGGTATACCATAAATGCATGCCACATAGTGTCGGCGACTCGCTGTCCGGCTGTCAACCCGGGATATGTCGTCCCGTGCGGCGTGCCTTGCCCGCCGCGACTGGCTCACCTCAATGGCCTCCTCTACCACCGCCAGGCACTAGCGCTGGTCCGTCCTCACTCTGGTCAAGAGCGTTGTTCCTTCCCAGCTCAGGAAAGCCTAGCACACGAAGCGGACCAATAATGAGGCGGCTAGCCGACGATATCCCTCCCTCTTGATAGAGTAAGCAACATGAACAAATGGGGCAGACGAGAATGGTGGGAAGAGCACCAGTGGACTAGTGACGACGTCGACCAGATGTGGCAGGAAGAAAAGGCCAGGTTGGAGAAGCAGCCCTGGTATGAGGCCGGCAAGCCATGTAAGACGGATATTTTTTTCCAGCGGGACCGGCGTGAGGAAATGGAACACACCTGGGGAAGATGGGGAGCTGAAGGTATCGGCAGGCTGCGGAAGGTGGCCCTTTTCCGGCCCCACGAATACGAGATTAATCCCGTTTTCGAAAGAGAGCCGGCCTATTACCGCCTTTACAAGAACAAACTTCCTGACCTGAAAAAGTGGCGCGCTTCTTTTAACGATTACGTAAAGATCCTGGAAGGCGAAGGTGTCGAGGTTGTCTACCTGGAGCCCCCGGACTCACCGATCGGACCGTACGGTTTCTATCGGTTTTTCGCCACTCCGGGCGGGATGACGGCTACCAAGGCAGGCATGATCATACAAAGAGCCGGCAGGACCGGCGCCGCGGTCGATTTCGGCCTGGGGAAGTGGCTGGCGCAGGAAACCATCAGACTCGGGTGCCCTATCTATCATTCCATGCTGGCCCCGTCGGAGATAACGCCCATTTACATCGCTGAAGATTCGGTGGTGATAGCAGAGGGCTATCCCACGCCCGCTGAGGGCGCCCAGGAAATGAAGACCTTACTGGAAGCCGTTGGCGACGAGGTCTGGGTGGCCAATACTACCGGTTATCTTGACTACTGGGGATTCCCGGCGGGAGGCACCTCTCACCTGGACATGGTGCTGGCAACGGTGGACCTCGGCCTGGTCATGGTCTACCCCTCGCTCCTGGACTGGAGAACGATAACCTACCTTCGCAGCAAGAAAATAAGGTTTGTGGAGGTGCCTCCGGATGAGTGGACGGAATACGCCAATAATATTATCGAGATCGAACCCGGAAAAATCGTCATCCCGGTGGCGGCCAAGGAGACTATCAGGAAGCTCCGCAAAGAGGGCGTCACATGCATCGAAGCTGACTTTGAGGAGAACTCAAAATCCGGCCTCGGGGGTCCTGATTGCCTCACCATGAAATTGCTGCGCGATCCCGGCCCTTCATTGAGCGACCTGTAGCGGAAATCGGGCTGTCCGGCTGTCAACCCCGCGGATATCACCTGCTCCCGCGTGCCTTCGCACGCTGCGATTGTCGCCGTCGCGGCACAAGTCGCGCCCGGTATGACTCCAGGCCAGATCGGATTTGCCCCGTCACCAGCTTTCGAAACGCCGTGACGTCTTTCGCGCGAAGCGCACTGATCATCTCCTCGTGTACCTGCACCGTCTCCCGAGCACGCTCCACGCTCTGCCAATGCGTGTACCGGACGACATAGGACTTCTCCCGTAGCGAGACGAGGATGTCAGCCAGCCAGTGATTGTTCATGGCGCCCGTCAAGGTGGCATGGAAGCGAGATCGCACCTCGAGCATTTCCTCCAGATCGCGCGCCTTCACTGCCGAGGCAAACTGCCGGTTGATCTCTTCCAGCTCCGTGATGGTGGCGTCGTCAATGTTCTTCACTATTGGTTCAGCGGCCTCCGACTCGAGCTTCAGGCGCAGCTCGTAGAGCTTCTCCAAGTCCTCCTCGGCTAGATCGAGCACTTGGGCGACACCCTTTGGACCTATTTCAAGAAAACCCCGCTCCAGCATGCGCTTCAGCGCTTCCCGGACCGGCGTTCGGCTGACACCGTACCGCGCCACCAGATCCCGCTCGGAAACCCGGTCACGCGGACGTAACGAACCCGTCAGGATTTCAGACACCATCTCGCTGAATACCTGGTCAGCAGCAGTTTTCACTCAGGTTTCTCCCAATCGAGTCCGTCGCTTGCCTATCTTGTGCGTGCAACCGTCATTCTGCCGGCTTCTCTCTTGACCCTTCCGAATCCAAATGTTCCCAGACGCAGATTATCAAGATTCTTCGAGATTATGTACCAAGTGACTGCACGACAGGGACGTGGACGGTAATTCTAATCACTTTAGTGTTGGACTACCATCGCCTGACTCCACAACGTCGACCACGGCAGCGCAGTTCTAGTCGACATCCAATCTGGGGATTGATTCGATCACGCGAATGCTCTACTCGACGTGGCTGCATTTCGGGCACGGATTGTGATCCTTCACCGTGATCGTTCTCAGCACCTACTCTACCTGAAAGTGATATCGCGTCTACAAGCGCTGGCAATAGAGTAAGGCGCTCGCTCTATTCAAGACCCCCAAGAAGCTCCTGCGGGAACGATGTAAGTCTATACCCCCAAAGAGCCCGTGGTCGAGATGACAGGGCTTTCCTGCCTCCCTGCCTCCGCCTGACGCCATGGTTACTGGACGTGGCAGCACACGATGCCTGAAAGTTGGAGTGTTACGAGAGATCGTTCGTAGGGCTCGCCCGACTCTTGTACTTTGCCCGACTGCAACCGTATCGAGCGTCCGTACTCATCGAGCTCGTGCAGACCGACGGAAGGATGGCTTAGTGGAAGTAGGTGAAATGCGATTACCGAGGCTTTAGCGTCTCCACCCTACCGTCGGCTAGGCCGCCCCACCGCTGTCGAATGAGTGGGGAATCTGTCCGAGACAATCGAAGCGATACCAAGTGGCGTTCGTCATCACCGCGTGGGGCGATCTGACTGATTGTTCTGCACGCCCGGCTCTGTCCCAGCGATATCATTATCGGCCGTCGTACGGCTACGCGCAAAGCGAGCCGTTTTATCCGTTCTTTAGTCCCCTATGAGGGGGATCGCGGATAGCCAGGACCACGTGTGGTTGGAATGCGTTTCCCGAATTGCCGCGACAACGGTGCAGATATCGCCCGGCCTTCGGCCGGTCTCAGGCGTCTGATAGAATCGTCTGATCCCGTGTCCCGGTGAGCTGCTCTACTGCGTGGCCATCTCCCGCACCCACCCTCCCGCCGAGGCGTCCGACGCATCCGACGCGCCGATTGCCGGCATTGCATTCATGTGCGCTGGAGTTCTGTGCCTGTCCGTCTCCGACGCCTTGGCGAAGTGGCTCTGCGGCTTCTATCCAGTAGTCGAGATCGCTTTCTTTCGCGTGCTGTTGACGCTGCCTCTGGTCGTCTGCGCCGGTTTCGTGTTCGGCGGCCCGCGAGCGCTGCTGACCCGCCGACCTCTGGCGCACATCGGCCGCGGCTTGCTCGCGACCTGCTCGACGCTCAGTTTTTTTCTCGGTCTCACTCTGCTGCCCCTGGCGGAGGCGACGGCGATCGCATTCGCGGCGCCGCTGTTCGTCACCGTGCTCGCGATCCCACTACTCGGTGAGCGCCCCGGCGTCAGCCGGTGGGCCGCGACGACCGCGGGCTTCGCCGGCGTCCTGCTGATCGTGCGCCCCGGCGGCGCGGCGTTCACCTCGGGCGCTCTGGCGCCGCTCGGTACGGCGGTCTCCTACGCCCTACTCATGCTCACCGCCCGCCTGCTCGGGCGCCGTGAAACCATCTGGGCCACCATGCTTTACGCAACGTTGATCCCTCTCGTGGTCACTGCAGCCCTGCTCCCCTGGTTCTGGGTGCGGCCAGCCCTCGTCCACGCGCCCTGGATCGTCGGTCTGGGTTTCATCGGCGGCCTGGCCATGACCCTCATCACCCAGGGATTTCGCATCGGCGTCGCCTCGGTCGTGGCGCCGTTCGATTATACCGGTCTGGTCTGGGCGACCTTGTTCGGGTGGCTCGTCTGGAAAGAGGTTCCGGACGCGCCGACCTTCCTGGGCGGCGCCATTATT
>JBAUWJ010000292.1:0-23019 GCA_049583715.1 Arenicellales bacterium | reverse complement strand
TGTCTATACTGACTCGGGCTTGTCCAAGTGCCGGAAAGTCTCGCGTACGGCCGACAGGAGTCTGTTGCGTCGTAGCGCGCGAATGACGGTTCCTAGCCCCGATTACCGAAGTACTCTGCATCGAACTAGGGGACGGACCACGATTTTCATGGTCCATCTCCGGCCACCACCGGATCGGTATCCGTACTGCGATAGCGAATATCGGCTGTGCGCCATCGAGCAGGTTATACCCGGCATACCCGGATTCGTCGAAATACGGGGTCTTGGTGCTCATGCCGTCCCCAGGCGGAAACCCTCATAGGCGAAGGCAGGTAGTGCTAGGGAAGCGCTGATTAATCGTTTACGATGTCATTGCGAGCGCAGCGAAGCAATCCAGGATTCCTGCTATTCCTCGCTTTCTGGATTGCTTCGTCGCGTCGCTCCTCGCAATGACAGCATTAATCAGAGCTTGCCTAGATGTTCGTTGCTCGGTCTACCCGGTGTTTAGTTATCTCCCTGATCCTCAGTCATGTGCAGTTGTTGCCGGTAGGCTGATTATGTGCTCATGGTGATGAGAGATTGCTCTCCGGCCACGGTTCTTCTTGACAATATAGTTCTCTATATGGTGAAATATTATTCAAATATGTAAGGATATGATGCGATGAGCGATCCATTCCAGCGCCCGACACTGACGCCGGGCGTCTTCTACAAGGACCCCTGGGCGGCACTCGAGTGGCTGGAGAAGGCCTTCGGCTTCGAGCGCAGCATGGTGATCACCGACAAGGACGGTAATCTTGGTCACAGCGAATTGCGGCTCGGCGACGGGCTGATCTTTGTCGGGGCCGAGTGGGCGGATTTCATCGCCAGCCCGGCTTCCGTCGCAGGGAAGAATACGCAAATGATCCACGTCCACTTGAAGGACGGCATCGATGCTCACTGCGCACGGGCCAGGGAGGCCGGTGCGGAGATCCTGCAGGAGCCGGCGGACCAGTTCTACGGCGACCGCACCTACCGGGCACGCGATCCGGAAGGCCATGTCTGGAATTTCGGTCAGACCGTGCGCCGGGTCTCGCGCGAAGAGGCCGAGGAGGCCAGCGGGCTCGAGATCGAAGGCTGGATTTGAACAAGACGGCCGATCTCGATCGCACGCTGGCTGCGCTCGCCGATCCGCATCGGCGACGGATGATTGAGCTGTTGCGAGTACGCCCGCGGCGCGCAGGCGAGCTCGCCGAAGCCGTGGGGTTGAACCCGCCGGCCCTCAGCCGTCATCTGCGAAGCCTGAAGGCTGGCGGCCTGGTCGAGGACTCGCATCCGGAGTTCGACGCGCGGGTGCGCATCTATCGCCTGCGGCCGAAGCCGATGGCCGATCTTCGCGCCTGGCTGGAACGGACCGAGCGGCTGTGGACGGAGCAGCTCGCCGCTTTCAAGGATCACGTGGAGCGGAAACGATGAGCTCGTCCGTGTTGGTCTCGTTGCGCGTGGAAACGACGCCGGAACAGGCATTCGAGACGTTCACTCGCGAGATCGGAACGTGGTGGCGGCCGAACACCTTGTTTCGCTTCACCTCAGGCGGACCCGGAACGCTCTCGTTCGAATCCGGGCCGGGCGGCCGCTTCATCGAGACGCAGCCGGATGGAACGGAGTTCGAGATCGGGCGCATAACGGCATGGGAGCCGGGCAATCGTTTGGCCTTCACGTGGCGCCAGGCCGGTTTCGCTCCGGATCAACGCACCGAAGTCGAAGTGCATTTCGAACCCGTGGACGGCGCGACGCGGGTGACGGTCGAGCACCGCGGCTGGGACACCATCCCGCAGGACCACGTTGCCCGTCACGGCTTTCCGGAAGCTGTTTTCCTACAGCGAACCGGCGAATGGTGGCAGCACCTTCTACGCTCGTATGAAGAACGGGGTCACAGACCATTTGTTCCCGACATTCGAGCGACGTAACACCCCAGCATTCTTTATTGTGCCCAACCCTGTGCCAAACTGGCCTGGTGAAGTCATCCGCTCTTGGGGTTGCATGAGCCCTCGCGTGTGGAGTTTGCGCAGGCTCCCGAGACGACTATAATTGAAATGCAGGTGATAGAAACAAGCGGTTTCCTGGAACCACCGGAAATGGTCCCGCAGTCGAGATGGGTTGTGCACCCTTTCGGCAGTTGGGGTCGCAGAGGAGGAACCTCGAATGACTTATGTTGGGAAGTACAAACTGGACGCTCGTCCTGACCGTCTTGATCTGCGGGATCGCGAATACCAACCCCCCCTGATATCCTTACCGCCCGAATATCCGCCGGCCGATATCATCAGCCAGTTCTCTCCGATATATATCGACAGCAATCTTGTGCTGGACCAGGGCGAGGAGGGTGCATGTACCGGTTTTGGACTGGCGGCGACTATCAATTATCTACTCTTGCGCCAAGTCCTTTTCCCCGAGGGCAGCCGCGCAGCGGATGACCACAAGAGCAGGCCACCCAAGGTATCGGAGCGGATGCTCTATCACCTCGCGCGATTCTATGACGAGTGGCCGGGTGAGGACTATCAGGGCTCGAGTTGTCGTGGGGCGGTGAAGGCCTGGCACAAGCACGGCGTATGTTCCGAAAAGATGTGGCCGTACCGCGATCGTCGAGGAAAAGCGCGCTACGTGAGACCGAAAACGGGGTGGGCGGAGGATGCCGCCACGAGGCCCCTGGGTGTCTACTACCGCGTGGCCAAGAACTCCATCACGGATATGCAGTCGGCTGTCCGCCAGGTCGGAGCGGTCTATGCATCCGCGAGCGTCCATGCCGGCTGGGACTCGCCCCGGGGCAGATCCAGGAAGGTGACGCACGACACGCTTCCGATGATCGCCTGGACACCGGGAGCAAAATCGGAGGGCGGCCACGCCTTTGCGCTGGTGGGATACAACGACCGTGGTTTCATTGTCCAGAATTCCTGGGGGCAGGACTGGGGAGCGCAGGGATTCGCGATTCTCACCTACGACGACTGGCGTGAGAACTGCAGTGATGCGTGGGTGTGCGTGATGGGGGCGCCTACCCGTACCGTATCGCCGACGTACTTTGTCAATGAGCACCTGAAGCGGGAAAAGGACTTCGGCAAGATCCTGGCCCAGGAGTTCGTGTCCGCCACTCCGGGAAAGGCGCCGGATCATCAGTACACCGATCCTGCCGTCATCCCATGGGATGAGGAAAAGGCCTATCGGCACAGCGTTGTCATGGCGAATGACGGAAAGGTCGTACCCCGGCTTGTGGACGTTCAGGGGGCGGTGAACGCGGTGGAGAGCGTCGTAATTGAAGGCGCTCGCGACTTCTTCGAGGACGGCAACAAGAACCCACCCAGGATCGCTATCTATGCCCACGGCGGTCTGAACAGCGAGGGTGCATCCATTGCCCGTATACGCACGATGGCTCCGTACTTCACCGCGAACGGTGTCTATCCGGTGTTTCTGACGTGGAAGACGGGGTTGCTGGAGACTCTTTTGTCCATCATGCAGGATGCCGCCGGCAGGCTTTTCCCACGACAGGAAGGCTGGCGGAACTTCTGGGAGACGGCGCAGGACAAGCTCGCCGAGGTCACCGATCGCACGCTGGAAGTGGCCTGCGAAGATCTGGGCGTCAAAGCCATCTGGTCCCAGATGAAACAGAACGCGGAGGCTGGATCGCTGCGCGCGGATAGTGATCGAGGTGGATATCTCACCGCCCGTGCGCTCAAGAAGCTGAAGCAGGACTATCCTCGGCTTCAGATTCATCTCGTCGGGCATTCCGCCGGTTCGATCGTACTCGGGTGCATGCTCGACGATATTGCACGCAACAAGCTGACCGTCAGCACCTGCACGCTCTATGCCGCCGCGTGCAGCATCGACTTCGCAAACGGGCATTACGTCCGGGCCGTCGAGCGTGACGTGCTGGGTCGATCGAACCTGTACCTGCACATGCTGGCGGATGAACGAGAGCGCGACGACAGCGTAGGACCGTATCAGAAGTCTCTGTTGTACCTGGTCTCGCGGGCCTTGGAGACATGGCACAAGACCCCTCTGCTTGGAATGGCACGAAGCTTCGACGCCGCAACCACCAAGGATGACACCTGGAACCGTCACACGGACGGTCAGGTATCGGAGTGGCAGTCGTTCTGGAGCGGTGCTCGAACTACACACTTGGTAGAGAGCAAACGGGTACCGACAGCAGCAGTATGGAAGAACGGAAGCATCGCAAAGACGCTCGATTCAATACCTGCCAGCCATGGGGGATTCGACAACGACGTCAGCGTTGTCGATGCGACGCTGAGACGTATCACCGGGTCGGAGAGACTACAGCACTCGGTGGAGAATCTGCAGTACTAGTGGAATGCGTATGGGCGCCAAGTCGGTCTCGTGGACCGCAGCAAAGTATCGTTCGCCGCCTGGAAGGCCATTTCACTGGTTCGAAGCCCATCGTCGCGTCTCCCACACTTGCGAACGAGCATGTACAGGCTCGGAGCGAGGACCCGGACACGTCCCTTCGGCTTATGAGGCGGCCTCAGGACAGACGTTGGCCAAGGTGGAGATCCCGAGAAGCCAGGTCCTTACCTCGACGCGGTTGATGAGCCGACCGTTGTATGCGTTAACCAGTTTCCAGTCGTGGGAACTCACGCGTCTCAGCAGGACCCTGCATTCCGCGTAGTTCATGAATAAGCCGTTGGTCAGATACTTGATGACCAATGAGCCACGACCGCCCTCGGAGTCGATGTCGCCCTGTAGTAGGATCGCCTTGACGCCCTGTCCGCCTCCCAGAACAATGCCCTCCCGGCTTTCGATTCCTTCGAGCCAGTAGACATTTTTCGACGCCACTTTCCGATCATTGCCTGCGTCAATATCAGTCTCAACGTATACTCCGCGAACTGCCGCGCGAGCGTTCAACATGAGTCTCAGGTAGCTGATGCTCGTATCACGGTCGTTGACGATTCCCGCCAGGGGCACAGCCGTCATTCCCACGGGCAGCGGTTCCATTGCGGCTGACGCCGCCGCGCTTGTCAGGAGACAAGAAAGGAGAATCAACAATATCTTCATAGAAGGCATCCGCGGACCAAGAGAACGGAAATTCGTCCCTGGCCGCAAGACGGGAATAATAGGACCTCGGAATCGGCCCCTTTCCGTCCGATCGCGGGCGGGCGGTTCGGGGAGCCGAGCGGCCGAATCCGCGGGTTTCTCCGCGATCCCGGCCTATTTCTCCTCCACCGCGCCTGCAGCCCGATCAGCGCCGGCATCATCGGCCGTCACCTCCGCCTCCTCCTTGCTTTGCGCCCTGGCGGCCAGCTTGGCTTGCCGCTTCGCCTCCCGCTTGTCCGCCTTGGCCTTGGCGCGCTGGTTGCGTTCGAAGGAATAGTTAGGCTTACGCGGCATCGTTGGGCTTCCTCATCGCGGCGTCCGTGGGTTGATGAAAGCCGCTTGACCACGGCCTCGAGCGGTCTGGGATCCAATCCCCATTGTTCGAATGACACATAGAGAGAGTCTATCAACCGGCCCACCTTCGCGGTACCCCCCGTCCAGGAGAAACCGGGTCACAGAGCATTTGTTCCTGATATTCGACCCGGGTAACATTTCTGCATACCCAGCGCGGCAACAGCAGCGAGCCGCCCGCGGGTTAAGGAAGACCCCGGTGCGCATTGCGTCTCGCATATCAGGAATATTAGAGAACGTGCTCTCTAGCGCGGTTTTTGGCTATTCCTCGACCCGGTACGTGCCGGGTAGATTGGGTGGCCGATAGCGGAGCCCGGACATACGCTCGACGACGCTCGCGTGCACGACGCAGTCTTCGCGCATCCGCCGTGTCTCGCCCATCGGAATCTTCCAGGTTTCCCGCCCCAGCTCATAGTTGTAGTAGCGCTTGGGGAAGTACTCGGCAATGCGCCAGGCGCCGCTGAGCGACTCGTGCACGGGACCCAGAGGGTCGGGCGCGACGAATGTGTCGTTCGACGTCGACGGCAGGGTCTCGGCGTAGACCGCTTCGTCGATGAGCAGACCCGCGGCGACAGCCTCCCGGACCATCCAGGTCAGCGGAATCTTTGCGAGGCCGCTCTCGGGCTCCGGATAGCCGCCACCGACGTCGGAGTGCACGCCCGCAAACCAGACTTCCTTGATGTCCTGGCCGGCATAGCCCTTGCCGAACAGGTTCTGTCTGAAAAAGCAACGACGTTCGTCGATCGACACGGCATGGCGCAGCACGCTGAGATCGGGGTTGTTGGCCGTGTACGGCAGCTTCACTTGATCGTAAATCCAGCCGACCGAGCTCACCGTGTCCCAGACGCCGAGGAAGTGAGGCTTGCACTCGCGGCTGAAGGTCAGCCGGAAGCCCGGCCTCAGATTCGGGTCGACCGGCCGCTTGAACATCTTCGACGCGTAGGGAACCATGTTCTCGCTGCCCTTCTCGAGGAGTCCGCAAGCGTGGATCATCGCCGCCAGTGCTCGAACTGTGTAGGCACCGCGACTGAACCCGAAGAGAAAGATCCGATCACCGGGCTCGTAGCGATCCATGAGATAGATGTAGGCGTCCTCGATGTTCGAGGTGATTCCTTTCGCGAAGGCGAGACCGAGGGTCTTGTCGATCGCGCGCACTGTCTTTGTCAGGGCCGGAATGCCGCTCATCGTTCCGAGGCCTGGATCGTAATAGCCGACCTGACGCTCGCCGTCCCGCACGATCAGGCCGAACAGCCTCAGGACGTTGGAGTTCTCGTTGCCGTATTCGTTGCCGGTGCCGTCGCAGCAGACGACGATGTTCTTGGGCACGGTGGATCCTCCTTCCGATCGTTTCGCTATTCGCCGTACGGTTTGCCGTGAAAGCGCCGGGGAGCACGCAGGGCGCCGCCTCCGGCCTTCCAGGCGCCGGCGGGCGGCGCCAATTGTTGGCGCGTGGCAACGCCTGGAGGCATCGTTTGATCTCTTTTCATCCGTCTCGATGCCCGGAAATATTCACGGCTCCGTGGGTGCCGCGAGTGCAGCATCCGTCGCCGCCGCCAGAGCGGCATTCGTCGCTGCCGCCGGCTCGGCGTTCGCGGCTGCCGCCGGTGCGGGAGGTGCGCGCACGCCCGTCATATTGAGATCGAAATAGGGACTTGGATTCTCCTCACAGGGCAGCAGCGCGCGGCGAGACGTGGTCACGGATATCCCGAGATCGAGCAGGCCGGGCTCATACGGTGCTCCCGGGGTCAACTGCTGGTTCGGCATCCGGCCCAGTATCGTACTGTCGATGCACTGGCCGAGGGATTGCCCGACGACGATGACGTCCGATCCCGCTCGAAGTGTCGATCCGAGCGTTCGCGCCGCACCGTTGTGTCCGGCGGGCCGGGTCGCGGTGAGTGCGTTGCCGGACAGGCCTGCATAGAACTCGAGATCAGGGTACCCATTCAGAACGTCGGCGATGGGTTGCGGCAGGGTTGCGCGGATGGCCGCATTGCCGGTCACATGAGCCTCCTGGCGCTGCACGACACAAACTCGGTAACGGCGAGAGACCGCTCCGCGGACGACACCGGCCTGCCGCCCCACGGCCGCGCCTCGCCAGTCCGGTGTCATGTGGACCACGATCAGCGCCGCGAATGTCCAGCTTCTCGAAGCGGCGACCGCAGCGAGCGAGTTGCCGCTGAGTCGGCGCCGCACACGACCGAAGTAGTATTCGGCCGCGAGGGGTTCCCAGCCATCGGGTGTAGCCAGCAGATCAGGGCCGCGATGTCGTTCGAGGCCCTGCGTCGGCCGGATGCGTACGGCCCCCATGGAGGCATCGAGCAGGGCCATGCCGGATCAGGACGTCACCGCGGCCGGGAACCGCGTGACGACTCGCCCTTCTTCTGCGTTCCTGAGCTCCACTCGCCGGGACATGAGCCCGTCGTCCGACAGGAGGGCAGCGTCGTCCACTGTCACGGTGACCATGTAATTACCGGCCTCGTCCGCGGGAACGGCGCCCACATCCTCGCCGTCGATGACCAGCCGCCACTCGCCCGGTGACAGCGGCGCCCTGAGACCGAGCATCAGTGCATTGCGTTCCTTGTAGGGCATGACACCGACGATCCAGTTGCCGCCCTCGCCCATCCGGCCGGCGAGCGACAGCCGGTACCGCGCATCGGCGCGCTTCAAGGCGACCTCGGCCATCTTCGTCTCGATGGTTTGCTCGCGCATGCGCTCCGAATAGGCCTCCGTGCTCGGCACGGAGCCCACGATGGCATCGACATACAAGCCCGGAGCGACCAACTCGATGACATCATCCACCTGGCCGTGTATCTGTTGCCCGATCAGCGAGATCCCGTCGAGGCGGTGCTTCAGCGAGTCGCGCGCCTTGTCGAAGTTCTCGCGAGTCAGCTCGAGGAGCCTGGCCGCCAGCTTGTCCTGATCCTTCCTGGCCTGCCGCTGCTTCTCGCGCAGATCCTTCTCGGACTCGACGGCCTTCATCAGGTTCTCCGATTCACCGGGAGCAGGAGGGTCGAAGTTGATGGCCATCGCCGTCGTCGGTGTGCCGCGTCCACTCGTCATGCGTCCCTTCGGCTTCGCGTACTCCGTCTGCAGGATCCTGTCCAGCTCGCCCGTAACCAATCGCCAGTAGCGCAGCTCGTTCGTCTCGTCCATGTCGACCGGCAAGCGAGCGAGCGAGAACTCGTCGAGCATCGCGTCGAGATCGCCGACCTCGAACGTCACGACGTCCTTGAGACCGCTGCCCGCGATGATTTCGACGCTGGGTGTCACGCGGAATCGAAGGTCCTCGAGAAACAATCCGCAGTCGAAGCGATTGCGGAGCTTGTAGAATACGAGGTTCAGCGTCCTTCCCTCGTTGATGTTGCTGATCGTCGATGTGTATTCGTCGAAGTTGCTGACCCTGGTCGTCTGTCGCGTGTCCGTCGTGACCTCGTCTCTCACCCTGCGGTTTATGGCCTGCGAAGCCTTGCGCACGGCTTTGTTGATCGACTTGCTGAACGACTTGAGCGACTGGTTGTAGCCGAAAGATCTCGAGGCCGATGCCGAAACGCCTGAGCCCCCCACGGGCGCGGATGCCGAGCTCGACACACTCAGGTTCCAGCCGGCCTCGTTGGTGCGCTCCATCTGGCGCTCCACTTCGGTCGCAATATCGCTCGTCTCGCTTTCCTGCAGATCCAGCACGCTCGTTCGCCGCTCGCTGTAGACGGTCTCCTGCTCGTAGGACCGCCTGACCGTGATCGAGCGGCTCTCGCCCGGTGCGAGGTTGACGACGTTCGCGACCTCGCCCAGACAGGTCTCCTTCCATACCATTCTGTAGGACAGGGACTCCTGCACGGAAAGCCGTGGGAAATCGGTGGGCGCAATCCCCGGGAGCGGCGCCAGAAAGGCGTTGTAGCCCGAAACGATCGTCCGGCCCGTTACCGAGCGCTCGACCACCGGGATGAAGACGGCACACTGCTGCCGGAACGCCTCGTCGCGCTCACAGCGGAACATGATGTCCCGCAGCGGCACGTCGTCGCTCGTGCAGTAGCCGTTCGGCGTCTGTGCGAAGACGTAAACGCTGTGAGTCTTGCCGAGCTCGTTGATCCTGTCGGTCAGCGGATCCTCGTTCACGTCGACGCGCCGGACGTCGATGATCGTCTGGGCGTGCGACTTCTTCTCCTTCCAGCGCCGCGGCTCGGGCGATTCGATACCGAAGAAACTCGTCACCTTGCGCAAACCCTGTCGCGCGGTGCACTCGACGCGATCGATCGTCGTCGTCCAGCGGTACTCTCGTCGAAACTGCCGGTAGAGCTCGCCCGCCGCGATGGTCGGGCGAGTCGTGCCGTCCGGAAACTTGAGCCCCTTCCTGTCCTCGAGGAACAGCAGATAGCCGAGCTCGCCGGCGCGCTGGACGAGCCGCTCGAGGCGGCGCTTGATATCGAAACGGCGCAATTTCAACGAGGTGACGGACTGCTGGAGCTTATCGATCTCCTCGATATTCAGCATGGCGACGGCGTTCACGAGCTTGTCTTTCGTGGCATCGTCGATCGACCCTTGAAGCTTATCGTCGAAGTCGCGCAAGGCGACGAGCTCGTCGTAGGCCTCGAGTATCGCCCGTGCCCGCAGGTCGACATGCTCGACCTGGGTCGTGCCCGGCGGCACGGCGGCGGGGTCCTCTACTTTGAAGCAGATCTCGACACTCTCGAGCTTGCGGCGCCAGAAGGTCTCGTAGGCGTCCAGCGTCGCAAATTCGTCGGCCCCGACGGCGCCCTCGGTCGTGCATACGTAGTGGCGGCCGTAGCCGTCCGCGATTACGAGGCCCTCGGTCACTTGCTGGGGAACGGCGTCTATGCCCGTGGGTACGACATCGCCCTCGAGGTCCGTTCCCTCGACCGAGACCTTGGCCTTCTCCGACTTCGTCGCAAAGGTCAGGGTCACGAAGGTCGCGCCGTCCTGCGGGAGCGCCACGAGGAACTCTCCGAGGCGCTTGGCATCATCGTCCTTCGCAGGCGAATCGGACAGGCCCCAGGATCGCTCGAAGTACTGGCGGATGGGTGTGGTTGTGCCGCCGGTGACGGTCAGATCCGCGAGGATGTCGGACCAGGGCAGGGGAATTCGCCGCTCGCGGTCGAAGAACAGGTTCACTCCGGCCTTGTCGAGGGCCGACGGCGGTTTGACGTGCAGGTAGTCCTGCAGCGCGGCTTCGTACTTCGTCGTCTCCAACAGACTTCCTGCAGCGTCGCTGGTCATCGATTCTCCTGGATTTTGCCGGCGATGAGTATTCTCACCATGGCGTGTTCCGATACCGCAGACAATCTGACGGATGGTGTTGGCGGCACGATGCGGCGCAGGCCAGGGGGAACCGGGCAGCTCCCGCAAGCACCGCTACGGAGTACACGCCGGTATGCTCCACCAGGTCCGTGCGGTCCTGAATCATGAACTGGTCGTGGGTCGTTCTCACTTCGAGGAGGAGATTGAGGTCATGACACGGCGGCAGACCCGTCTGGGCGAGCCAGGTCACCCGCGGGTCAAGGAACAACCCGGTGTGTTCGTCGTCTCAAATCAGGAACATTAGATAGAGATAGTCTCTGAGCCGGTTCTTGCACGGTGCCGCTTGATGAGAAGGGATCGCACCAGGTCGTCGCGCTCGATCTCGTCCATCCGGTCCTCCATCTCCTTGATGGCGTGGTTCAACTCCGGCAGCACGATATGCTCGAGGGCGTTCACGCGCCGCTGGGTGCGCCGGAACACGTCCACAAGCCGCACCAGGTTGTTCTCCACGGCCGCCAGCCGCGCCAGCACCGCGAGCAGGTCCCGGAGCGTGCGGCGGGCGCCCGCCAGTTCGACGGACTCTTCCAGGCCGGCCTCCACGCCGGGCTGCTCCGGCGCGGGCGCCGCCTCCCCAGGCCCCGAGCTCAGCCACGGCGTGCCAAGGCGGTTCTCGATGCGCCAGTGGGGCGCCGCCAGACCGGTATCCTCCACGGCGCACACCACCAGCCCCTCCACGCCGTGGCGCAGAATCGCCCGCCGCAGGAGGCGGCGCATCAGGGACAGGGCACGATCGGCCTGCGCGGAAAGCCGCCCGGCCTCGTCGACCTGCTCGATCAGCATGTGGGCGAGCAGGTCGCGGCGGTCTTCCAGGACCGACTTGCCTTCCCGCACCATGGCGCGCTCGGCACGCTGCTCCAGGAGCCGGGTTTTGGACGGAGCCTCAGGCATGGCGGCGGGGAGCCACGTGGTCCTGGATCTGGGCATCGGACAGGCGCACCAGCGCCTCGTCCGGCAACCGCGCCAGCAGCCGCCAGCCTGCCTCGAAGGTCTCCTCCAGGCTGCGGCGCTGGTCCCCCTGGTGCAGGAACTCGTTGTCCATGTGCTCGCCGAAGCGCAGCAGTGCCCGGTCGGACTCGGCCAGTCCCTCCTCGCCGACGACGTTGGACAGCAGCTTGAGATGCCGCGCCTGGGCGTAGGACGAGTAGAGCTGCACGGCGAGGGCGGGGTGGTCGGCGTCGGTCATGCCGTCGCCGATGCCCTTGTTCATCAGCCGCGACAGGCAGGGCAGCAGCGCGATGGCGGGAAAGATGCCGAGCCGCTCGAGGTCACGGTCGAGCACGATCTGACCCTCGGTGATATAGCCGGACAGGTCCGGGATGGGGTGGGTGATGTCGTCGTTCGGCATGGTCAGGATCGGCATCTGGGTGATGGACCCGGCGCGGTCGCGGATCCGGCCGGCGCGTTCGTAGATGGTGGCGAGATCCGAGTACATGTAGCCCGGGTAGCCCTTGCGGCTCGGCACCTCGCCGTGGCTGGAAGATACCTCGCGCAGGGCTTCGCAATAGTTCGTCATGTCGGTGAGGATCACCAGCACGTGGCGGCCCTCCTCGTAGGCCAGGTACTCGGCGGCGGTCAGGGCGACGCGCGGCGTCAGCAGGCGCTCCGCGCTGGGATCGCTGGCCAGGTTGAGAAACAGGGCCATGCGCTCCAAGGCACCGTACTCGTCCATCTCCCGGCGGAAATGCTCGGCGGTGTCGAAGGTGACGCCGATGGCCGCGAACACGATGGCGAACTCTTCGGCGCGCCCGCCCCGCAGCCGGGCGAAGCGCGCGATGTTCGAGGCGAGGCGGTCGTGATTCAGCCCGCTGCCGGAGAAGATCGGCAGCTTCTGGCCGCGCACCAGCGAGTTCATGGCGTCGATGGCTGAAATGCCGGTTTCGATGAACTCGCTGGGAACGTCGCGGCGCACCGGGTTGATGGCGTTTCCGTCCACCCGCAGGCGCTTGGCGGCGACCGTCGCCGGTCCGCCGTCTATGGGGGCGCCGACGCCGTCGTAGATACGGCCGAGCATGTGGGGTCCCACGGCGAGCTGTACCGGCTCGGACAGGAACCTCAGGCGAGTCTCGTCCAGCGACAGGCCGTCAGACCCCTGGAACACTTCGACCACGACGCTGCGGTCCGCGATGGAGACGACCCGTCCCAGCCTGCGACTCCCATCCGGCGCCAGCACTTCGACGCGATCGTAGAGGCCCGCGTCCTCGACGTTGCGTACGAACAGCAACGGCCCCTGGATGCCGGTGACGCCGGTGTGCAGCAGTCGTGTCCGTGCCTGCGTCATCCGTCCGCTTCCTGTTTTTCGGTGGCGGCCCCCGGCCGCAGGCCGGCGAATGCGGCTTCCGTATCGTGGATCAGCTTGTCCAGGTCCTCCAGGCGGTCGTTGGGTACGTCCTCTCCCATGCGAAGAATGCGGCGCGTCGTCGGCAGCTCGAGCAGCCGGTCCGGGTCGGCGCCGGACTGGACGACCCGCTCCGCGTGCTGCAGGAAGTAGTCGATCACCTGGAGCATTTGCGACTGCTTCTCCGGCGAGCAGTATCGGTCGTTCTCGGAGAACGCCGACTGGCGCAGCAAGGCTTCGGTGATGACCTCCGCGCACACCAGTACCAGGCGCTGCGACGCCGGCAGGGCGTCGCGGCCGACGATCTTCACCATCTTCTCCAGCCGGGCCTGCTCCTCGAGCAGCTCCAGCATGCGCCGGCGAAGCTCGCCCCAGCGCACCGTGCCATGCCGGGCCCACCAGCGCTCGGTGTCGGCGACGTACCCGGAGTAGCTCTGCAGGGGATGGATCGCCGGGTAGAACCGTGCCTGGGCGCGCTCGCGATCAAGCGCCAGGAAGCCCTTCACGTATCGCCGGGTATGCGCCGTGACCGGCTCCGAGAAGTCCCCGCCGGGGGGCGAAACCGTGCCCACCACGGTCAACGACGAGTCCTCGCCCGCCAGGGTCCTGATTCGGCCGGAGCGTTCGAAGAACTCCGCCAGCCGCGTGGGCAGGTAAGCAGGATAGCCCTCCTCGGCGGGCAGTTCCTCCAGCCGGCCGGAGATCTCGCGCAGCGCCTCCGCCCAGCGCGAGATGGAGTCCGCGAACAGGGCCACGTCGTAGCCCTGGTCCCGGAAGTATTCCGCCACCGTGATGCCGGTGTAGATGGAAGCCTCGCGTGCCGCCACCGGCATATTCGAAGTGTTGGCGATCAGCACGGTACGCTCCAGCAGCCGGCGGCCGGTGCGCGGATCCTCGAGCTTCGGAAACTCGTCCAGTACGTCCGCCATCTCGTTGCCGCGTTCACCGCAGCCGATATAGACGATGACGTCGGCGTCGCTCCACTTGGCGAGCGTCTGCAGCAGCACCGTCTTGCCGGTCCCGAACCCCCCGGGCATGCCGGCGGCGCCGCCCTTGGCGACGGGGAAGAAGGTGTCGATCACCCTCTGCCCGGTCATGAGCGGCTCGTGGGGCGCGATCCGCTGCGCTACCGGCCGAGGCCGCCGGATCGGCCATCGCTGGCGCAGCGTGACTTCCGTCGAAGTCTCACCCCCGCCGATACGAGCGATCGGATCGTCGATGCGGTACTCGCCGGACGCCGCGATCCACTCGAGCCGGCCCTGCACGCGGGGCGGCACGAGCACGCGGATAGCGATGTCCCGGGTCTCCGGCACCTGTCCGAGCACGGCTCCGGGCCGGACCTCACTGCCTGCCTCCAGGGCCGGTTCGAAGGCCCAGGCGCGCTCCGGGTCCAGGGCCGGGACGTCGACGCCGGCGCCGAAGAAGTCGCCGTAGCGCCGGGCGATTTCCACCAGTGGCCGCTGGATGCCGTCGAACATCGCCCCCAGCATGCCGGGGCCCAGATCCACGGCCAGGGGCAGCCCGCTGCCTTCGACGACGGCGCCCGGCCTGAGACCGGTGGTGTCCTCGAACACCTGGATTGTCACCGCACCCTCATCCAGCCGTATCACCTCGCCCGCCAGGCGGGCGTCGCCCACGAACACCGCTTCCTTCATCTGGAAGGGACCTTCAGCCCGCGCCTTGAGCACCGGCCCGTTGACCCAGTAGACCTCAGCCCGGCTCATGATTCTCTTCCATGGCACCGGAGGGATTGAGCAGATCGACGAGCCGATCCATGACTTCGTCCGTCGCATCGTCGATCTGCGGCGTCAGGGTTCCATCCAGGCAGTGGTCGGGCCAGGACACCAGGATGCCCGCGGACCCATGGGCGTCCGCGTGCAGCGAGCATCCGCCCGGGTAGGACTCGAGACGCTGCTCGATCTTCTGAGCGACCGGTTCCACGCCCTGGCCGAGTCTTATCTTGAGCGGCGCCCCGCCGGCGAGCTCGCGCGCCGCGTCGATCCAGTGGCGGCACCAGACCCACTGCTGTTCCGGGTCGTGCCAGGCCGCCTCGAAGCGTTCGCGCACGGCGTCCTGTGCCTGCCCGCGCAGATCCTCGAGAATCGACCAGCGCTCGCGCACCAGCTCGGTGCGGACCTTGTACAGGAAACGGTCGTGCTCCCGGCGCTCGCGCTCGCGGACGCCGGCGAGCATGTCCCGTGCCGTCCGCCGTGCCGCCTGGTGGCCTTCCCGGCGGATTTTCGTGGTCTCGGCTTGAACGCGCCGCCTGATGGCGGCGAGCTCCCGGTCCCGGTCTGCACGGATCTTCGCCAGGAAGGCGTCGACGTGTTTCGGATCAAACTCGAGAGGCGGTTCGGGTTCCTTGCCTGATTCAGGAGCGTCGTTCACGTCGCTACCCGATACCCAGTTCCTGCCGCGCCCGCGCCAGGGCATCCCCCGGCATGCCGCGGTCGGACTTGATTCCGGGGAGCACCACCACGGGCGGCACCGGCTGATCGATCAGCATGGCGTCGAGCTCATCGTGGACCAGGGCGGACAACTCCAGGTCCAGGAGCACCAGGTCCGACTGTTCCCGCGCGGCATGCAGTGCCTCCAGTACGTCCCGCCTGTCGGCGCCCGGTGCGTACGTCGCGGCGCCCACGAGCCGGAACCCGAGGCCGGTTTCCCGTTCACCGACGTAAGCCACCCGCAGGCCCATGCTCAGGTCAGGCGGTTGAGGATCATGATGGAGATGATGAGCCCGTAGATCGCAATGCCTTCCGCGAGCCCGACGAACACCAGCGTGCGGCCGAACAGCTCGGGCTTCTCCGCGATTGCCCCGATGGCCGCCGCGCCGACGTTGCCCACCGCGATCCCCGCCGCGATCGCCGACAGGCCGGTTGCCAGCGCGGCCGCGGCGTAGCCCCACCGCAGGACGTCCGGATGGATCGGCACGCCTCCTCCCTGGCCCACTGCGGCGAGGACCGCGGTCGACGTCAGTGCCACTGCGGTGTAAAGCAGCGTCGCCAGCACCGCGGCGCTCGCGGCGAACCCCACTAACAGTCTCAACTTCTTGTTATGCATCATTGCGTCTCCGTCAGATGAGTGTCACATCGGGCCGGCGCCGGCGGTCTCCGGTAGTGCAAGGGGCCGAAACGGTGTCCCCGAACCGGTGTAGAAACGCCGGAAAAACTCGAACATCACCAGCCGCGTCGTCTGTATGGCGACCACCAGCCCTTCCAGGGCGATCACCAGAACGTTGCCCAGCACCAGGATCAGCCATCCCACCCAGGGCGAGTCCGGTATCGCCGCCAGGGTGACCACGGCGGAAGCCAGGCCCGCGTGCGCCAGGGCGAATGCTCCCAATCTGGCGAAGGAAACGGTGTTGATCAACAGTTGTACGAGAGTCTCCAGCAACTCCAGCAGGCTGCCGACCAGATGCCCGGCGGCGCCGGCGAGCCCCCCGCGCCGGTATTGCTCCGATGCCAGGCATATCGTGTAAACGGCTAGCCCGCTCAGGCCGAGCGCCAGCGCGGCATCGGCGTACCGGACGGCCAGCGCCGCCGCTGTATACATCATCATCAACGGAAACGTGCGCCGCCACCAGGGACCCGCCGTACCACCCCAGCGAGCCTCGACGCCGGACAGGGCTATCCCGGTCAGGGTGAACAGAAAGCCGAATGCCACCGGGATCAGCAGCAGCGTCATGGGCTCTTCCATGGGATGAAGCCACAACGCCGGCAGCACCCGCTCATTGCAGAACAAGGAACCGAACAGGAGTCCGAATCCCGCCGCCACCAGCCCCGCGGGCACCAGCAGTGACAGAATCGGGAAGCGGTCGCGCAACAGCCAGGCGGCGCCGGCCACCACCAGCCCCTGGCCGACGTCCCCGAACATGTACCCGAACATCAGCGGCGTCACGACGGCGAGCAGCGGGCTGGGGTCGACCTCGTTGGGCGACGGCATGCCGAATCCCCGCGCGAACACCTCGAACCGGCGGACCCAGCGGGGGTTCGCGAGCTCGACGGGCGGCTCGCCGTGATCGCCGGCGACGTCGTGGTTCACCAGGAATGGTAGGCCCGCATCCTCCAGCACGCGCACCAGCATGGAATAGCGACGTAGCTGAACCCATCCTCCCAACCACACGAAGCGGGTGCCCGACAGCGCGTCACTCAGGGCCTCCTGGATCCACACCTGCCTGTGCAGGAGTCCGAGACATTCCGCCATCCGCTGCGCCGCCGCGATGGCATTCAGTTCGCTGCGCAGCTCGCTTTCGCGACGCGTTTCGGCCTCGACCATCGCCTCGAGACGGCGAGTCGCCTCGCGGGGGTCGCCCGCGAGCCCTTCCGGGACCGCGGCGAAGTCGACGCCGCGCGCGTGGCCCAGCCGCTCCAGCTCCGCAAGCGCCTCGCGGTCGATGAAGCCGATGAACACGGTTCGCTCGGGGTCGCCCGGCAGAGGGTACGCCTCGAACCGGGCGTCCTCCGAGCCGGCCGCGAACAAGTCCCGGTCATCGGCCTTTCCGAGGGCGACGACGGGCACGTAGCGCGCGGCCCTGGGATGCGTCGGCCGGACAAAGTACTGCAATTCGGCGGCGTGGTCGGGGAGGGCAGCCAGGCACCGCCCGAGCAGGCGATATCGTTCCAGCCGCGTGAGCGTGGCCTCCAGCTTGCGGATCACGGGTCTGGCCTCCCCCAGCCACGCTTCAGCGGTGCGCTCGAGCTGCGGGAGGACGTCTTCGGTCGATTGCATCGACGGACCGGCCCAAGCCGGCGCTGCGGGCGCCGGCAGGTAGGCGGCGTAGCGTTGCAGCCGTTCCCGGACGCGGATCAGCCTCTCCAGCAGGCCTTCGTCCGCCGCCACTTGGAAAAGCGGCTCGCGGCGGTCGTAGGGGCGCAGCTCGATAAGGCGGTGCTCGCCCAGGCGGTGCAGTGCTTCGGGAACCGAGCCCCGGTCCACCAGCAGATCGACCCAGGCCATTGTCGGTGCTCGAAACACGGTGGGAGCCTACAGGACCCCGGTCGCTTCCCAGCCGTATGCACGCGCCATCAGCAGGGCGCGGCACCGCTCGAACTGCAGCAGCTCCAGCAGCGCACAGACCAGGAAGAATCCGGCATGGAACGGGTAACCGCCGAGCAGGTCCCGCAAGTTCCGCTCGAGCTCCTCGCGCAGGCGCCACTGGATGTCCGCGTCCAGTGCCGCCGGATCGTCCGTGCGCTGCCACTGACGGCGCACCTCCCCAAGAGATCCCAAGTGGTCCGCGGCAAGCTTCTGCAGCCGCGCCAGCACGTACGCTTCCCGGCCGCGGGTTTGCGGCAGTGCCGCCGGGAAGGCGCCGAGCCAGCGGTCCATGGTCGGTACGCCGTCTCCCAGGTAGCGGGCGTAGCGGGTCTTCGCGAGGATGGAGCGCCTGTCCGCGGGATCAGCCGCGGCCGCTTCCTGGAGCGCGGGATCGACGCCGGCGGGCAGCTCCAGCCGCGTCGGTCGAAGCAACGCTCGGACGTATACGAGGCCGACGCCATCGTCCAACCAGCGACGAACGCCATCCCAGCCGGGAGGCAGCCATCGCTTCAGGTCTCGAACGAGCTGCACCACGCTTCGCATCAGCGTTTGCTCGATGGTGGACAAGTCCGGAGCGCCCGGCAGGTCGCCGACCCAGTGCGCCAGCCCACTTGCGCGCATCCGCTGTATGGCGGCATCGAGGTCCGCCGCCTCCGCGATATACCGCCATTCCGGAGGCCCGGGCATGCGTCCCAACCGGGCTCGCGCACGGGCGTGGGAGTTGGCGAATTGTGGAGCTCGGCCTGGATTCACGAGGATCGCGGAACTCGATGATGATTTATCGTATGATGAGCAATCCGGCATACCTGTAGTAATGACGTATGTCAATTCCACCCCGGCTGACCATGTCCGACATAAACCCCATTCAACAGGTACTGGAAGCCGAGAAGCGGGCCAACGAGGAAATCGAGCGTGAACGCACGCACGCGGCGCAGGCCTTGTCCGAGGCCCGGCTGTGGGCCCGGAATCTAATGACGCGCACGGAACGCCGGCTGCAGCGCGCGATCGCCCCCTTCGAGCAAAGCTCAGCGGAGCGCCGGAATGAGGAGGCGCGGGCGCTGCGTGAACGGGTGGCCCACGAGACGCGGCAGCGGCGTCGCGAGATGGAGAGCAGCCTGGACGCGATCGTCGATGAGGTCTTTCGCCACCGCTGGCCGCAACGCGAGTCGGTTGATCGAACATCCTGACTGAACCAAGGCGCGGCTGCCCGTCTTCGGTTGAGCGCTGATCCGCCTCGGTTCTCCCGCGAGCAGCACGTAGGACCACGTCTCGCGGTCCGGGTGCGTGTCTTCGGCCCGAGAGACTCCAAAAGCCCTCCATCGCCGGGCTGACCGCAGCCGGTTAATGGGTGTCCCCTCCATCAAGTCAGGCAGTGGCGCGGCGAGGCTGGCGCAGATGGCTGATGCCTCGCTGCTCGACGAATTTCGTCGTCATCTCCCAGAGATAGTCGCCGTAGAGGAAGGGCTCGAACGGCTCCGCCCCCGCGATCGGCAAGGGCGCGATCTCGGCGTCCGCGCGCGGCTCGTAGAAGAAGGGGATCGAGAAGCGCTCGCGCCCCGGTGCCATCACCCTGTGCCGCGTGGCGCGCACGCGGCCGCCGCTCCAGCGCTGCAAGAGTCCGCCGAAATTGACCGCCAGTGTGCCGTCGCGCGGCGGTACGGGCACCCAATCTCCGGAACGCGCCTGTGCCTGCAGTCCCTCCACCCCATCCTGTGCCAGGAGGGTGACGAAGCCCGAGTCGACATGCGCGCCGCCGACGACGGCGGGATCGGCCGGTTGGGGTGCGTTCTCGCTTCTTGTCGGATAGCGGGCGAGCCGCAGCGTCGAAATGCCGTGATGAAAAGCCTCGTCGAAGATGGTCTCGTCGAGCGCCAATCCGCGTGCAATCGAGCGCATCAGCACAGCACCCGTCTTTTCCATGGCGCGGTAGTAGTCGGCTATCGCCCCGCGCCAGCCCGGGACCAGCGACTCCGGTGGCAGGGGCGTCGCTTCGCAGAGCGGATCGGACGGGTCGATCAGGGCATCGCCGTGGGCGACATCCGGACCCATGTCGATGCCTTCCTTGTGCGAGAGGGCACCGGGCTGCAGGGCAAACCAGCCGCGGTAGACGTTTGGGCGGGAGTTGTCGAAATTCCATCGCCACAGGTTCTTCTTTTCCGCCTCCGGCAGCGAAAAGATCTTCAGCAATCGCTTACGACGCCCCGGTACGAGCCATTCGGCGCCGGCAAAACCGGTCACGATCATGAAGCCGATGCCGGCGGCGGCTTCCATGACCGCGCGGTCGGCCGCATCGCGCCCCGGTGATGCGGAACCGAACAGCGCGGAAATATCGATCTGCGGTATCATGCGTGTACCTCGGTTCCTCCGTCGCTTCTCCTCCTATACCTTCTCGACAGCGAGCGCGCGAACGTCGATGCCCAGCGACCTCCTGAGCTCGATGTCTCCTTTCGGCGTGACCTGAACGCCGCGGGATCCCTTCAGGCGGCGCAGCCACGAGTTGGCGCACAGCGTGCGCAGTAGCTCGACCCCGAGCGGACCCGCCAGGTGATGGCGCCGCTCGGTCCAGTCGAGGCATTGCCGAGCCAGGCCGCGCCGGATCGGCTTGACGCTGCATACGTCGATGCCGATCTCCGCAAACCACTCGGCGCCCTCGGGGGTCACCTCGAACTGCTTGTCCGCCGCACGAAGGATCAGCCGCCGCTCTTCGAGTGCCTGCGCGAGCGCGACCCCGAGCCGGCCGGCCAGGTGATCGTAGCAGGAGCGGGCGAAGCGCAGCTTTCCGGCCCCCGGGCTGAGTCCCTTCCGCCTGGTGGACTCGGCCGCGTGGATGCCGGCGAGGCCTTCCAGCGCCTGGGCCACATGGGTGCCGGCAAGTCGGTAGTAGCGATGCCGGCCCTCCGCCTCGACGACCACCAGCTCGCCGGCGAGCAGCTTCGCCAGGTGCGAGCTCGCGGTTTGCGGGGTGACGTTTGCCGCATGGGCCAACTCCCCGGCCGGCAGGGCCCACCCGTCCATCAAGGCGGCGAGCATGGTGGCCCGGGCGGGATCGGCCATTAAAGCGGCGACGGCGGCGACATTGGGTTCACGGCTCATGGTGTTTCTCCTGGTCCGCCAATAGAGTAACCCGCACGACGTCCCGATGTCTCGACAGCGGTCGAAACGTCGGCCCCGGCATATCGCTATCCTCCGTCCGTCATCGAAACAGGCCGGGCTCGCCCTGACCGGCCTCGGCATGGGCCTGGCCACCGGTGCGCTGATGGGGGCGGCGGTGGGCGCCGTGCGCGCCCGTCGCTCGGGCACCGCGGCTGCCCTGGTCAACGTCGCCCGGATGACAGGAGCGACGGTGGGCGTGGCGGCGCTGGGAGCGGTCTACGCACTGGCCGGCGGCGGCACATCGGGCCTGCGCCTGGCGCTGTTGCTGGGCGGTGCGGTACAGCTTGCCTGCGCCACTCTCGCGTGGATTACCGCGCGAAGCGGTCAACTCCTTTCCAAAAGGGCATAACCGCTCATTTTCCGAAATTCTTCAGTGCGCGACCTCGGTAAGAGAGGGGCAATGATTCTCAAGATCCAAGGGGCGGGCAAAGCGCGTCCTCTTCTTCGGCTCTCATCGCCCAGATAGCGCATCGTTTTGAGGGGCCAGTGATGCCCTGCGAAGAATCCCTCCCAGTCACCGGGTCTGAACTGAAAGGGCGCGTTTTCCTTGATCCTCTTGAACATCTGTCCTCTTTCCATGAACTTCCATAGAAGGGAAGAAAAATAGTCCACAATCCAGTACTGGAAGCGCTCTTCCTCGTAAAGGGCATTGGCCAGCGAGGCCACTTCAGATTCAGGCAAGTAGATGATCACGCCTTCCGTGAGCACCAACACCTTTTTGTGTGCGACATTGATCTCCTCAAAGAGTTGTCTTCTCTCGGAAGGACGAGTCAGATCCAGGCCACGCCGGCGAAGTTTGCAGACGGGGTTATCGTCTTTCAACATTCTTGTTTTGAAGTCGATAATTGGGGGAAAGTCCGCCTCGTACCAATCGAAATCAGAGGGAAGGTCGAGACGGTAGGGCCTCGTATCCAACCCTGCTCCCAGATTCAGAACAGCGTCTAGACCCTCTTGAATGCCTTCGAGAATATAGTCATCAATGACTATAGTTCGCAGGGCCACGGACCAGGCCATTCCACGCCGTTCCCCTCTGAGACCCTTTACGTGAATGCCTCCCGCTTCTGCCAGTTTACCCGCCAGTGGATCTCGAAAGAGAGCGTCCTTTCTTTGGCTCTCGAGATGGCGATACTCGGCAATCCAAAATGCCGTGTCGGAAACATGCCGAATGGGCGAGTTGTCGGTCATTCATTTCCTCCTGCATGGTGCTCTTTCGTATTGTTCTTGGGCCAGGAGACGGTGTCGCCCGATTTGAAAGCAGCATAGCAAGATAAAAGGGCCGGATCAGTCTCCGGCCCGGTTTCCCTCTACCCGAAGAACACTGCATCGAGTTTTGCCACTGCCACGGTTGCCGTGCCAGGGGGGTGGATGTCAGTAAACCGGCAAGAGTCCGCAGCGTGCCGGATCAGAAGCACGGCGGCGGGTCAAGGGAGAACCCTGTGCGTATTGCGTCGTGTATCAGGATTGTTACCAGAGCAAAATGATCTCTGACCCGGTTTTCGGCTCGACTAGCGGCCCCGCCACTCGCGATAGGCTCTGACGAGCGCGGTCTTCGGGGAGAACGACCTGCCGTTGAAGCGCTGCTGGAACATGCCGTTCGGCCCTTTCACTTCGTCGAAGCGACTGAACAGCACGCCGTAGCTGCCGAGCGCGACTTTGCGCTTCTTCTTGAGCGCTGCGGTCTCCCGGGCGCGTTGCGGCGGCACTTCCATGCCCAGCTCGGCGGCGAGGGCAGCGGCCCGTCTGTGCGCTTCCTCCTGCGACCTCGGCATTTT